>JAGBID010000103.1 GCA_017935165.1 Clostridia bacterium
GGGTCCCCTTCCCCAGCGGGGAAGGTGGCTGAGGAAACCGCTTTACCGGTTGACGAAGTCGGATGAGGAGAAGCCGTCTTACTGAGGGAAAACACTTGTTGCGTTGCCGTAAGGAAAGATTACGCCGAGCCTGATGTTTACAGCGATTTTAAGGCTGTATGTAATCAAACACCTTCGGCGTTTCCTGACGGGATGAATCCTGTCACTACGATTATATAAATATAGGGAGCGGTACATTAGTACAAGCTCCCTTATTAATACGAGTGAAACGAGTATCAAGGTTCTCGGGACCCACTCGAAATCTTTGATTTCGTAAGTGGGTGAGGTTCTTATTTATTATTTAGTATTTATTATTTATTTCTGTATTCAATTTGAGTATTAGGTGTATTCAATTTGAATACACGCTGTTAACTGCACCAAGCCATAAGCTTCATTAATAAGCAAAGCTTTTGTTTAAAATTTATAAAAATACCCATACTATTACCGAAAGAATTTCGGAGGTAAAAATAGTATGGTTACGAAGGTTGAGATTTGCGGAGTTAACACAAGCAAGCTGAAGGTTTTGAAAAACGAGGAGATAATAAGGCTTTTGAAGCTTTGCAAAAACGGTGATAAGGAGGCAAGGGAACAGCTCATTCAGGGCAATTTAAGGCTTGTTTTAAGCGTAATTCAGCGCTTTTCCGGCAGAGGTGAGAATCCGGACGATCTCTTTCAAGTGGGCTGTATAGGGCTTATGAAGGCAATAGACAACTTCGATTTAAGCCAGGGGGTGCAGTTTTCCACCTACGGCGTGCCTATGATAATAGGCGAGGTGAGAAGATTTTTAAGGGATAATAACAGTTTAAGGGTCAGCCGCTCCTTAAGGGACGTGGCTTACAAGGCTATGCAGGCAAAGGAAAAGCTGATGAATACTTTAGGCAGGGAGCCAAGCCCCAAGGAGATAGCCGAGGAAATTTCGGTGAAAAGCGAGGACGTGGTGGTAGCTTTGGAGGCAATTTCCGCGCCATTGTCCCTTTACGAGCCTGTGTTTAATGACGGTGGCGATACCATCTACCTTATGGACCAGGTGGGCGGCAGCTCTGACAGCGACTTTTTCGAGGAGCTTTCCTTTAAGGAAGCTATGAAGGATTTAAGCCAAAGGGAGAAGAAAATTTTAGGTATGCGTTTTTTACAGGGTAAAACCCAGATGACCGTTGCCGAGGAGATCGGTATTTCCCAGGCGCAGGTCTCAAGGCTTGAAAAATGCGCCCTTAAGAAAATTAAGGACGCAATTTAACTTGGTCTATTTAATTAATGAAGTTTACCCACACGCACATTTCCTGAGTGCCGCGGTTAGCAAAGCAGTAGTAGGGGATGAACTTGGCTTTTATCTTCTTGTAATCGGAGTTTACTTTTCTGTAAAGGGAGGTAAACTCTTTCTTATATGCATCGGTATAAATTGCCTCTGCCTTCAGGCTTTCGTCGTATTCAATTTCAGCGTTAAGCTCTTCCTTAAGGGAAATCTTATGAACGGCAGCTTCGTTATCAATGTTTTCAAGGCAGTAAACCACGGGACCTTTAGTGAGGGCGACCTTACCTTGATTTATGAAAACCTCGGGATTGCTTTCGACAAGGCAAACTTCCATATTAAAATCAAGCTCAATTAAAGCGTTTTCGGGAAGCTTGATATAGGCGTAACCCTTGCTGATTTCATAATCGGCGGCAACATTATTCACTTTGATTGTATATTTATCCACCCAGGAAGGGATTCTGACAGCAACATTGTTATAATTATTTGTTTTAATTGTAACCTTGCCGCCAAAGGGGAAGTTACTTTCCATCTCTACCTTATCTGCTTTACTTGAAATATACTGGTGGACAAAAAGTGTGTCGCCTTTTTCGGAATAAATATAGTCACCTATGCTTGCAACAAACCTTGTGATGTTGGGCGGGCAGCAGGAGCAGCCGAAAACTTCAAGGCGTTCTGTTTCGGGGAAGTGCTCGCGGTCCTTTGTGGAGGTAAGTCTATCCTTCATTTTGGGGTCGATGTCCAAGGGGTTCTTGTAGAAGAAAGCCTTACCGTCAAGGGAGGTGCTTGAAAGGAAACCGTTGTAAATAATTCGCTCAATTACGTCGCTATACTTGGAATTTACATCCATTTTAAGCATTCTGTTTGCAAAAAAGCAAAGGGCAATAGCGGCGCAGCTTTCCGTGTAGGCTGTGTTGTTTGGTAAATCATAGTCGATTGTAAAGCTTTCGCCCTGATAAGCGCTGCCTATACCGCCTGTTACGTACATTCTTTTTTCGGTGATATTATTGAAAATTCTCTCGCAGGCTGCAAAAAGCTCCTTGTCGCCGTATTCAAGGGCAATGTCAGCCATACCTGCATAGAGGTAGCAGGCTCTTACGCTGTGACCCTCTGCTAAGGATAACTCTCTTAAAGGTCTGTCGCTCTGGGCGTAGTTGTGCTTTGCAAAGTCGTACTCATCCTCTTCCTTTGTGCCGCGCTCGTCAATAAAGAATTTGGAAAGCTCCAAATATCTCTTTTCATTTGTAGCCTTATAAAGCCTTACCAAAGCAAGCTCGATTTCCTCGTGGCCGGGTGTAGTGAAGGCGGCGCTTTTATCCTTAAGGAAAACCTTTTCGATAAGGTCGGCGTAATCGCACATAATTTTAAGGAAACGGTCCCTGCCTGTACATTCATAGTAAGCCACGGCAGCTTCCATAAGGTGGCCTGCACAGTAAAGCTCGTGGTCGGTTCTTCGTGTGAAAATTGCCTCAGGCTCAAACTGCTGGAAGTAGCTGTTGAAGTAGCCGTCCTGACGTCTTGTTTTTTCGATATCGTCAATCATCTCTTCACAGAGAACAAGGAGGGATTCGTCCTTATTTTTCTTATATATGTATGCGGCGGATTCAATCCACTTGGCAACGTCGCTGTCATAGAAAATGTGAGGTCTGTTAGGCTGACCTTCCTTGTAATTTTGCTTTAAGGCTTCAAATCTGCCTGTCTCCTTAAAGCGGTCATACACGGCTTTTATTGTTGTTTCGCTGTTTAATTTCTGGCGGTCGTACCAGAAACCGCCTGTAATATCAAGGTCATAAAAGCTTAAAAATTTATTTTCCATTATAATCTCCCCTTGAGTTTGATAATTACATTTTACAGAAACGAAAAAGTTAAGTCAATTGATTTTGACTAAAAGATAAAATATTGCTATTAAAGGATAAAAATAAATCCTATGCTGTCAGGCATAGGATAATGTTTATTTTGTGATTTTTTTCATTGTTCTTTCCACCACAAGGATGATGGCAATAAAGCAAAGTAAATGGAATATGACGCTTATCAATGAGGCTGCCTGCTGGGCGTAAAGGTTTATTCCGAAAAGCATATTTCCGTTTCCCTGAATGTATTCAACAAGCTTGCTGACAATTAAGGTAGTAAAGAAACCTACAAGACCTGCAAAGGTCTGTGTAACGGCAAGGCCGTCGGAACGTTTTTCAATGCTTACGTAGTCATAAACAAGGTTAATAAGTGCGCTGTTTATACCTGCGGAGGACACGGCGTTTAAAAGCTGGAAGGAGGTATAAAGCACGTAGCCGTTTGAAGGTACGGTGAAAACGTTTAAAAAGTAACCCAGGGCGGAAATGAGTATGCAGATTTTCATAACGGTGGAAAATCCTTTTTTATCCGCTATATTTCCCATAATGAAGCTGGCGCCTATTCTTACAATGCTGTAGGCTATGCTTAAGAAGGAAATAAAGGTCATGGAAAAGCCTAATTCCTTTATCTGGAAGGTACCGTAGAAGGGGAGAGCGCTGGAGTTAGCCGCAAGCCATAACGAAAGGACCAAGGTAAGCTTTAAGACGTTTTTATCCTTTAAAACAGCCAGCATATTCTTAATGCCTGACTTTTTTATTCTTGCATCCTTTTCTTCCTTTTCCACGGAAAGAAGCATTGTAAGGGTGTGAAGCACCGTAAGTGCGCAAATGGTAACAGCTGTTATTAAGAAGGCTGTTTTAATTTCGCCCTTTGCTTCGAAAATATCAATAACAGCACCCATTATAAGGGTAAATACCATACCCATCAAAAGGCTTACAGCTTCCTTTAAACCTGTAAATGAGCCGCGTTTACTGTCCTCTATAAGTGACATAAACCAGTTGATTTTCTTGGGGTGAGCCACGTTATAGATTAAGTATGCCGAGATAATGGCGGTAATAAAGATAAGTGTTTTGATTTCACAGGAAAATTCAAAGAAGGGAATTATATATAAGAATAAAAACAGAAGCTGGTTTATTACGCTGAGAATTATAACAAGACCTTTTACCTTGGGACGCTTGATTAAAAGGGAGCCAAGCTGAAAAATCTGTCCCAAAGAAATTATGGAGGAGATTATACCCGTTAAATTATCGGAAATTCCAAGGCTTGTGGTGATTTTTGCAAGGAAAGTACCTGCCACCAATATGGCGATAAGGTACTCAAAGCCCGCTTCCAGAATATACATAAGCCTGCTTCGCTTTAATGCTTTTTCGTTTTGACTGTCAAAAAATGCTTTGTTATCCATAATTTTACAAAAAGATGATGAATAGCCGCAGAAAACGACTATTCATCACGTAAGTTTAAATTTGATTATTTGTTTTCAGCCTTTTTCTCGGGAAGAACGAGGTTGAGGAGGATACCTGCGATGATGCCAAGGCCGATACCGGAGAAGCTGAATACGGGAGAACCGATTGTAGCGCCACCCATAGCAAGAACTAACATAACAGCAGCGATGTAGAGGTTGCGGCTGTTCTTGAAGTCAACGTTATTTTCAACAAGTGTGCGAAGACCAACGGAAGCGATCATACCGTAAAGAACGATGCAAGCGCCGCCGAGTACGCAGTTGGGAACTGTTTCAATAACGCCAACGCCCTTACCAAAGAAGGAAACTGCAATAGCGATAACAGCTGCGATTCTTAAGGAAACGGGGTTGTAGTTGCCTGTAGCAGCTAATACAGCTGTGTTTTCGGAATATGTTGTGTTAGCAGGGCCACCTACTAAGCCTGCAGCGATAGTTGCAAGACCGTCACCGAGCATTGTTCTGTGAAGACCGGGCTTTTCAACAAAGTTTTTGCCTACAACAGCGCCGTTAGCATAAACGTCACCAACGTGCTCAACGCAAGTAACAATAGCAATGGGAGCTAAAATACCGATTGCACCCCAGTTGAGGGAAGGAAGTACAAAGTGGGGAACTTCGATCCACTCGTGTGTAGCAATAGCACCTGTGTTCATTAAGGAAGCAGGAGCTAAACCTGTAAGTACGAAAATAAGTGTGATAACGTAACCAACAACTAAGGAAAGGAAAATGGAGCTCATCTTTACCATACCCTTACCGTATGTGGAAAGGAGAATAGCTACTAAGCATGTAACACCTGCAATAGCCCATGCCCAAATGTATGTGGGCATATCATAGCCTTTTTCAAGGTTAAAGAATTCAAGAGCATTGCCGTCAGCACCGTACTGAGTCTGAATGTTGTTGATAGCTGCAGAAGCAAGGTTAAGACCGATAATAGCAACACCTACACCTCTTACAACAGGGGGGAAGAGCTTGTCAATAAACTTGCTGCCGAAAAGCTTGATGATAACTGATAAAATTACGTAAATAAGACCTGCTGCGATAATGCCGCCCAATGCTGCGCTTATCTGCTCGTCCTTTGTAGCACCGAAAGCGTCGTTACCTATAATGCTCTGAAGTGCTGCGATAAAAGCAAAGCTGGAGCCAAGGAAGGTGGGCATTCTGCCACCTGTGCAGAGGTGGAAAATAAGTGTACCGATACCTGCTGCGAAAAGTGCAACACCTACGTCAAGACCTGTTAAGATGGGAACAAGGATTGTAGCACAGCTCATAGCAAATGCATGCTGGAAACCGAGTGTGATAGCTTTCTTAGCACCGAGCTTGGGGTATTCCTTAGCACCGGGGAAAAGGAAGTTATTCACTTTTGAAAAGAAATTCATTGTGGGGGTTCTCCCTTCGTCAATATTTTTGCATAAAGCCATAAACCGCTTCACGGCTTTATGCCCTTACCCTTTATTTTATCACTTACTAAAAAACTTGTAAATATATAAATGAATTAAAATTTAGTTAGTATTTTAAAAGTTTCTCTGTATCTTTTTAAATAAATATAGTATAATAAATATATCTATGAAGAAATCAGGGGAGATATCAGATTTTGGCAGAGTCACAAAGCTTAAAAACGGAAAAACAAAGAAAGAATTTCATAACTTTAAATAAGGTAAAAAAGAACTCCGTTTACGTTAAAAGAAAGGGCTACTCAGGTAAAAATGAGGAAAAGACAATAAGGCACTTAAGTCTCAGCGCAAATATTATAGGTGCCTTGTGTTTTGTGCTTTTCATTTTTTGCATCGTTATATTTTTTGCAGAGGTATTCGTGCCTATGGTGTCGGGTGAAAGCAGCGGTAAGGTAAACACAAGCCTTGTTATAACCGACCCTGAGGAGGAAGAGGTTACAATAGAAAGCCTTATGGGCGTAATTGCTTATGACAATGAAACCGGCATACCTATATATAATGACAGTTTTAATTTGCACCTTATAAATAAATCAAACCCCGTGGATGAAAATTACACCGTAGAAACCGAGGAGGTAGCAGGCGTTCTTGTGGATAAAAGGATATCCACGGCTTTAAGAGTAATGCTTGCAGCTGCAAGGGCGGATAATATTGAAATTAAGCTTGTTTCAGGCTATCTTACCTATGAACAGCAGGCGGAAAGGTTTGAAATTAAGAAAAAGGAGCTTATAGAAAATAAGGAAAGTACCCTTGTTATGGCACAGTTCAAAACGGGCAGGGCTGTTGGAATCCCCTTAAAGTGTGATGAGGGCAGCGGTATGTGCGTTACGGTAGAATTTGAGGGTGAGGATTTCACCGAGACGGACGTTTACAAATGGCTTAACAACAACGCCGCGGACTACGGCTTTGTTTTCAGGTTCCCCAAGGGTAAAACCGATTTAACAGGCAGGGCTTACGACCCCACGGTTTTAAGATTTGTCGGTAAGGAGAATGCTTACAGAATGCGCCAGCTGTCATTTTGCCTTGAAGAATTCGTAAGATATAAAAATCAGACAAAATGAATTATAAAAAACTTTAAAAACACTTGATTTTTTACTGCCTTTGTGGTAAAATCCTTATGTTATGTTTAAGTGCTACTTAATACGAGATACAATCAACCGAAAGAGGTGACTACTATATGAAAAAGGACTTACACCCCAATTACCAGGAGACAACAATTACTTGTGCTTGCGGCAACGTAATTAACACACGTTCTACAAAGAAGGATATCAAAGTTGAAATCTGCTCCAAGTGCCATCCTTTCTTTACAGGTAAGCAGAAGCTGGTTGATACAAGCGGCCGCGTAGATATGTTCAAGAAGCGTTACGGACTTGGCAAATAATTATCTTTTATTGATAATAGGGTAAAAGGCGGTGCTCTTTGCACTGCCTTTTTTACTTAGATTAGAGGTTTATATGGAATCTTACAAAACCGTTAAACAAAGAAGTGAAGAGGTCTTTATCGAGAAGCGCTCAAAATTTATCGGCTACTGCTTCCCCGTTACAAAGGAGGAGGAGGCGCTGGGAATTTTAAATGAGCTAAGGGCACGCCACTGGGATGCAACCCACAACGTTTACGCCTATATTCTCCGTGAAGGTAATATAATGCGCTATAGTGACGACGGCGAGCCTCAGGGTACGGCAGGTATGCCCGTGCTGGACGTTTTAAGAAAATCAAATATTACGGACGTTTTAGTGGTGGTCACAAGGTATTTTGGCGGAATATTATTGGGTGGCGGCGGTTTGGTCAGGGCTTACTCCCATTCAGCTTCCATAGCTGTGAAGGCTGCTAAGATAGTTACCATGAAGGAGTGCCTGCTTTATAATTTAAGGGTGGATTATAACCGCTACACAAAGGCTGAAAGCTATATTACGGATAACGGCGGCGTTATAGACGAAACCACCTTTGACGATGCAGTTAACATTGAATTTCATATCGAGCCTGAAAATATAGAGAAGCTTAAGAAAAGTATGGCGGATTTAACCGGCGGTAAAGCGCAGTTTACAGAGATAGGTGCCGATTACTACGGAATTGAAGCCGTCGAATAAAAAATATTTTAATAAGAAAAAAGTAAATTTCACCTTTTTCGTGTATATATAATATGTAAAGATAAATAATAAGTCAGAAACTTTACGTGCTATCAATCGCCTTAAAAGGAGGAGTGTTTGTGACAATGTCAGTACGAGAGATGTCCGAGAAGATAGAAAGGGAGACCTTGTCCCCTTATGCCTTTCTGTCGGAAAATTCCAAGGGTAGGGCTGTAAACGAAAAGCAGGATGAACTGCGAACTGTTTTTCAGCGCGACCGTGACAGAGTAATCCATTCAAAATCCTTCAGAAGGCTTATGAATAAAACCCAGGTGTTCCTTTCACCTGAAGGCGACCACTACAGAACAAGGCTTACCCACACTTTAGAGGTTGCCCAGATAGCAAGAACTCTGGCACGCGCCTTCAGGCTTAACGAGGATTTAACCGAGGCTATTGCCCTTTCCCACGATTTAGGCCACACCCCCTTCGGTCACGCCGGTGAAAGAGCATTAAACCAGCTTATTCCCGGCGGCTTCAGGCATTACGAACACAGCGTAAGGGTGGTTGAAAAGCTTGAAAAAGAAGGCAGAGGACTTAATTTAACTGCAGAAGTTAAAAACGGAATTCTGTGCCATACCTCGGGAAAAGAAGCAGACACAATGGAAGGCAGAATAATCCGCTGGGCAGATAAAATTGCTTACATAAACCACGATATTGACGATGCTATAAGCGCCGCCTGTATAAAGGAAAGTGACATCCCCGAGGAGATAAGCCGCACCTTAGGTACCTCAAAATCCCAGAGAATTACATCCCTTGTAAATTCATTACTGGAAAACACCAAGGATGACGTTCTGCGTATGGATGAAAAAACCTACGAGATGTACACAAAGCTTCACACCTTTATGTACCAGCGCGTTTACCTTAACGATTATGCCAAGAAGGAAGAGAAAAAGGTTCCCAATTTAATCGAGACCCTTTTCGATTATTTCAGAAAGATAGATAATCTGCCGCCTTATTTGCAGGTAATAGCTGAGGAGGACGGCACCGAAAAAGCAGCGGGCGACTATATAGCAGGTATGACCGACCGCTACGCTGTAGAATTTTACGAGAATTTATTCGTTCCCAAGGCGTGGAACATTGGTTTATAAAATCTTTCTTTACGGAAGATAAGTGAATAACGAATAGTTTGGGTAAGTTATTTTTAAAGATGAATGGAGAAAGGAGAGGATAGAATGGCATTACCTGATTATTTTTTGCAGGAACTTAAGGACAGAAGCGACATAAACGATATTATATCCTCTTACGTTAATTTAAAAAGGCGAGGCAAGAACTTAGTGGGTCTTTGCCCGTTTCACAACGAAAAAACAGGTTCCTTTACGGTTTACCCCGAAAACGGTTCCTTTTACTGCTTTGGCTGTCACGCAGGCGGTGACGTTATTACCTTTATAATGAAAATCGAAAATCTCGATTACATTGAAGCGGTAAAGTTTTTGGCAGGCAGGGCAGGACTTAAAATGCCTGAGGATGGTGTGGATGATTCCCTCTCCAAATTAAAAACAAGAGTTCTTGAAATAAACCGCGAAACTGCCAGGTTTTACCACAGCTGTTTAATGAGTGAGGAAGGAAAGAAAGGTCTTGAGTATTTCACAAAAAGAGGTCTTTCCCAATCAATAATAAGGCGTTTCGGCTTAGGCTATTCTCCCGACAGTAAATTTGCCCTTGTCAACCACCTTAAAAAGCTCAGGTTTACAAACGAGGAAATGATAGCTGCCAACGTAGCCCTTCCCACAAGAAGCGGCAATGTTATTGACAGATTCTACGCAAGAGCTATGTTCCCCATAATTGATTTAAGGGGCAACGTGGTGGCATTCGGCGGAAGAATTTTAACCGACGAAAAACCAAAGTATATAAATACTTCGGATACTCCCGTATATAAAAAGAGTCAGGGTCTTTTTGCAATGAACTTTGCAAAAAACGTCAAGGACGAAAGGCTTATTTTAGCCGAAGGCTATATGGACGTTATTTCCCTTCACGCGGCAGGCTTTACGGGTGCAATTGCTTCCTTGGGCACTTCACTTACCTCGGAGCAGGCTAAGGTAATAGCAAGATATGCTAAAGAGGTTGTTATCTGCTACGATAGTGACGAAGCAGGCCAGAAAGCTGCCCAAAGAGCCATACCCATACTTCGCGATACAGGCTTGCTTGTAAAGGTTATGGCGGTGCCCGGCAACAAGGACCCGGATGAATTTATCCGTATGAACGGTAAGGACGGTCCGGCAAGGTTTAAACAGCTCCTTGAAAGCAGCGGTAATGACGTTGAATACAGACTCTTAAAGCTTAAAACGGGCTTCGATTTGAAGAGTAACGACGGCAAGGTAAGGTACTTAACCGCCGCCAGCGAGGTGCTTTCAAGCCTTGAAAACGCCATTGAGCTGGAAGTTTATGCAGGTAAGCTTTCAGAGGAAATAGGTGTTGAGAAAAGCGCCATAATAAACCAAAGCAAAAAAATAAGCGCACAAAGAAGGCGCCAAAGGGAAAAGAAGCAGTTAAGGGACGATATTAAGTTTATGGGTACCGAGGACAGCAAGGTTAACCCCGAAAAGGCTGAAAATCCCCGTGTTGCCAATGCCGAGGAAGGCATTATTGCTTACCTTTTCTACAATTCGGACGCTTTAAGGTACGTAAGTGAAAGGCTCCCTGCACAGGAATTCCGCACAAGCTTCGGCAGAAGGGTCTATAGCTTCATTATAAACCACAACAGCGTTACAAAGCCTTTATCCTTAACTGATTTTACTCAGGAGTTTACGGTGGAGGAAATGAGTGCCATTTCAAGAATTTTAGCCAGCCGTAACGAGGCAAGAGTAAGCGCAAGGGACGCTGACGAGTACATCGACATTATTAAGCATGAAGCCGCTTTTAAAGGAGCGGATCAAATATTAAAAGCCGACGAAGAGGATATCAAAAACTACTTTAAGGCTTTAAGGGATAAGAAAAAATAAGGGATATGCAGTATTTTTACTGTATAGAAAGGAAAATTTAAAATGACACATTCTGATAAGAGAACAGTAATCAGGGAGCTTCTTGAAACGGGCAAAAGCAAAGGCCAGCTCTCCACAAAGGAAATTTTGGACGCTTTGGGCGAGTTTGATTTCGACCCCGAAAATCTCGAAAAATTCTATGATACCCTTGAATCTCAGGGCATTGATATTATAGAGGATTTCAGCGATGCTGCCCTCGATGAGGACTTAAGCAAGGTCGTTTCTGAGGTTGAGGAGTTTGACGCAGGCATCGGCGCTGACGGTATGGCTATTGACGACCCCGTTAAGGTTTACTTAAAGGAAATCGGCCGTGTTCCTCTTTTAACTCCCGACGAGGAAGTTGAGCTTGCCATAAGAATAACCAATGACGACGAAGCTGCCAAAAAGCGTTTAAGCGAAGCTAACCTCAGACTTGTTGTAAGTATTGCCAAGCGTTACTTAGGCCGCGGTATGCAGTTTTTGGACCTTATTCAGGAAGGCAACCTGGGTCTTATTAAGGCTGTTGAAAAGTTCGATTACACAAAAGGCTTTAAATTTTCCACTTATGCTACCTGGTGGATCCGCCAGGCTATAACAAGAGCTATTGCGGACCAGGCAAGAACCATTCGTATTCCCGTTCATATGGTTGAAACCATCAATAAGGTTAAAAAGGTAAGCAGCCAGCTCCTTCACGTCAACGGTCACGAGCCTACAGCTGAGGAAATTTCCGATCATCTCGATATGCCCGTTGACAAGGTAAGGGAGATTATGCGTGTTGCTCAGGAGCCTGTTTCCCTTGAAACTCCCATAGGTGAGGAGGAAGACAGCCACTTAGGTGACTTTATTCCCGATGACGATGCACCCGCACCTGCTGACGCTGCATCCCACACACTTTTAAGAGAAACTTTAGGCGACGTTTTAGGTTCCCTTACAGATAGGGAGGAGAAGGTTTTAAGACTTCGCTTCGGCCTTGAGGACGGCAGAAGCCGTACACTTGAAGAGGTTGGTAAGGAATTCAACGTTACAAGGGAGCGTATCCGTCAGATCGAAGCTAAGGCTTTAAGAAAGCTCCGTCACCCCAGCCGCAGCAAGAGACTTAAGGATTTCCTTGATTGATTAGTTTAGGAGGCAAAGAAAAGGCTTTCACCTTTTCTATGGTCCATTATGAAAATGACTCTGGAAGCAAATTACGCCATAAGAATAGTGGAGGCTCTTGCGGAGGAAGGCGAAAAGCTTGATGCTAAAACCATTGCCGAAAGAAGCGAAGTTCCCGAGCGATTTGCTTTAAAAATACTTAGAAAATTAACCGCAGCAGAAATTGTAAGCTCCTATAAAGGTGCAAAAGGCGGCTATAAGGTTAAGGGCGACCCACAGAAAATAACCCTTCGAATGGTTATTGAAGCGGTAGAGGGTCCCTTCCAGATAAGCCGCTGCCAATGTGATGAATATACCTGCACCAAGAAAAGCTGCCGTTTGCACTCTGTTTACTCCGAAATTTCGCAGTACGTGCGCGACAAGCTTGATTCCTACAATTTCGGTATGATAGTAAATAACAAGGAAGAGGAAAAATAATCAGCTAAGCTTAATAAGGGTGGTTCCCGGGTAATAGTGGGAAAGTATCTCCTTATAGCTGCTGCCGCTTTCTGCCATATAAGAGGCTCCGGTTTGGCTCATTCCAACGCCATGACCGTAGCCTTTTGTTTTGAATATGAAGTTTTCACCGTCAAAATTAACGTCAAAGGTGGTGCTTCTTAAATTAAAAGCAGTGCGAAATTCCCTGCCCGTTACGGAAAAACCCAGCATATTTATGCTTTTAACCGCGGAGCTGGTGTTGTATTTGATTTCCGTGAACCATTTGTCGTAAGGAAGGGAAAAATCAAATTTTTCTTCCTGCCAGTTATTTAAAAGAATTTCCTTAACCTCCTTTGGCGAAAGGTCTGTAATCCTTTCAAAATACGGCGAAAGGCTGTCGTAAGGGCTTGCAACGGGAATAAGGTAGGGGTAGCTTAAATCCCAAACCTCCTCGGCGCTTTCGGTTACACCGTCACTCATGGCAAAAAAGCTGCAGCAGGCAACCTCGTTTTCATAGGTAAGCACCTGATTTTCGGTGTCATCCACGGCTTTTTCTGCTAATATGTAGTAATCTTCAAAATCATCGCCCCATTTTTCTTTGAAATAATCAATGGTTGCGTAAATATAGGGCATACTTTTATTGTATGTAAAGCTGTAATCAGCATTTTTTGAGCTTGCCGCTTTATGTCTGTAAAAGCTTCTTGCCGCCACAGCCTGAGCCTTCAAGGCTTCAGTGGGTGACAGAGGGCTCATTTCCAGGGAGATTGTGGAAATCAGGAAATCCCGTTCGCTCACCTTTATTATCTCGCCGCTTTCTTCACACATAAGGCGGTAAAAGCCTTTTTCCTCGCTTTTTTGTTCCGAAATATTGGGCATGAAAACCTCAGCTTCTTTTTCTTTATCAAGGTTTATTACCATCATATCGGGAATAAGCAGGCAAACAAAATAAATTATGGCGCAAAGTACGGTTAAAAGCTTTAGTGATACTTTCATTGTGACCCATCCTATAAATAAAAATGAAGGATATGAAAAATAATTATTCAAAATTAATTAAATATTAAAGAAATATACCTGCTGCTATTGACTATTATGCAATGTTGGTATATAATTTATTGCAATTCGAGATTTTATGGAAATGTCAGGAGGTTGTTTTTTATGAAAAGGCTCTTAAACGAAAGTGAACAGAGCACAACCATGCACGAGCTTTGCTCTGAATACGTTAAAAATAATCAGATAACAAAAGAAGAATATATGGATAACCGTGTTAAGCGCGGCTTAAGAAATTCGGACGGCACAGGCGTTATGGCAGGCCTTACCCACGTTTGTAACGTTCACGGTTATTTAATTGACGACGGTGACAAGGTGCCCGACGAGGGTAGACTTACCTACCGCGGTATTGACATAAACGAGATTATTGGGGGCTGTATAAAGGAAAACCGCTACTGCTTTGAGGAAATTGTATGGCTTCTTATTTTCGGTAAGCTTCCCACGGAGCGCCAGTATAACAGAATCAGCCAGCTTCTTTATGAAAACCGTGAGCTTCCCGACTCCTTCCCCGAGGACGTTATTATGAAGAACCCCTCACAGAACATAATGAATAAGATGGCAAGAGCTGTTTTGACCCTTTATTCCTATGATGATGATCCCGATGATCTTTCACTTGAAAATAATATGCGCCAGAGCATCTCGCTTATTGCAAGACTGCCTGCCATTATGACCTATTCTTATCAGGTAAAAAGAAGATATTTTGATAAGAAAACTATGTTCTTCCATCCCTTCAACCCTGAACACAGAACAGCTCAGGCTATACTCAACGCCATCCGTTCCGACAGAAAGTTCACTGAGGAGGAAGCAAGACTTCTTGACCTGTGTATGGCTTTACACGCTGAGCACGGCGGCGGTAACAACTCCACCTTTACTGCAAGAGTATTAACCTCAGCCGAAACCGATACCTACTCCACAGTAGCTGCAGCCATCGGTTCTCTTAAGGGCTTCCGTCACGGCGGTGCCAACCTTAAGGTAAGAGAAATGATGCAGGACATTATGGAAAACGTTAAGGACTGGACTAACGAGGACGAAATAGAAGCTTACCTTGAAAAAATAATCAGGGGTGAAGCTGCTGACAGAAGCGGACTTATCTACGGTATGGGCCATGCTATTTATACAAAAAGCGACCCAAGAGCTGTTATTTTAAAGGAGCAGGCTAAAAAGCTTTGTAAGGAGAAAAATTACGAGGAAAAGTTCGCTCTTTACGAAAGAATCGAAAAGTTGGCTCCTGTTGCATTCCTCAACGCAAAGGGCAGCAATAAGGTTATCTGCGCCAATGTGGATTTCTACTCAGGCCTTGTTTACGAAATGTTGGGTATTCCTGCGGATTTATTTACTCCCTTGTTTGCAGTATCCCGTATTCCCGGCTGGTGCGCACACAGAATCGAGGAGCTTACAACCGGCGGCAGAATTATGCGTCCTGCTTACAGAGCTTTGCCCACGTACCAGAAGTATATTCCTCTTTCCGAGAGAAAATAACGGAATTTTAAATTAAATAAATAATAATTGAAGGTTTTAATTCGGTGTCGGATATGGTAAAATATATACTGTTATCCGATGCCGTTTTTTTAAGGGAGATGTTGTTTTGAAAATACTGTTTTTAGCTTTTACCGCTGTTTCACTGCTGGTTGCAGGTACATTAAGGGTATGTGACTTTGTGTTGTTTTTTAATGAAAGCTCAGGCTTTTTTGATAATAACGCCGTTTTATCCTATATAGGTATTGCTTTTACCTTGCTTTTAAGCCTTGTGCTGTACTTTTTACTTAGGAAAAAGCTTTCCGCAGCTTGTGAATATAAAGGGAAAAAGAACCTTGTTATGGCGGCTTTAAGCCTGGTTTGCGCCGCAGGATTTTTCTTTTCCGCTTTTGAAATTTTCGGTGAATACAGCTATATTCAAAGTAATAATATAACAGAAGCCACAGCTATGGGCATTTCCCTGCGTTTGCCTCTTTTGATTTTTACTGCCCTTACAGGTGTTTATTTGTTGACTGCCGCCTTTGATTTCTTTAAGGACGGTAAAATTTTTGAAAAGTATGCAGCACTTCCCCTGGTGCCAGCAGTATGGTCGCTGTTTTTTACACTTTACTTATTTATGCACCACTCGGTAACTCCCCTTCAAAGCGAGAATATGTTTCTTATTTTACCTGCCGTCAGCGGTGCTTACACTATTTTGCAATATGCGTTTTTTGTGTCAAAAGTGGGTGAGAAAAAAATAAGAAAGCTTACGGTTTCAGCAACCCTTTTCTCATCTTTAGCCTTAAGCTTCTCTTTTTCTAACCTTATAAAGGGCGCTTTTGGAATTTATACAAAGGGTGAGGTGCCTTTCTACGTTAACGCGCTTATGCTTGTGATGGGTGCTTTTATTCTCGGCTTCATCCTTACAATGGATTATGCAGAGGGAAAAGCTGAGGAAAAACC
>JAGBID010000104.1 GCA_017935165.1 Clostridia bacterium
CATATTTGGTGTAAGGCTTAACTACGGGTATAAGCTTTTTCCAGGTCTCAATGGTGGAGACCTTCTTGCCGTTTTCATTAGGGTTATAGTCCATACTTATGTATTTCCTTTCTGCAGGAAAAATTATTCTTCTGCAGTATCCTTTGACTGCTGAATGTTATAGATCCTGCGGTATACGCCATCCTTGTTTAAAAGTTCCTCATGGGTGCCCATCTGTATAAGCTTACCCTTATCCAGAACAATAATAAGGTCTGCGTTCATTATAGTGGTAATTCTGTGGGCAATAATAATTGTAGTGCCCCTAACGTTTTCTTTAATGGATTCACGGATTTTAGCATCCGTTTCCATATCAACGGCAGAAAGGGAGTCGTCAAATATTTTTATGGGTCTTTCCTGCATAAGCATACGGGCAATTGCCACACGCTGCTTCTGTCCGCCGGAAATAGTAACGCCTCTTTCACCTATCTGTGTGTCGTAGCCTTCACGGAAGCCTGAAATAGTGTCGTCAATATAGGAAAGCTTTGCGTATTTTCTTACAGAATCAAGCTCCTGGTCCTCGCTGCCATCGGCAATATTCTCCTTGAAGCTCTTAGAGAAAAGGAAGGGCTCCTGCAAAACGATACTTATGCTGTTTCTTAAATCCTTAAGGGGAATATCGCGGATATCTCTGCCGCCTATGGTGATCTCGCCGCAGTCTCTGGGCAGCTCATAAAGCCTGTCAAGAAGGTACATAAGGGTGGATTTACCGCTGCCAGTTGAACCTAAAATACCTAAGGTAGTGCCTTCTTTAATTGTGAAGTTAATATCCTTAAGGGTTTCACTTGTCTCGTTATAGGAGAAGTTGACGTTTTTAAATTCAATGTCGCCTGTAACGATATTTGCTTCTGCCTTGGTATCAATATCCTCTTCTTCGCTGTCGAGGATGTAGAAAAGTCTTTCGGAGCTAATTTTTGTCTTGCCCATTTCAGTAATGGTACGGCCTAAGTTTCTTACGGGCCAGATCATCATTGAGTTATAGGAGATAAAGGTTAAAAATTCGCCTGTGGTAATTTCGCCTTGAACAGCCAAGTAAGTGCCAAGACAAAGTATAACCGCAACCTGACCGAAGCTTATTAAATCACCAAAGCCCCAGTCGAAACCCATTACTACGCCAAGCTTAACCCAAAGCTCGGAGTAATCGGTAACCTTCTTATCAAAGCGGTCTGCTTCGTGTTTTTCTCTGCCGAATGCTCTTACAACTCTTACACCGGTAAGGTTTTCCTGAACCATGGCTGTTACCTGACCTTCGCACTCGTCAGCCTGCTTGAACTTTCCTGATATGAGTCTGTAGAATATCAAGGAGTAAGCTACTGTAATGGGAATGAAAGCCAAGGCAACAAGGGAGAGGGTGGTGTTCATTGTGAACATTAAAGTAAGGTAAACGCAAATAGTAAAAATAGTACGGAAAAAGCCCGGTACCTGGTTTACTATAAATCCCCATATCATATCAACGTCCTGAGTACAGCGCTGGATAATATCACCTGTCTGGTTTTTATTGTGCCAGTTATAGGGAAGGCGCTGTATGTGGGGGAAAAGAGTGTTTCTTAATTTTTCAATGGAGCCTTCGCTGGCGTTACTGAGAAGTAATTTTGAAGAAAGGTCATTGCCTATTGATACTGCAGTTAAAAGTAAAGCTGCCAAAGCACATATCAGAATGTTGTTCCTCAAAAATTCCCTGCCGCCGATGCTGTTAATAAAATTCATCAAAAAGTCGGGCAGTGCAAAAGGCTCGTCTCCGATAACAGAGTCAATTGTAATTCTTATAACCTGAGGCATAAAGGAGTTAAGCAATACACTTAATATAAGAAGAGCAATTGCCGAAATGAACATCAGCCTGTAGCCTTTTGTGTAACTTAAAAAGCGAAGGATACTTGTACTTTTTTTCTTTTTCATTTTTTCCTTTCCTGCAAAAATCGAGTAAGACTAATGCAATTTATAGAAGATTTTGAGCTTCTAACGGAAAAGCTCATTGTTTTTATGCTTCACGGTACACAAAAACAATCAGAAGGTCAAAAAGCATTTTAACGGAAATGCTTTACTTTAATCGTTTCACGGTAACAGATTAAAGCGACCCTAATGATGTTATCATAGTTAACTGTATAAGTCAAGGCGCAAATAGGTATACATAAAAGCTTTGGTTATATTGTTACAAATGCAACATTAAATTTTGTGCATTATTCATAAATTTTCAAATTGCATAAATGTTATGAAAAACTTTGAAATAACTATTGATTTTTCAGATAAAAGGATTTATAATAGCCTTACATTTAGTTTTTAAAACAAGATAAAAGGATAACGTCAACTGTTTGTTGTAGATGTCTTATTAACGAGGTGAAATATGGGAAACTTAAACGATAATATTCCTGCTCAGAATGCAGCAAAAACCTTAAGAAAAGCATACAGAAAAGAAAGAAGACTTCAGAAAAGAGAAAAGCTGAGCCTGCCTAAATATTCATTGGGTGAGGAAATTTTTTCAGCAATAGTACACGGCATTGCAGCCCTCAGCGCAATTGCGATGTACGTAATTTTGCTTGTTTTCTGTAAAAGGGATGCCACAACCCTTTTCTCCGTTCACTTTTACGGAATTTCAATGATAGTCCTTTACGCTGTTTCCACAGTGTACCATGCTTTAGGTGTAAACAAGGCTAAAAAGGTATTCAGAATTCTTGACCACTGTACAATATTCATACTTATTTCAGGAACATACGCGCCTGTTTCCCTTGTGGCAGTAGGCGGTGCTGTAGGATGGACTATGTTTTTCGTTGTGGCTGCTGCGGCAGTTATA
>JAGBID010000105.1 GCA_017935165.1 Clostridia bacterium
GAGTGTGATGCCGGCCTTCTTAAGACCGTTCATGAATGTGGAATAGTTGATACCATTCATCTTGCAAGCAGCACTGATTCTTGTGATCCAAAGACGTCTGAAATCTCTCTTCTTCTGCTTTCTGCCAACGTAAGCATAGTTGCCGGACTTCATTACGGCCTGCTTAGCCATCTTAAAGTGCTTGGACTTGGAACCCCAATAACCCTTAGCAAGCTTTAATATTTTATTTCTTCTTTTACGAGTTGCTAACGCACCCTTAACTCTTGCCATTTTAAATTTCCTCCGTTTGTTCTTTTACTACTTAATTATGCATAGGGGAGCAGCTTCTTAACTGCCTTGAGGCTTGTCTTATCTGTTGTAGTTGTGCCTCTTGCATGTCTCTTTGTCTTAGCTGTCTTACCATGACCGTTGAGAAGGTGGGACATGTTAGCATGTGCTCTGATAACTTTACCGTTTTTTGTTACTTTTAAACGCTTTTTTGCGCCGCTGTGTGTTTTGAGTTTAGGCATATTATTAATCCTCCTTAAATTTACTTAACGGGCTTGGGAGCAAGGAACATAAGCATACTTCTGCCCTCAAGCTTTGCAGGTTTTTCGACAACCGCTACGTCAGCGAGTGCCTCTTGAAAATCATTCATGTTTACCAAGCCAAGCTCCGGACGACCCATTTCACGACCTCTGAAACGAATTGAAGCTTTTACCTTGTTTCCTTCGGCAATGAACTTCTTTGCCTGATTTACTTTTGTGTTGAAGTCATGGGTATCAATGTTAAGTGAGAGACGAATCTCTTTTACTTCAACTACTCTCTGGTTTTTCTTGGCTTCCTTTTCCCTTCTTGCAAGTTCGTAACGGTATTTACCGAAATCGATTATCTTACAAACAGGGGGCACTGCCTGAGGAGCGATCTTAACTAAGTCAAGATTCTTTTCCGCTGCCTTCTTTAAAGCATCACCGGTAGCCATAATTCCCAGCTGAGAACCGTCAGTATCGATTACTCGAACTTCTTTATCTCGGATCTCTTCGTTGATCTGCAGTTCCTTGTTGTTGCTGATAAATAAGCACCTCCGTACGCGCTATGTTGAGTTATAATAATTCAAAGCAAAAAATTAAGCGGACAGAAGGATTCTGCCCGCAATCATACCGTTAAACCTACCTATTTTAAGGTAGCTAAAAAGATATTGACCGCGTGTCAGACCTTAGCTGCACGGGTGAAAACCTTTGAAGTTTACTTCATAAGATTTTGCTTTGTTTTTACCAAATGATTATAGTACACAAACCTTGGTTTGTCAAGGCTTTTTTGCATTAATTTCAGTTATTTTTATACAAATTTTCGCTGTAAACGCCGTCTGCAATAAGCTTTTTAAAGCTTTCCTTTACAAAGTCCTTATCTTCCTTAAAGGTTACTCCGAACCAGGTATCCTCTGTGGGAAGAACCTTTACGTTTACCTTTTTATCGTCAAGAAGGCTGCCGATAATTGTGGGAAGTAAGTATTCGGACTTATTGTCGCCTTCCTCCAATGCTGCAAGGAAATTATTAAAGCCATCTTCAAGAATGTCAAGGAAGGAAGGTTTTAGTCCCCACATATTCATTGAGCAGAGCACCTTGGGGTCAAGCACAGTCTCCCCTGCTTTCGCCATATCGCCGAATTTAACAATCTCCTTGGTTTCGACGCATTTGAGCATATTTCCGTTTTCATCCTCGGAGCATATACCTCTTGTAACGCCGCCGTTATCGGAAAGAGTATTTCCCAAACGGAAGCCTGCCATACAGTATTCATAATCGCCTTCGCTTGAAACAAGGTAATCGTGAACGATTTTGTAAGCTTCTTTGCCGTAGTAATCATCCGCATTGATTACTGCAAAGGGAGTGTTTAAAGCACCGCGGCACATAAGCACTGCGTGGCCGGTACCGAAGGGCTTTGTTCTTTTCAGTGCTTTCTCTGCGTAGGCTTTATTTACAAGGTTAGTTTCCTGATAGACGTAAAAGACGTTTTCCTTACCAAGCTTATTTTCTATTTTATAACCGATTCTTTCCTTGAAATCCTTTTCGATGTCGTGACGGATTATAAACATAACACGGTCAAAGCCTGCTTCAACAGCATCGAAAACAGAATAATCAATAATAATTTCACCGGAAGGACCAACGGGTTCAAGCTGCTTGATACCGCCGCCGAATCTGCTGCCTATGCCTGCAGCCATAACAACCA
>JAGBID010000106.1 GCA_017935165.1 Clostridia bacterium
AGGGTAAAGACAAATAAAATATATGAAATTTTCAGTTAATACTAAAGAGCTTGCCGAGGCTCTGCAGAATTTATTAAGAGCAGTTTCCTCCAAAACAAGTATTCCTGCTTTGGAAGGTATTTTAATCAAAACAGACGTTGGCAGCATCAGACTTTTCGCATACGACCTTGAAATAAGTATGCAGACACAGATTTTAGCCAACATTCAGGAAAACGGCAATATTATTCTTTCCGCCAAGCTTTTCTCCGATATCGTAAGAAAGGCTCCTGCCGATATTTTAACAGTTTCCATTGACGAGAAAAACATTGCGGTTATTACAAGCGGTGATTCCACCTTCAATATTATCGGTATAAATGCCGATGAGTTCCCTGAAATTCCTTCCGTTAATTCCGGCAGCAATAAGCTTGTTGTTCCCGGTGAAATTTTAAGAAGCATGATACGCCAGACAATTTTTGCTGTTGCAGAAACAGACACAAAGCCTATTTATCAGGGCAGCAAGTTTGTTATTGAGGACGGCGTTCTTGACATTGTTTCTGTTGACGGCTTCCGCTTAGCTTTAAGACGTGAAAACATCCTTTGCTCCTTTAACGATAACTTTGTAGTTCCCGGCAAGACACTTTCCGAAATTATGAAGCTTATAAAGGAAAGCGACGTTGAAATTTACCCCAGCCGTAAGCATATTATGTTTAAGATCGATAATTACACAGTTGTTTCAGGTGTAATTGAGGGTGAATTTATTGATTACAAGGCTGCAATTCCCGAGGAGTGCACCACTAAAATTACAATTAAAACAAGAGATTTAATAGAAAGTACCGAGCGTGTGGCTTTACTTATTTCCGACAGATTAAAAAGCCCCATCCGCTTCTACTTTGATAATAACGAGATAAAGCTTTCCTGCACAACCTCTATAGGCCGTGCAACTGATAAAATAGGCTGCTATATTGAAGGTCCCGGCCTTGAAATGGGCTTTAACAGCCGTTACCTTTTGGATGCACTCAGAAACACAGAGTGTGACGAGGTTATTATTAAGGTTACAGGCGCATTAAAGCAGATGGTTATTGTTCCCAAGGAAGGCGACAGCTTCAGATTCCTTGTTTTACCCGTAAGACTTAAGAATGACTGATTTAAAAGGATAAGAAATGGAAATTATTACAATAGATACAGAATTTATAAAGCTTCAGGATATGATGAAGCTTTCAGGCTGTGTGGACACAGGCGGCGAAGCAAAGGTTTTGATTCAGGGCGGCGAAGTTAAGGTCAACGGAGAAGTTTGTACCATGCGCGGCAAAAAAATGCGTGACGGTGACGATTTCGAGTTTGAAGGTAAAACTTACCTGCTTAAATCCTTATTCGGTAAATAATATAATATGATTATTAAAAAATTAAGTTTTGATAATTTCAGAAACCTTGAAGCAGGTGAAATTTATCCTGACAGCGGTATAAACGTAATTTACGGCAATAATGCCCAGGGTAAAACCAACCTGCTTGAAGCCTTATGGCTTTTTACCGGAGGTCACTCCTTCAGGGGTAATAAGGATAAGGAACTCCCGAGGCTGATTGACGGAGTTAATTCCCTTTACTGTAAGCTAAGTGCTGATTTTTACAGCTTTAAAAGAGAACAAAATGCTGAAATTATTATTAAGGACGGCAAAAAGACCTGCTCACTTAACGGTATAGGAAATAAAAGCGCTGCTTACCTTGTAGGAAAAATATGCGCAGTTATATTTTCACCTGAGCACCTTGATTTAATTAAGGAAGGTCCTTCCAAAAGAAGAGCTTTTATAGATGCTGCAATTTGTCAGATAAAGCCTTCCTACGCGTCAATTCTTTCTAAATATAACAGAGTGGTAACACAAAGGAATGCTTTAATAAAGGAATTATTTAAAAATCCTTATTTATCTGACACACTTGATATATGGAATGAAAGAATGGCTTCCCTTGGAAGTGATATAATTAATGAAAGATTAAAGTATATTGAAGCTTTAAAGCCTTACGTTAAGGATATCTACAGCGGTATGAGCAGCGAAAAGGAAAAGCTTGATTTAGATTATATATGCTCATTTAATACTAAAAATGATGGAGATATTTACACTTCATTCAGGAAAGCTTTGGACGAAGCATATAAAAGCGACGTTAACCAGGGCTTCAGCACTGTTGGACCCCATAGGGATGATTTAGCTTTATTTATAGATAATAAGTCAGTAAGAAGCTTCGGGTCCCAGGGTCAGCAGAGAAGCTGTGTTCTTTCACTTAAATTAAGCGAAGCTAAAATGCTTGAAAAGTCTGTCGGAGAGGCTCCTATAATACTTCTTGACGACGTTATGAGTGAGCTTGACAATAAAAGGCAGGATTATTTACTTAACCACTTAACGGACAAGCAGGTGTTTATAACCTGCTGCAGTCCCGAAACCGTTAATCTGCTTAAAAAGGGTAAAACCTTTTATATGGAAAACGGTGAGGTTATTAAAAAGGATTTATAAAATGTACTTACATTTAGGAAACGATACCGTTATAAAAACAAAGGATATTGTGGGTATTTTTGATATGGACAACACCTCCGTTTCAAAGCACACAAGGAATTTTTTAAGCAGGTCCGAAAAGCAGAAAAAGGTAATTAACGTAAGCTTTGAGCTGCCTAAATCCTATATAGTTTGTTTTGACGGAGAAAAAGAAACGGTGTATATCTCCCAGATATCACCCTCCACTTTAATAAAGAGATTAAATTATTTAAAAAGTAATTTTTAATATTTAAAGAGTATTTTAACTAAAAATTCAGGAGGTAATTTCGCAGTATGAAATATTTCGGAATTCCAAAATGCCCTTACTGTAAAAAGAGGATAAATTTAATAAGAGTATGGCGCCTTAAAAAGCACGGTGAGTATATCTGCCCAAGGTGTAAAGGTATTTCCAATATATTCCATTCACCTCTTATATACGCCCTGGCGCTTTTAAGCTGTGCTGCAGGTTTCCTTGTATATTTCTTCGAAAAATACATTACCGACAGCGTGGATTTTTCAACTGTATTTAAAGTGTTTATTCCTTTTGTTCTTTTCTACGTTTTAAGTTTATTTATGGTATACCTTGAAAAACCTGTTATCAGGAAGGTATTTAAGCGTGAAGATGGCAAAATGGTAGATGAAAACGGCGAGGTTGTAAGTATTGCCGTCAATACTATTCTTTCTTCCGGCGGTAAAAAGGTAAATAAGGAAGTAAAAAATCCTGCAAATGCAGAAGTTAGAAATTTAAGAAACGATCCTATTAGGTATAAAGACAGCAGTGAAACCATAAGAAGGGTAAGTAAAACTGATGTTAATACCGTAGCAAGCAGTGCTGAAAAAGTAAGAAATGCTGATTTGGAAGTTAAGCCTAAGGTTAATTCTGCCGCTAACCCTGCTTTAAATGCTGCTGACAAAGCTGTAAATAAAGTTCAGGCTGAAGAAAAAAGAAGCGAAACAAAATATACTGACGAGGAGCTTAAAAATCTTGAAAAGCTTTCCGATAAAGGTCAAAGAGAAAACGGCCAGAAAACCATAAGAAGCCGTTACAGAAATGAAAGCGAATTTGATGAGATTTTCGGTGAGACCCAGGAAATAAGTGACAGAAGACTAAGGTCTGCAAAGGTTAAAAACAGCGCCGCAGTACCTTCCTTAAATACACCTTCAATTGTAAAAAATCCTGAAGTTAAAAAGGAAACAGAAACTAAGGCAGCTGAGCCGGTTAAAGAAGAAAAGAAAGAAAACGTAAAGAGATTCAGAGAATTATAATTGATTTAATTTGGTAAAAAATAATTTAATATATATTTTTTAATGAATGCAAAAGAAAAAGGACAGAAAAAATGGAAGAAAATATTTATGATGCTTCAATGGTGAATGAAGAGAATAATTATGACGAAAGTCAAATTCAGGTTCTTGAGGGCCTTGAAGCTGTTAGAAAAAGACCCGGTATGTACATTGGTTCCACAGGTCCCAAGGGTCTTCACCACCTTGTTTATGAAATTGTAGATAATGCTATCGACGAAGCTTTAGCAGGCTTTTGCGATAAAATTCTTGTGGATATTTTACCCGGTAACGTTATAAGAGTAAGCGATAACGGCCGCGGTATTCCCGTAGGTATTCAGCAGACTACAGGTCTGCCTGCCGTAACGGTTGTATTTACGATCCTTCACGCAGGCGGTAAGTTCGGCGGCGGCGGATATAAGGTATCAGGCGGTCTTCACGGTGTTGGTGCTTCAGTTGTTAACGCACTTTCAGAGTGGCTTGAGGTTGAGGTTATTTCCGACGGCCAGCTTTACTACCAGCGCTTTGAAAACGGCGGTAAGGATGTTACCGGCTTAATTAATAAGGGCAAAGCACCTGAAAACGGTAAAAAAAGCGGTACAACCATTACCTTTAAAGCTGACCCCACTATATTTCAGGAAACAACTGAGTATGATTTTGAAACCTTACAGACAAGACTTCGTGAGCAGGCTTTCTTAAATGCAGGTATCAATATTGAGATTACTGACCGTCGCGACAGCGAAAATGAGGTAAAAAGCGAATTTTGCTACGAAGGCGGTATTACAAGTTACGTAGATTACCTTAATAAAAAGAGAGCTGTTGAGGTAATTCACGATAAAGTAATGTATTTTAGTGCAGTTTCACCTGACGGTAATTCTCAGGCTGAAATAGCAATGCAGTATACTGACAGCTTTAACGAGCTTATAATTTCCTTTGCAAATAATATTCATACGGTGGACGGCGGTACCCACGAAGAAGGCTTCAGGCGTTCACTTACCATTGTAATGAATAAATACGCAAGAAAATACAATATTTTAAAGGATGCAGATAAGAACCTTTCAGGTGAGGATGTCCGTGAGGGTATTTGCTGTATTATAAGTGTTAAGGTTAAGGAAGCTGAATTTGAAGGTCAGACCAAGGGTAAGCTTGGTAATACCGAAATTACAGGTCTTGTTTCTTCAATGCTTCAGGACAGCTTAATGACCTTCCTTGAGGAAAATCCCGCTGTTGCAAAGGCTATATTTGAAAAGGCTATGGCAGCCTCCCGTGCAAGAGAAGCTGCAAGAAAAGCAAGGGATTTAGTTCGCCGTAAGTCAGCTTTGGAGGGTACTACCCTTCCCGGTAAGCTTGCCGACTGTCAGTCAAGAAATGCTGAAGAAACAGAGATTTATATAGTAGAGGGTGACTCTGCGGGCGGCTCTGCTAAAGGCGGCAGAGACAGAAAATTCCAGGCTATTTTACCTTTATGGGGTAAAATGCTTAACGTAGAAAAGGCAAGACTTGATAAGGTTTATTCCAATGAGAAGCTTTTACCTGTTGTTATGGCTTTAGGTACAGGCCTTGGTGAGGATTTTGACTTAAGTAAGCTTCGCTACGGCAAAGTTATTATTATGGCCGATGCCGATGTTGACGGCTCACACATCAGAACTTTGCTGCTTACCTTCTTCTACAGATATATGAAACCCCTTGTTGAGGAAGGTCACGTTTATTTGGCTCAGCCCCCCTTATACAGAATAACAAAGAATAAAAAGCACCGCTATGCATACAGCGATGAGCAGCGTGACAGAATTATGGCTGAATTACAAAGCGGCTACGATATTCAGCGCTACAAAGGTCTTGGTGAAATGGACTCTGACCAGCTTTGGGAAACAACAATGAATCCCGATACAAGACTTATGCTTAGAGTTGAAGTAGAGGATGCAGCTGCTGCTGACGAGATATTCTCCGTATTAATGGGTGACGCTGTTGAACCCAGACGTGAGTTTATCGAAAAGAACGCTATTTACGCAAATCTTGACGTATAATATATTTGAAAGGCTAATTTATTTAGTTTAGGTGTTTTTATGGCAACAACCGTAGAACTTATGTATAGTCTTAACGAAAAAGAAATATACGACGGCTTAAACGCCTCAGGTGTTTTTCAGTTAAGCAAGAAAAAGCTTTTTATTGAGTGTGCTGTTATTATTCTTTTTGCTCTTATTTTTGCTTATATGACTATCACTGATTTTCAGTGGTATTACCCTGTTTTAATGGCTGTTTCAATTTTATTTATGCTTTTTGTTATTTTTGCTCCTAAAATAAACATTAAAAAGCAGGCAAAAGCTATGAACGGCAAAAACGTAAGGCTGAGAATTATGATGGAAAAGCTCATTGTAATTGATGAGAAAAGTAATTTTGAAGTTAAATTAGACGGTAAATCCTATTATAAAATTGTAAAAAGCAACATTGTTATAATTACAAAGAATAACAGTGTATTAATAATTCCTGCCCGTGCATTCCCGCCCGAAAGAAGCAGCGAGCTTCAGGCAAGAATTATGGCCGGTACAAAGGAAAAAATAGGCTGATTAATACTTTTTATTACATAATTTATTGAAAGGAAAAAGTAATTAAGAAAAATTAATTACGTTAAAGCGCTTTATATATGGAAAATATTGAAGAAAGAGCGATGGGCAGCATACAGAACGTAGACCTTTATGACGAGATGAAGCAGAGTTTTCTCGATTATTCTATGTCTGTTATTGTATCCCGTGCCCTTCCGGATGTAAGGGACGGCTTAAAACCCGTTCACAGAAGAATATTATATACAATGTACGAGAATTCATTGTGGCCTGAAAAGGCATACCGTAAATGTGCGGATACAGTTGGTTCCGTTCTCGGCCGTTACCATCCCCACGGTGACGCCTCCGTTTACGATGCTTTGGTAAGACTTGCACAGGATTTCTCCATGAGATATATGCTGGTTGACGGTCACGGTAACTTCGGTTCCATTGACGGTGACCCCCCTGCTGCTTACCGATATACTGAGTCAAGAATGTGTAAGCTTTCAGTTGATATGCTTCAGGATATTGATAAGGACACAGTTGACTTCCAGCCTAACTACGATGACCGTTTAAAGGAACCCGTAGTTTTACCCAGCCACTTCCCTAACCTTCTTGTTAACGGCTCCATGGGTATTGCTGTCGGTATGGCTACAAACATTCCCCCTCACAATATGGGTGAAACAATTGACGCTGTGTGCTGCCTTATTGATAACCCTGATGCAACACTTGACGATTTAATGCAGCATATTAAGGGACCTGACTTCCCCACAGGCGGCATTATTATGGGTAAAAGCGGTATAAGAGCTGCTTATGCAACAGGCAGAGGCAAAATTTACGTTAGAGCTAAAACAGAGATAACAGAAGAAAAGAACGGCAGAAATAAGATTATTGTTTCTGAAATTCCTTACGGTGTAAACAAGGCAAAGCTTATTGAAAATATTGCTCAGCTTGTTAAGGATAAGAAGATTGAGGGTATTTCAGGCGTTGAGGACCACTCCGACAGAAACGGTATGCATATTGTAATTGACGTTAAGCGTGAAGCTTCCGCTCAGGTTGTTTTAAATAAGCTTTTCTCCTTTACACAGATGCAGTCCACATTCGGTATTATAATGCTTGCTATAAGTAAGGGTGTACCGAAAACTCTCACACTCCATCAGATTCTTCGCGAGTATATCGACTTCCAGCAGGACGTTATAAGAAGAAGGGTAGAATTTGACCTTAAAAAGGCAAAGGAAAGAGCTCATATACTTGAAGGCTTAATGAAGGCTTTGGAATTTATCGATGAGGTTATCGAAATATTAAAGGCTTCAAAGAGTATTCCCGAAGGTAAGCTTGCTTTAATGGAAAGATTCCAGCTTGACGATATACAGGCAACTGCAATTGTTCAGATGCGTTTAGGTCAGCTTACAGGTCTTGAAAGAGATAAGATTGAGGATGAACTTCGTGAGCTTAATATAAAGATTGCTGACTTTATTGATATTTTAGGCAGCGAAGCAAGACGCCTTGCAATAGTTAAGGACGAAGCTATTGCAATGAAGAAGAAATATAATGACGAGCGCCGTACGGAAATTGCCGCAATAAGCGGTGAGGTTGACATTGAGGACCTTATTCCTTATGAGGAATGTGTTCTTACAATGACAAACTTCGGTTACGTAAAGCGTCAGAAAATTGATGAGTACAGACTTCAAAAGCGTGGCGGCAGAGGTGTAAGCGGTATGTCCCGCCGTGATGAGGACTTTGCTACGGATATGTTCGTAATGAACAGCCACGACGGTATTATGTTCTTCTCCAACTTAGGCAAGGTTTATAAGCTTAAGTGCTACGAGGTACCGGAGGGTTCAAGAAACAGCCGCGGTATGAATATCAATAACCTGCTTCCCTTAGAGGGTGAGGAAAAGATAAATGCACTTATCAAGTTCCCCGGCTTTGATGAGAATAAGTACCTTGTTATGGTTACAAGAAACGGTATTATCAAGCGTACTGCTTTAAATGAGTATGATACCGCAAGAAAAGGCGGCTTAAAGGCAATTGAGCTTGATGAAGGTGATACACTTTCTTGGGTAACTATTACTGAAGGTAACGACGACCTTATAGTAGCTACAAGAAAAGGTATGGCAATCAGATTCAACGAAAATGACGTCCGTGCCGTAGGCAGAGCTGCAAGGGGTGTTAAGGCTATTGAGCTTGACGAGGGCGATTTAATTGTCGGTATGGCTAAGGTAAGGGATGATGCTTATATCCTTACAGTTTCCGAAACAGGTAACGGCAGACTTAGCCCCATTGATGATTACAGACTCCAGAGAAGAGGCGGTAAGGGCTTAACAAACTACCATACCGAAAGAAACGGCGATGTTGCCGCACTTCAGATGGTTGATTTGGATGATGACCTTATTATGATTTCCGACGACGGTATTATCATAAGAATCAAGGCAAGTGACATCAGAATCTGTGCCCGCCCCGGTAAGGGTGTAAGGGTAATGAGAACAAGTGAGCAGAGCAAGCTTGTTACACTTGCCCGTGTACCTAACGTGGAAGGCGAAGAAAACGAGGATATTGAAGCTTCACAGCTTCCCAAGGATGATTTAGCTGACGATATGGCTGATGAAACCGTAGAAGAAATAACAGAAACAGAAGAATAAAAAATAAAGGCCGATAGTTTTAAAGCTATCGGTCTTTTTTAATATATAAATTTATTTGTAAAGTTTAATGCAAACTGTGGTAAAGGCGTAAATATCGCTACTAAAAATAAGCTTATTATCTTTTAAAGCAGCTTCGCCGCCCATTACTTCTACTTTACTGAATTCATCGTAAAGGGTAATTTCGGGGGTGTAAATAATATCTGCTCCCATATTACTAAGGAATAAGGATAAGCTGTTTTCACTTTTATTTGCTAAAACGTAAAGGTCAGTACAGTTATTTATACTCATGGGTATTCTGCCGCCCATACTTAAAATTGCTTCAATTAAATACTTACGGCGGTAATAAGAAGAATAAAGAGGGCATAATAAATTAGGTACAAAATTACCGTCGAAAGCGTAAATTAAATATTTCTCACCTTTTTCGTTTTCGTAAGTATATGAGGACGGACAGAAAATGCCGCCGTCAAACTCAAATTTACTTAAAACCTTGGCGTTTTCATTTACTTCAATTTTGTAAGTTATACCCTTATCAAGGGAAATGGCGGTTTTTTCATTTTCTGCAAAATGTTCAAAAATTGGGTCAGCTTTTTCGTAAGCTTTTAAGCCGAGGTCGTAGCCTCTTTCCTGTAAAATTACAGCTGCAGGTAAGTCGAGTATAATGCCTTTACTGTATTTTTCAGGCTCAATGAATCTTGCACATTCGCCGAAAACTGCCACAGTATTATCGAAGCCTTCATATTTTACGGGAAGTGACTGCTTGGTTATAAAGCGCTGAGCGTTTTTGAAAACTTCGGTAGTAAATTTACTGTAGCCGCCGTTTTCCGGAAGATTTATATATTCAAGCTTTCTCTGCTTATCAAAAATAATAATGCCTTCGTCTTTATTTCCCTTATTATTTAAAATAAACTCGCGCATTTTTCTGTTTTTATTGTGAGCTTTTATGTAGCCAAGTTCATATTCTGGGCTTGATACGTAATCATACATATATTTAAATGAACCCGTATCGGTAGAAAACCTGAGGCACTGGTCGTAAATTTCCATATAGGATGCAGGTACTATGGTTCTTGGGCGAGGGTAAGAATCATTTTCATCAAAAAGCTCTATATCGGTACCGTTTTCTTTACACCAGCTTACCTGCTCTCTTACGTATTCGATAACGGACTGGAAGTTCTGACCGTGGAATCTATCCTGCCAAGTTACCCAGTACGGTGCACCTGTCAAACGGAGGAAAGGTCTTGTATTACCTGCTAAAATTTTGGTAAGCTCAATTGCGTCGGCGCCCTCTTCATCCCATGAGGTATAGCCTGAGCAGTATCCAAAGCGGATATCCGGATTAATAGTATCGGTATAGTCACGAAGCTTTTTGCAAAAATCACGGAAAGTATCGCCTATGGTTTTCATCCATATACTTCTTACTTTATTTGGTTTACCTTTGGTGAGATTATCGTATATTTCTTTACGGGAAATTTCATAACCTAAATTTTCATAAAACAGCTTTAAGTGCTTTTCGCAGGCACATCCTGCTTCTCTTAATGAAAGACACATATCGTCGTCAATCATAAGCATTTTTGCCCCTGATTCTATTGAATGCTTTATTATTTCCTTAACGTACTCTACTAAATTTTCATCAAGAATACAGAAAGAGTTTATATTTTCAGGTACGTTTTCCTGAATAAGTCCTACAACTTTGGTAAAATGTTTACTGAGTTTGTGGGATTCACTGTCAAGTAAATAAGGAAGACCAATTGCCTGAAACCATACGCCGCAGCTAAAACCTTCATTTTCAAAATAGTTAATACATTCTTTTAAATTTTCAAACTGCTTTATATTTTCTTCACCGAATTTACGGTCCAATGCAATAAATAAAAAGTCTACTTCAGCATCTTTTAAAAGCTTTAAGTACATAGGTCTTGTTGTTTCGTTTAAGGTGCTGAGCATTAATGGTGCGTATAATTTTTCCTTTTTCATAATAGACCTCTTTTAGAAAATAATTACTGAATTTAATTATATATATAAACTCTATAAAAGCAATAAAAAAAGAGAGAAAAATTTAATTTCTCTCTTTTTATTTTATATTATCTTATTTGCCATCGTATATTGCGTGGTAGTCGCCGTAGCTCATAGCTAAAACAACTGTGCCGTTGGAAAGAGCAGTACTTACAATAATGTTATTAAGGAAGTTTTCGTAAGCCTCTGTACCTTCAAAACGTGAAGCGTTTAAGTACTGGTAATATTTGCTGTAGGAAATTTTTTTACCTTCATAGAAATAGTAGCCTAAAACGCTGTTACCTGTTGCATCGCTGCTGATTTCTGTGGAATTTTCAAAGTTAGAAAGGTACTTCTTTCTTGAATCGCCGTAGCCTACACCGTTAATTTTTGCAGAGCCTGCTGTGTTTATAAAGTAGGCTACAATAATGTGCTTACCGTCTACCTCTCTTAAAATAAGTGAAACCTCGGGAGAAATTGCATAAGAAGAACCTGAAATAACTGTGCCGGGGTATTTTTCAAGAAGCTTATCGGGGTCGATTTCCATACCGTAGAAGAAATAATCACCGTTAAAGCTTAATACAGCGTGGGGTGTTTCAGGTGCACCGCCGCAGGAAACAAAGGTGCTTATAATAAGCATAACTGCGAAAACAAGAGATAAAACTCTTTTAATAGTATTCTTTTTCATTTTATTAAAAATCCTTCATTAAATAAGTGATGCAATAAGTTCTTTGGTGTAATCAAGGTATAATTTACCTATAAATTCAGCACCGTAAGCTGTGGGATGAACACCGTCAGCTGCAAAGGCTAAGGGGTCATTGCCTATAAAAGCAGAGGCAAGTAAGCCGTCGGTAGGAATGAATACGTCAGCATATTCCCTTGCAAGCTTTCTTACTATCTGAATCTTGGGGTCTAAATCTTCGCGGAAGAAAAGCTTATCCTCGATAGGAATAAGGAAAGGCTCAATAATAACTATTTTTGCATTTGTTCTTTCCTTTAAAGCATTCAGCACGGTTCTGTATCTTTCCTCAAATACCTCGTTGGGGATCCAGGATTTATCGGAAGCGTGGTGCCAGGTATCGTTAATACCGATCATAATGGATACCATATCAGGCTGAAGATTAACAAAATCCTCCTCAAGTCTTGCTACTAAATCATTTGTCTGGTCGCCGCTTATACCCTTGTCGATAAATTCTATGTCAGCATCAGGAAAAGCTTCCTTAATAAACTTAGCTGCATATAAAGGATAGCCATGACCTAAATCGTGTAAATCATCTCTGTTTCTGCCTGCATCAGTAATGCTGTCGCCCTGAAATAAAAGTCGCATATATAAAATCCTTTCTGTTTGAAATAGCATATTGATAATAAGATTTTATCACAATAAAACATCTATGTAAAGTGAAATATTAATGAATTATTTTGTCAGTCAGTAATTTACAAAATGTTTCACGTGGAACAATGGCTTAGATTTATGTTTTAAAATGAATTATTTTGTAACATTATATACTATACTTATTGCGACAAATATTTTAGTTTTTATGTGGTATTATTGCTTTGTCGAAAGGAGATGAGTAAAATTTTTAACAGAAATGAAAACAAGCTTATAAATCTCCCTATTGATAAAATTTACCCGAATCCATATCAGCCGCGAAAACATTTTAATGAGGAAGAAATAAATAAACTATCCGAGAATATTAAAGAAAACGGCTTACTGCAGCCTATAACTGTCAGAAAGCAGGGACCAAGGTATATATTGGTTGCAGGCGAAAGAAGGCTGAGGGCTGTAAAAAAAGCAGGCTTTACAGAAATAAAGGCAATTATATCTGAATGTGAAGCCAAGGATGCCGCTACCTTTTCACTAATTGAGAATACTATAAGGAAGGATTTAAGCTTTTTTGAAGAGGCTGAAGCTATTGAAAGACTTATAGACGAAAAGAAATTAAGCTTTAAGGATGCTGCAAAAAAGCTTTCAATGAGCGAATCTGCAATATCCAATAAATTAAGGCTTTTGCGATTAAGCAAAGCTGAAAGAAGTATTATAGAAAATAACAAGCTTACAGAGCGTCACGCAAGAGCTATTCTTAGAATTCAGGAAGAAAATGACAGACTTAAAATTCTTGAAGCCATTATCAAGAACGGTTTAAGTGTTAAGAAAACCGAGGAGCTTATTAATAAGATATTATTCCCGGAATTACCTGAAATAAAGAAAAATAAAAAGCATATTGTGCCTAAGGATATTAGGCTCTTTATAAATACCATTGACCACGCTGTTTCCACAATGCTTACAGCGGGGATAAATGCTAAGACCGAAAAAAATGAAACTGAGGATTACATTGAATGTATTGTAAGGATTACGAAATTTAACGGTATTAAAAAACAGCATTGAATTAATTAAATTGATTACGAGTTAACCCATTCCCTTATTCATTTCCCTAAAGAAGGACGGAAGCAATATTATTTATTGCCTCCGTCTTTCTTTTATATTATGATTTTTATCAGCTGAAGAATTTTCTGAAACCTTTTACATCCTCATATCCTATTTTATTATAGAAAATATGAGCTTCAACCCTATTAAGTGATGAACAAAGCTCCGCATAGTAGCAGTTTTTCTCTTTAGCAAATTGTTCCATAGCTTCGAACATCTTCTTACCTATACCCATTCTGCGGTAATTTTCGTGAGTTACCACGTTTTCTATATACATAATAGGCTGTAAATCATAGCAGAAGTCATCAGTAACAATTCCAAGCATTGTGCCGCATACTGTGTTTGTATCATTATCAAAGGCTACAAGCAACAGTCTGTTTTCATCAGCAATTACTTTTCTTATTATATATAATAGTTTATCCTGGTCCTTGGCTCTTTCTACAAGCTGATCCATCAATACGTTAAAGCCTTCTATATCGCTTTCTTTTATTTCTCTTACTATAATATCTGCCATTTTTTAAAATCCTCATACAATGCTAAAATCTGTCTATATATTATATAGTTTTTGTCTTGCTTTTTCAATAAATAATTCCTATAATTAAATAAATTAAAATGATACGTGTTTAATTTAAAAATAAAAAAAGGAGTTTTTAATATGAATCCACAGGATAGAATGCTCAGTAAAAAGTGGGGTATATTTAATCATTATCTTTACGGCAGTCAAAAAGGCTACCCCTACAAGGAAGCTCACAAATATGAAAAAGAAATGGCAGAAGAGTGGAACGAGCGTGTAAATGCTTTTGACGTAGAAAAGCTTGCTGAAAATTTACACGAAATCGGCTGCGGCTACTATTTCATAACAATTATGCAGGGCACAAGGTTTATGATTGCTCCCAATGAAACATATTCTAAAATTACAGGCATTGCTCCCGGTATGGCTTGCTGTGAACGTGATTTAATAATGGATATTGCTTTGGCTTTAAAGAAATATGATATAGACCTCTATTTATATTATACCGGCGACGGCCCTCACTTCGATAAGGTTGCAGGTCCCAGAATGGGTATGTATGAAGATTACGAGAATGATATTTGGGGCAGAGTAAACAGAAGCTTCGTAGAGAACTGGGCATCTGTACTTGAAGAGTATGCAGTAAGATACGGCGATTTAGTTAAAGGCTGGTGGGTAGATGGCTGCTACGCTCACTTAGGCTATAATAATGAGCTTCTCTCTATCTATTATAATGCTATCAAGAAAGGAAACCCCAACGCTTTGGCTGCCTTTAACAGCGGTACTGCCAGCTTTGTAAATGACGGCGACGATACTCCCGTTAAGTGGTTCGAAAACGAAAGCTTCACTTGCGGCGAAGATAACGACTTTACTTATATATTTAAGAACAGATTTACAGACGGCGCTCAGAACCATCTTCTTATCCCCTTTGGTGATTACCGTGAAGGTAACGTAACATGGGGCTGGGGCAACACAGGTGTAAGAAGAAGTAAAGAATACGTAGCAGATTACGTAAAGAAGAATAACGATGCAGGCGCAGTTATTACAATTGATATTTATATTGGTTGGGCAGGCGAATTTGACCCCGACCAGGTTGAAGCATTAAAATACATTGGCGAGTACGTAAATAAATAAAAAAATTTTATATATCCTTTCCCCAAAAGACATCTTTTTTAAAAGATGTCTTTTTTGGAAATGTACAAACTTATTATTTTAGGTTAGAATTAAAAACACCTAAGCCGGCGCAGTTATTACAATTGATATATTTGTAGTTACTCACGGTAACTTAGACCCCGACCAGATTGAAGCTTTAAAATACATTGGTAAGAAGATAAATGAATAATCAGGTGGAATAAATATGGAGCGTAAAGAAATAATTATAAGTGACATAATTAAAGCTGCTGAGTGTGAAAACCTTTGCAGTAAATACACTGTTTCAGATAAATGGGAGATTGTAGATTACGAAACTAAAGATATTAAAGGCAGAGGCATTTTAGCTTCCTGCAGAACTCACCCTGAGAAAATAGAAATTAATCCTAATTTAACAGGATGGTATAAAATCTATTTAGGCATAGTAAGTGAAGATGGCTATAACGCACTTGAAATTAAGCTTACAAGTGATGAATTCTCCCACGTAGTAAGACCCGGTAATATAGACCCCTTTATAAACTGGAATCATTTTGAAATTATTGAGGAATCTTTCTACAGAGCTGCTGATTTAACAAACGAGATTATTACAATTGAAAAGCCTTTTAAAGGAATGTCTTATACTGCTTCACTTATGTTCATCCGTTTTGTTCCTATGAGTGATACGGAAGTGAAAGAATATATAGAAAAGCAAAATAGCTTAAAGCATAAAAAGATGTATGCCCATATGGATACAGACTTTACATGGTTTGATCAGGTTGATTTAAATAATATTCACGATTACTGCAGAGCTATATACAATATGAAGGATTCCGACGTAAAAATATTTGCTCAGGAAGTTTTCCTTGATTTCGAAAACGAGGCTTTAAACGAATTACCGAAGAATTTGGTGACAAGGCGCCCCTTTGGCGATGAAGTATATGCAAGCATGCGCGACGTTAGATGGCGTAACCAGGAAGTAAATCGCGATGCTATTGTAAAAGAGCAGGTAGAATACGCTCATAAGCATAATATGGAGTTCTTTGCAGCGAAAAGAGTTTCTTTCTCAGATGGTGTTGTTCCCTATGCCAATATAAAAGGCTTCAAATTCTTGAGAGAACACCCTGAGTGCCGCTGTGAATCACGAGACGGCAAGAGTCTTTTCTACTTATCATACGCTTACCCGGTATTTCAGGATTTCGTTGTAAATAAGCTTAAGGAACTTGCACTTTTAGGTGTGGATGGTATTACTCTTATTTTTACAAGAGGTCTTTTCGTTGCCTTCGAAAAGCCTGTTAGAGATTTATTTGAAGCTAAGTACGGAAAAAATGAAGATATAAGAAAACTGCCGAGCTCCGATAAGCGCGTTGGCGAAATCAAGAGCCTTGCAATGAAAGATTTCTTTATTAAGCTTCGTAAAGCTGTAAACGATGCCGCTAAAGAAATAGGTAAAGATTATATTAAAATCTACGTAACCGCATACTCAAACATTGATGATTTTAAGAACGAAGGCGTAGACGTAGCTGATTTAAGTAAAGATAAGCTTATTGACGGCTTTATTCAGAGTAATATGACAGTTTGGGAAGAAACAGAAGATATTCTTGATGAAAACGGCCTTATCGATTTAGATAAGTACACAAAGAAGGCAGAAACACAGTTTATTATCAAGCGAGCACACTATAACGAATTGAACAGAATCCTTCAGAGTATGGATGAATACGACAGAATTGCAAAGGAATACGGTGTAGATTACTTTAGCGAAATTCAATGGGAAAATTCAGTACAACCTGAAGAATTTATGAAGTGCGCAGAAAAGCTTCTTACAAGCGGCTGCTCAAATATTGCTTTATGGGATTCTTATCCTCACAGAGTATCCCGCCTTTGCGAATGGTATATTACTTCTAAGCTTGGCAGTTTGGAACATATAAAAGAACTTAAAGAAAATAAAGAAAATTACCGCAGAATTCATAAAGTTCTTAAATACAGCGGCGAAGATATGAGCCTTCATAACCCCAACTGGTACGGCTGATAAAATAATCATAATAATAAAAGGGCAGAAAATTTACCTCTGCCCTGTTTTGTTTCACGTGGAACATTTTAAAGAAAAATTAAATAAGTTTCAAAAAACAGTTCACAATAAATGTTTTCTATGGTAGAATATAAGTTACTTTAAGTTTATCAAATATTCGGAGGCAGTTATGGCAAAGGTTATATCAATTACAAATCAGAAAGGCGGCGTAGGCAAAACAACTACAGCCGTGAATTTGGCTGCCTCATTAAGCCATAAGGGTAAAAAGGTTCTTTTAATTGACATCGACCCTCAGGGCAACAGTACCAGCGGTGTGGGTATTGATAAGCGCGACATCAAAAATTCCTCCTATACAATGCTTATAGGTGAGTCAAAAGCAAGCGAGAGCATAGTTAAAACGGAGTTTGAAAATTTAAGCCTTATCCCCTCTCAGATAGATTTAGCCGCGGCTGAAATTGAAATATCCAATATAGATAAGCGCGAGTCACTTTTAAAAAATGCAATCGCTGAAGTGAGAGTTGATTACGATTATATATTGATCGACTGCCCTCCCTCCCTTGGTCTTATTACCACAAATGCTTTAACTGCCAGCGATACTATTTTAATTCCCATTCAGTGTGAGTACTACGCTTTGGAGGGACTCTCCCTTCTTATGAATACGGTAAGAAGAATAAAGCGCGCTTATAATGAAAGGCTTGATATTGAAGGCGTTCTCCTTACAATGTTTGACGGCAGACTTAACTTGACCCAGCAGGTTGTAAACGAGGTTAAAAAGTTCTTCCCCAAAAAGGTATTTGCTACGGTTATCCCGAGAACAGTCCGCCTTTCCGAGGCACCTTCCTTCGGTACTCCTATAATTTATTTTGATAAGCATAATAAAGGCGCCAAAGCATACGAAAGCTTAGCTGACGAGATAATCAAGAAAAACAGATAAAATACATACTATTATATATAAATAATATTGAAAGGAAAAACCAAGCATAAGAATTGGTTTACATAAAATAATGGCAGAGAAGAAGATTAAAAAAGGCGGTCTCGGTAAAGGACTTGACGCAATATTTGCTGAAAACACCAGCGAAACCGAAGGCACCGTTGAGCTTAAAATAAATGACATCGACCCTAACCGCACTCAGCCCAGAAAAGATTTTGACGACGAAGCTTTGCAGGCAATTGCTGAGTCAATCCAAGAGCACGGCGTGCTGCAGCCTATTTTGGTACGTCCCTTATTTATGGGCGGCTACCAGATAATTGCAGGTGAAAGACGTTGGCGCGCTGCAAGAATGGCAGGCTTAACAACTATCCCTGCCGTTATAAGGGATATGGATGATGAAGCGGTTATGGAGGCTGCTTTGATAGAAAATCTCCAGCGTGAGGATTTGAACCCCATGGAAGAAGCTATGGGCTACAATAACCTTATTTTGAATTACGGTATGACTCAGGAGGAGGTTGCCAAAACAATCGGTAAGTCCCGCCCTGCCATTGCCAATTCATTACGCCTTCTCTCCCTTCCCGAGGAAATAATTGATATGCTTACAAAGGGTGAGCTTTCAGCAGGTCACGGTAAGGCTCTGCTTGCTTTTAAAACTCCCGAAGAACAGCTTGAAAATGCCAAAAAGGCAGTTGAGACAGGTATGAGCGTCCGTGAGCTTGAAAAACTTGCAGGCAAAAAGAAAAAGGAACCTAAGGAAGCTAAAGAAAAGCCTTTGAATCATTATTACGAGGAAGTACGCCTTGCCTTAAACGAGCACTTGGGCAGAAAGGTTGTGCTTTCAGGCTCCAAGAAAAAGGGCGAAATAAGAATTGAATTCTACGGCGAAGAGGATTTAAAAAACCTCCTCTCCGAATTAAAGCTTGATAAGTGAAAAGTTTTAAACAAAAAATAATATAATTGTTGATAAAAGGAAAGTAAAAAGCTTTCCTTTTTCTTTTTAATAATTTATAATATAAACGTAAGGATAAAACTTAATTCATTCGGAAAGGACTGAAAATAAAGTGAAAAAAAATATAATGATTATTTCATGTTTATTATTATTTATTTCTATTTTTTCAATTATTATTATATCAAATCAATTAAAACCCATTGAGATTACACTAAATTATGAAGATGTTAATTTAAAATCCGCAGGTGAATCTTTAAAATCCGAAAAAGATTCTGTAGCTGATTTAGTGAAAATAAGTACAACAGGTGTTGTAGGAGAATATATCTCTTGTTCTGCAGATGAAAATTTAATGAATTATGATTTTAGGATTAAGGAAGTTATTTACGGTAATGCTCCTGATGAGTATGCAAGAATAAGAATAAAATCTTATGGAGATATTGGCACAGAAGGCGGAATTACAAAAGATTCTTTTATTGAAGGACATGAATATCTTTTGGTTCTCAGGCGAAAAGAAACTTTGTTTTTAGATTATGCACGTTACAGTTTTATGGGTTATTTTGTTATAGATTTGGATAATTTGAACAATGCATATTGGGAAAATGGTTCAATAAGTATAACTGAAAATGCTACTAAAGAAGATGTGATTAATCATTTTCAAGTTCTGTCAAAAAATTGTGGATATGATAAAGAATCAGAAATAGAAATATTTAGGACTGAAGATATCGAAACCGTTATTAAAAATTGTGATGCTGTTTTTAAAGTTAAAGTGATAACTCATATTTCTGATGGTATATACGCCAACTCATCCTCTTACGGATGCGAAGTAATTGAGAAGTTAAAGGGTGATTGCATTCCTAAATATGATGGAACTATTATGATAAATACGTTAAAAGGCAGTTTAACGGAAGGAAAAGAGTATATAATAGCTTTAAGTCAAAAAGAAAACGGTCATTTGTTTGATCAAGCATCACCTGATTGTATTTTTTCAGAAAATGAAAATATGGAATGCAAAATAAAAGAGTGGTTGAATTAAATAGAGTTTATTTATGAAGAATACTCAGTAAACTTAAATTATTAAGTTATAAACAAAATTATATAAAATTGTGGAAAAAAGGAAAGTATTAAAAATTACTTTCCTTTTCTTTATATTTTAAAATGAAAAAATGAAACATTCCTGTAGGGGATTAAAATTTATTCTTTAACATATTCTGCTATATCGGATAAACTGCAGTCAAGTGCTGAGCAGAGTTTATCCAAGGTTTTTGTTTCCATATTATCATTGGCTTTTAATCTTCTTACGGTTTTGCTGTCAATCCCGCATTTTTCCCTGAGCCAATAGGTGCTTAGATTTTTACTTTCAAGCAGCTTCCATAATTTATCGTATACTATCATAATAATCTCCCGCAGTTTATTGATATTTTAAATTATGGGGGTTATAATCCTCATTATTAAGGGGATATAATCCCCAGTACGGAGGTTAATATGAAAAAAATATGTATTGAAAACTGAACGAAGCAGACGAAAGTGATATAATATTGGATAAACAAAACGAAGAAAAAGAGAGAATTATACAATATTATAAAGAGAAAATAGCAGAAATAATAGAGGATGACAGCTTAGGTGATTTAGAAAGTCTTTATATAATAGAAAGCATTATAGATGAATTACTGAGAAAAATTTAAACCTGAATATTTCGTTCTTATAAGGGAGACAGTAAGGGCCTCCCCTATTATTGTACAAGGTAATTTTTGATACAAAATATTGATGTAGAAACAAAAGCAACACATTATATTGTAAAAATTAAAATATTTCAAAAAAATGAAAAAAATGCTTGCATTTTACCCCCTCTTATGGTATTATAATCAAGCGTGACTGCGACAGATATGCGATGAAGCGGGAGGTTGCGGCTTAAATGTGCCGGTTTTTCCGCAGAGTATGTCCGATTTTAAACCGGGCGAAAGGACAGTCGGTACCTAAAGTTTAGGTATGCAATTTTATATTGTATTCTCATGTGTCAGGTGTTAGTCAAAATACCTGCGCTTCCGCAAGGAACCGAGGAACCACAGGCAGATTTCTAATGCCTGCAGGCCGAAAATTTGAGTGAGCTCAAATTAAAGGATGGGAGCCGAAGGTTTTTAGAATGTGTGGGTTTGTGCAAAGCACTTTCCCAGGGGGACCCGGAATTCACAAAAGTGAATATCCGGTTTTATAATGCTCAGGGTGGAAACACCCGGGAGAGTGTAAAGTAAATTCGAAGCTAAAGTTACTCAAAGCTTCGAAAGAAAGCTAAAAACCCTCGCCCGCCAACTCAATACTATATTAATTAAGGAGGCGATTTTCGTGGCAGTCAAAGAGAAAATCAGAATAAGAATCAAGGGTTACGATCATCAGTTAGTTGATCAGGCATCTGCTAAGATCGTGATGACAGCAAAGAAGACAGGCGCCAGAGTTTCCGGTCCTGTTCCGCTGCCCACAGAGAAGCAGGTAATCACAATCCTCAGAGCTGTACACAAGTATAAGGACAGCCGTGAGCAGTTTGAGATGAGAACTCACAAGAGACTTATTGACATTCTCAGACCCAGCAATAAGACAGTTGAAAGTCTTATGGGATTAGAGCTCCCCGCAGGTGTTGAAATCGAAATCAAGCTTTAATCGGTTCAACCAACCGCAGGAGGGTCAAGTCGGAAACCCCGACCAATAACCTAACAGGAGGAAAAAAAGATGAAAAAGGCAATCATCGGTAAGAAGATCGGTATGACACAGATCTTCGACGAAAAGGGAAAAGTCGTTCCCGTAACAGTTGTCGAAGCAGGTCCTTGTGCAGTAACACAGGTTAAGACAGCTGAAAATGACGGCTACAGTGCTATCCAGGTTGGATTCGGCGATCAGAAAGCTCAGAGAGTTTCCAAGCCTCTCATGGGCCACTTCAAGAAGGGCGATGTAGCTCCCAAGAAGGTTCTCAAAGAGTTCAGACTTGACGAGATCAATTACAACGTTGGCGACATCATCAAGGCTGATGTATTCGCAAACGGCGACAAGGTTGACGTAACAGGTACAAGCAAAGGTAAGGGTTACGCTGGCGTTATCAAGAGATGGAATTTCCAGAGACTTAAGGAAACACACGGTTCCGGTCCTGTTGCAAGACACGGTGGTTCTCTCGGTGCTATCTCCGATCCTTCCAGAGTTTTCCCCGGCCACAAGATGGCAGGTCACCTCGGTGCTGAAAAGGTTACAGTTCAGAACCTTGTAGTAGTTAAAGTAGACGCTGAAAACAATCTTATCGCTATAAAGGGTGCTGTTCCCGGTCCTAACGGCGGCATCGTTGTTATCCGCGACAGTATCAAAGCATAAGGGAAGGAGGAAGAAAAATGCCTACAGTTGCAGTTTTGAATACAAAAGGTGCAGAAGTTGAGAAGATCGATTTAAGCGCAGAAGTATTCGGTATTGAACCCAATGTATCCGCAATGCTCCTCATGGTTAAGAATTTCCTTGCTAACCAGAGACAGGGTACACAGTCTGCTCTCACTCGTGCAGAGGTTTCCGGCGGCGGCAAAAAGCCTTGGAGACAGAAGGGTACCGGCCACGCTCGTCAGGG
>JAGBID010000107.1 GCA_017935165.1 Clostridia bacterium
ACCGTCCTCGCCGATTATTGCGGCAGGGTATACCTCCATGCCTGCAAGGGAAAGGGCAACGGTCTGATTCAAGCCCTTACCGCCGGGGAAAATTTCCAGCTTTTCGCTGCCTTCCGTCTCACCGGGGCGGACAATATGGTCAAGGGAATATACGTAATCAATATTGCAGGATGCAAAATTTACCGCTTTCATAGTTTTTACTCCTTTGTTTTATGGCTTTATTATAATCAAGTTGTTCTTTGTTTGCAATATGAAAAATAACTAATTTTAGCTGGCTTCAAGTATAGGAAAATACAGGGGGGATAATAGGTGTTGACATCCACAGAGGTTATTTGGTATAATATACATAGAGAAATAAAAGGACGGTGAAATTAATGGTCGGAAAGAAGAAATTTGTGCTTTTAGGAATAGTAGCTGCTGTGGTTGCAGCCGTATTTTTCTCGCTGCTTCTCTTGTTTAATCCTGCGTTTTCCCTGAGTATGTCGGGAAAGACAGTAATTTATTCTGAAAAAGTGACTTTCGAAAGTACCGACTACAGGGTATACGTAACAGAAAAGGACGGTGAGTTAGGCATAACCGCTTACATAAACGACGGTTTTCTTTCTTCTCCCAGGGAAGCAGGCTTAGGCACAAGCGATGAAAACTACGCACACTATATATTAGGTATTACGGGAGTGAAAAACGAGAGACCTTTTGCAGACACTTATCAGGTTTATGCTGTTAAGGATGAACGCAAAGACCTGCAGGGCGAGGTCATTTCAGATAATGGGTTTGAGTATAATGGCGAAAGTTACCGCCTTATATATTTAAAATAAATAGAAAAATTAAAAAGCAAGAGTAAGGTTTAAAGCTTTACTCTTGCTTTTCTTTTATAGGCTTATATCAAGAATCATCATAATAAGAAAGCCAAGGGCGGCGCCGATGCTGCCGGGTATGGCGGGGCTTGATTCGTTTTCGGAAGCCTCCATAGCCTGAGGGATAAGCTCCTTTACTACCGCTAAGTACATAGCTCCTGCTGCAAATGACAGGAAAAAGGGAATGTAAGAAGCCACGTAGGAGGAAATAAGCACGGTAAGTACCGCGAAAATCGGTTCAACTATGCCGGACATACTGCCGTAAAAAAAGGCTTTACCCCTTTTAAAGCCTGCTTGCCTTAAGGGGAGCGCCACAGCGGCACCTTCGGGGAAATTCTGCACGCCTATACCGATGCTCAGGGCGATAGCCGAAGCCAAAAGGGCAGGGTCCTTGTTGTTTATGGCGGAGGCAAAGGAAAGTCCCACAGCCATACCCTCGGGAATGTTGTGAAGGGTGATTGCGGATATTAAAAGGGCGTTGCTTTTATTGTTTTCAGAAAGGCTTTTATTCCTTATAATTCTGTCAAATATTAAAATGAACAGCACGCCTACTACAAAGCCGCCTGCCGATGCTAAAACGGGTGAGATATTGACCTTTTCCGCGTATTCCATGGAGGGAATAAGAAGGCTCCATACGGACGCCGCCAGCATAACCCCTGAGGCAAAACCGCAGAATATACTTTTTAGCTTACCTGAGCCTGCATTTTTGAAAAATACCACCAGGGCGGCACCCAAGGCGGTCATAAAAAATGTAAAAAGTGAGCCTGATAAGGCGTAAACCACAGCTTTATCTATATTTATCACTCCTATTTTAAGAGATTTCCTTCTCTATTTTATGCCTTTGTAAGGGTTTTGACAGTGTTTTGAATGCTTTAAAATCAGTTCGCAATAAAAAATATAAAATCTTGCAGAATATATTTAAATAATCCTTGATTTTTAATTGAATTGAATATAAAATGAATAATGGTAAAAAATTCGCTTCAATTCTAAGGCGTCGGTATTTATTCATAAAAACCGATGATTCAGGTAAATAAAATGAACGCACAGCTTTCGGAAAGAATTAAATCTAAGGAAAAGAAATTTTCAAAGGGTCAAAGGCGCATAGCTCTCTACATCACTGAGCAGTACGATAAAGCCGCCTTTATGACAGCCTCAAAACTTGGTGTTACTGCAGGTGTAAGTGAATCCACCGTGGTGCGCTTTGCGACTGAGCTTGGCTACAGCGGATATCCCGAGCTGCAGCAGGCTATGCAGGAAATGATAAGAAATAAACTGACAAGTGTTCAGAGGCTTGAAAATACCTACAATAACTACAAGGTGCAGGACCTTTTGGAGGCTTCCTTAAATCAGGATATTGATATAATCAGGAAAACCAAGGATACGGTGGACAAAGAGGAATTCAATAATGCCGTTAATGCCCTTATGAAAGCCAAGACCATATATATTTTAGGTGCAGGCAGTTCCCTTGCTCTTGCTACATTTTTAAACCACTACCTCTGCCTTATTTTCCCTAACGTGGAGATGCTTGATTCCACAAGTGAGGCACAGATATTCCAGCAGATGGTAAGAATAGATGAAAACGATGCAGTTATAGGTATAAGCTTCCCTAGATATTCAAAGCGTGCTGCAAAGGCACTTCGCTATGCAAGTGACCGCGGCGCTGAGACTATAGCAATTACGGACACATCCCTTTCACCTTTGGCTCAGTGCGCAAAGCACAAGCTTTTGGCAAAGAGCGATATGGTTTCCTTTGTCGATTCACTTGTTGGTCCTTTAAGCCTTATAAACGCTTTGATTGTTACCATAGCAATAATGAAGAAAGACGACGTAGCAAAAACTCTTACGACCCTTGAACATATCTGGGATGAATACGGAGTTTACGAGAAGATAGATGACAGAACAAAATAATTTTTACGATGTTATAATAGTAGGTGCAGGTGCCGCAGGCTTGATGGCTGCAGGTGCTGCGTTGGAAAAGGGCTTAAGCGTTCTTTTATTTGATAAGAACGAAAAGCTGGGAAGAAAGCTTCGCATTACGGGTAAAGGCAGGTGCAACGTTACAAATAACTGCACCAAGGAAACCGTAATTGCCTCCACAGTAAGTAACCCCCGCTTTTTATACAGTGCCCTCAATTTCTTTTCACCTGAAGATACAATGAGCTTTTTCGAAAATTTAGGTGTAGCTTTAAAGACAGAGCGAGGTAACCGTGTTTTCCCCGTTTCCGACAAAGCTGACGATATTGCCGAGGCTTTAATCAACTATGCTTCAGGTGCAAAGGTAATAAGAAACACCGTTAAGGAAGTTATAGCCGAAAACGGCGAGATAAAAGGCGTAAAGACGGAGAATAAGACCTATTTTGCCAAAAACGTGCTTATTGCAACGGGCGGAGCTTCTTACAAAGCTACGGGCTCCACGGGTGACGGCTTTAAGTTTGCTGAAAAGTTAGGCCACAGCATCACTCCTCTTTCACCTTCACTTGTCGCTTTATGCTGTGAGGATAAGGATATCCCCGAGGCGCAGGGACTTTCCCTGAGAAATATAGGCTTTAAAATTACCGATAAGGTGAAAAATAAAGTGATTTACGAGGATTTCGGTGAGCTTTTATTCACACATTTTGGTATAAGCGGCCCTGTTGTTTTAAGCGGCAGCGCCCACTTAAAGGATATGGCTCCAAACAGGTACTCAGCCTCAATAGATTTAAAGCCTGCTTTAACAAGAGAAAAGCTTGACGAAAGACTTTTAAGGGACTTTGCGGAAAACAAAAACAAGGATTTCGTTAATTCCCTGCAGGCACTTTTACCACAGAAGCTTATTGATGTGGTTATAAAGCGAAGCGGAATTGACGGCAGAACAAAGTGTAACTCTATTACCAAAAAACAGCGCGAGGCGCTTTTAAACGTGCTTAAGGATTTCACAGCTGAGATAAGTGACTTCCGTTCCCTTAACGAGGCTATAGTTACAAGGGGCGGTGTTTCCGTTAAGGAGATAAACCCCAAAACAATGGAGTCCAAAATTATTAAAGGGCTTTATTTTGCAGGCGAAGTAATCGACGTGGATGCTTACACCGGTGGCTTTAACCTTCAAATTGCCTTCTCAACAGCCCGACTGGCAGCAGAAAATTTTGAATATTAATAAATTTTAAGGAGAAGTTAATATGAAATACGCAGTAGCTATCGACGGTCCTGCAGGTGCGGGTAAAAGCAGTGTTGCAAAGGAAGTATCCAAGCGAATTGGTTTTATTTACGTGGATACAGGTGCTTTATACAGAACAGTTGCACTTTACCTTTTAAACAACAATATTGAGGCAAGCGAAACCGAGAAAATTGCCGAGGCTTTAAAGCATATTGAGGTTTCAATGGAACATAAGGAGGACGGTCAGCACGTATTTTTATGCGGTGAGGACGTCTCCCACTTAATAAGAACCGAGCCTGTTTCCATGATGGCATCTACCACAAGTGCGCTTCCTATTGTAAGAAGTTTCCTTTTTGATTTGCAGGTGGAAATGGCAAATAAGTATAACGTGCTTATGGACGGCAGAGATATAGGTACGGTTGTGCTTCCGAATGCCCAGGTTAAAATTTTCCTTACAGCTTCAGCTGAGGAAAGAGCTAAAAGAAGGCTCCTTGAATATCAGGCAAAAGGACAGGACGTAAGCTTCGATTTTGTGCTTCAGGAAATTATCAAGCGCGACAATCAGGATATGAACAGAGCCACAGCGCCCCTTAAAAAGGCAGATGATGCTGTACTTCTTGACACAACAGCACTTGATTTTAACGAAGTTTGTGATAAAATGATAGAGATAGTTTCCTCTAAAATACCCCTTTAATATATAAGAAAAGGACAAGCAAAAATGAAAAAAGAGAGAAGACCTCTTATAATTAAGCTTGCTAATTTGGTAATGCCCCTTTTTTATAAAATTAAGTTCGGTCTTACCATAAAAGGCAAGGAAAATCTTCCAGAAAGCGGACCTGCAATTATCTGCTCAAGCCACGTAACCGCTCACGACCCCATTATGATAGGCTGTTACAGTAAGCGCTTTATCCATTATATGGCTAAGGACAGTCTTTTTAAGAATAAGCTTTTAGCTGCTTTCCTACGCCACGTTGGTGCTTTCCCTATTTCAAGAGGTACAGGTGATATGAGCGCCATAAACGAAGGTATGGATTACATCAAAAACGGCGGTGTTATGTGCATATTCCTTGAGGGTACAAGAAGTAAGGACGGCGTGCCTGCCAAGCCTAAGTCAGGCGTAGGTCTTATTGCCGCCCAGACAAAGGTGCCCGTTGTTCCCGTTGCTATAATCGGTGAAAACGGCAGAAATCCCAAGCAGACAAAAAAGGCTATTTTAAATATCGGCAAGCCTATTCCTTATGAGGAATTAGGCATCGATGAGACCAACAGCCGCAGCTACAGAAAAGCTGCATCCTATATAATGAACAGAATTTTAGAGCTTCGCAGTGAATCCATCAGTCTTATGGGTGGCGAGGATTTAGCCACTAAGGAAGCTGAGGAGAGAAAAGCTCAGGAAAAAGCTGAGAAAGAAGCTAAAAAAGCACTTGCTGCAGCAAACGAAAACGCTGAAAAGGAAGCTGACTAATGAAAAAAGAAGTTATTCTTGCAAAAAGTGCAGGCTTTTGTTTCGGAGTTAACCGTGCGATGGAAACAGTTTATGAACTTATCGGCAAGGGAAAGAAGGTTTACACCTTAGGACCTATAGTTCATAATCCGCAGATAGTTATGGACCTTGAAGGAAAAGGCGTCAAGAGTATTTCAAGTCCTGACGAAGCCGAGAGAGACAGTGTTATAGTTATCCGTGCCCACGGCGTTACACCTGAAATAAAAGAGAGAATTCTTTCAAGCGGTTGTGAGTGCTGTGACGCAACCTGCCCCTTTGTCCAGAATATTCATAAGCTTGTGAAAAAGGCAAGCGATGAAAATAAGGTCATTTTAATGGCAGGCGACATCAATCACCCCGAGGTTGAAGGTATATTAGGTGAGAACAAAGGCGAGTATTACACCTTCCAGAACGAGAGTGAACTGCTTACTATAATCGAAAATCACCCTGATTTAGTGAAAAAGGACATATTTTCCTGTGCACAGACTACTTTTAATGTGTCAGAATGGAAAAATTGTTTAAAAACTATAAAAAAAGTCTATACAAACGCTTCAATTTTTGATACAATATGTAATGCTACTGCGAAAAGACAGGCTGAGGCGGAAGAGCTTTCAAAAGAATGCGATGCTATGGTAGTTGTTGGTGGTAAAAACAGCTCCAACACTCAAAAGCTTCGTGACGTTTGTAAAAAGCACACCGACACTTACCTGGTTGAAACAGCGGCGGAGCTGCCCGAAAATGAATTTAAGGGTAAAAATAAAATTGGCATAACTGCGGGTGCTTCAACACCTGCAAGCATAATAAAGGAGGTACTGGTTACCATGACAGAAATTTTAGAAAAGGAAATGAGTTTTGAGGAGATGCTTGAAGAGTCACTCAAGAGCTTAAATACAGATGAAAAGGTACGCGGCATAGTTAGCAGAATAACAGCTACAGAAGTGTATGTAGAGGTTGTTGGACGTAAGCAGACAGGTTATATCCCCGCTGATGAGATTAGCGCTGACCCTGCTGCTAAGCCTGAGGACGTAGTTAAGATCGGTGATGAGCTTGAGCTCCTCATTATGAAGACAAACGACCAGGAAGGCACAATCATGCTTTCCAAGAAGCGTGTAGACGCAGGTAAGGGTTGGGACGTTCTTGCTAATGCTAAGGAGAACGACGAAACTCTCACAGGTAAGGTTACTGAGGTTGTTAAGAGCGGTATCGTTGTAATGAGCAACGGTATCAGAGTATTCATCCCCGGTTCTCACGCTACAAACAACAGAGGCGAAAGCCTTGACGGCTTCAAGGGTAAGGAAATCAGCTTCAAGGTTCTTGACGTTGACAGACCCAAGAGAAGAGCTGTTGGTTCCATCCGCGCTATTTTAAGAGAAGAAAGAAAAGCTCAGATCGCTAAGTTCTGGGAAGAAGCTGAAGAAGGCAAGACATTCACAGGTAAGGTTAAGTCCTTAACAAGCTTTGGTGCTTTCGTTGACCTCGGTGGTGTTGACGGTCTCGTACATATCACAGAGCTCTCCTGGAACAGAATTAAGAATCCTAGTGAAGTTGTAGCAGTTGGCGACGAAATCGACGTTTACATCAAGTCCGTTGATAAGGAAGCTAAGAAGATCTCTCTCGGCCACAAGAAGGCAGAGGACAACCCCTGGGAGATTATGAAGAATCAGTATCCTGCAGGCACAGTTTGTGAGGCTACAATCGTTAGCATGACAACATTCGGTGCATTCGCAAGAATCATCCCCGGTGTTGACGGTCTCGTTCACATTTCTCAGATCGCTGATAAGAGAATTGAGAAGCCCCAGGACGTATTGAAGATCGGTGATGTTGTTAACGTAAAGGTTATCGACATCGACTTTGAGAAGAAGAGAGTTTCTCTCTCCATCAAGGAAGCAGCTAAGGCTGAGGAAGCTACTGAAGAAGCAGCTGAATAATTTAAGAATAACTTAAATTTAAAATTACGGAGAAAGTTTAAAAGCTTTCTCCGTTTTTTGTTTGTATAAATTTAAAATATGCGGGAAAGATTCTAAAAGAAAGGTTTAACTTTTCTAAAAACTGAAAGGAATTGATAAAATGAACAAACTTTCCTGTGCTGTAAAAGAATGTGTAAACTATTCTTCCGGTTTATGCTGTCTTGAAAAGATTTTTGTGGACGGTGTTTCTGCTATGAAGAGTGCAGGCACAAGCTGTGCTTCCTTTGTGGCTAAAAAGAACGCCGCGGAAAACTCCTGCGCAAGGGGTAACTGTGCAAGTGCCGAAACAAGAATTCAGTGTAAGGCAGAAAAATGCGTTTACAACAGTAATGACAAGTGTACTGCCGACAAGGTAAACGTAGGCTCTGCTTGTCCCGACGTTTGCACAATGAGTGAAACTGAGTGCGAAACCTTTAAAATGCGATAAAACTAACAGTAGGGTAAAAAAACAGTTGACAGCAACGCTTTAAAGTGCTATCATTATACACCCAGCCCTATAAAAGTGCCGGTCAGGATTTTCCTGCCCGGCTTTTTGCACCGTTTATTTAAATCACAAAGCCTCTTTATTACCCAAAATAGAGGATGCAGATTAAGTTGCAAATTTGTATCAGGTTAGTTTTTTAGGTAGCCGTTAGCGGTGAAAACGGGTTAGGGATAAATTATTTCTGATTCATTACCGTGAAAGTGAATCTTTGATTGAAAGGAGCTATAAAATGATAGAACTTAAAAACGTATGTAAGACCTACAAAATAGCAAAACGCGGAAGCTCTTTTAAAGAGACTTTCAAATCCTTCTTTTCTAAGAATTACACAGAAATAAAAGCCCTTAATAATGTAAGTTTCAAGATAAACGAGGGCGAAATAGTCGGCTACATAGGACCTAACGGCGCAGGCAAAAGCAGCACAGTTAAGATAATGAGCGGAATTTTAACTCCCGACAGCGGTGAATGTCACGTCTGTGGCATGGTGCCCTGGAAGGAAAGAAAAGATTACGTGAAAAATATCGGTGTTGTTTTCGGGCAGCGTTCACAGCTTTGGTGGGACGTGCCCGTTATTGACTCTTTTGAGCTTTTAAAGGATATCTATGCAGTTGACAGCAAAACTTACAATAAAAACTTAAGCGACTTAACTGAGCTTTTGGATTTAAAGGAGATTTTAAAAACTCCCGTAAGGCAGTTAAGCTTAGGTCAAAGAATGCGCTGTGAAGTTAGCGCCGCTTTGCTTCACGACCCCAAGGTGCTTTTCCTTGACGAGCCCACCATCGGTCTTGATGCAGTTTCCAAAATTGCAGTAAGGAATTTTATCAAAAGAGTGAATGCCGAGAAAAAGACAACGGTCATTTTAACCACCCACGATATGCAGGACATTGAAGCCTTAACCGACAGAATCCTGTTTATAGGTAAGGGTCAGATACTTTTGGACGGTACGCTTAACGAGCTTAAAAAGCACGGCGGACATAATAAAAAGCTCACCGTGGAATTTTCAGGCGGTAAGCTTGAAAGGGAGAATTATTTAAGTCTTGAGGGTTTAAGCCTTATAGATGAATTCAGTGAAAGAGCTGTATTTTTAATTGACAGCGAAAAAATGTCCATTCCCGAGGCGGTAAATATTATTTCAAAGGACCTTAATATAACGGACCTTTCCGTGGAAGCGGACAGCATTGAAAATACTGTTGCCGCCCTTTACAGAAAGTTCGGAGTGTAAGCGGAGGGAGAATATAAATGAAAAAATATTTTACCTTTTTCAAAATACGCTTTCAGTCCACACTTCAGTACCGCACAGCTGCCTGGGCAGGTGTTGCCACCCAGTTTGTGTGGGGCGGTATGCGAATTTTAATGTTTATGGCTTTTTACGAGGCGGACAAAAGCAGATTCCCAATGGAATTTACTGAGCTTAGCTCCTATATCTGGCTGCAACAGGCGTTTTTAGCACTTTTTGCAGTATGGACTTTTGACAGCGAGATAATAGAAAGTATAACCTCAGGTAGTGTAGCAAACGACCTTTTGCGCCCTATGGACGTTTATACCATGTGGTTCACTAAGGATATGGCGTCAAGAATGGCGAAAGCCTTACTTCGCTGTGTGCCTGTTATAGCAATTACTTCATTTTTACCCAAGCCCTACGGCTTAAGCCTGCCCAAAAGCTTTGAAGCCTTCCTGCTGTTTTTAATTACCCTTTTCCTTGGTGTGGCGGTATTGGTTTCAATGGGTATGTACATTTACATACTAACGATGAAATTTATGTCCGCTATGGGTGTAAGGATACTTTTTACCAATATTGCGGAATTTTTAGCAGGCTCCATAATTCCCTTGCCCTTTATGCCCGACGGCATCAGATTCTTCCTTGAAATGCTGCCCTTTGCTTCAGCAGGCAACCTGCCATTAAGAATTTACAGCGGCAATATCTCAGGAAACGAGATGTGGTTTTACATAGCTGTGCAGATTTTCTGGCTTTTGTTCCTGCAGGTAACAGGCAGAATCTGGCTTAAATCCAAAATGAAAAAAGTTGTGGTGCAAGGAGGCTAAAATTGAAAACAAAGTTTTCAATTTCTCGTATTTCTTTTCGATATTCGAAGAATATCGATTTTCTAAAGAAAACCAAGAAATTACGCCCACAGAGTAATTTGTTTACTAAAAATTTAATAGAAGGAAGAAAGTAATGAAACAGAATAAATTTAAGATTTACGGAAAATTCTTTTCCATAAATTTAAAAACTCAGCTTCAGTATAAAGGTTCCTTTGTGATGATGTTTTTCGGTCAGTTTTTAACTGCTTTTTCAGGCTTTATGATGATTTATTTCCTTTTTGACCGTTTTAATGCAGTTAAGGATTTCAGCATAAACGAAGTTTTGCTGTGCTACTCCGTGTCCCACATAAGCTTTTCCCTTTCCGAGGTATTTGTAAGAGGCTTTGATGCCTTTGGTTCAACGGTAAGAACGGGTGATTTTGACAGAATTTTACTGCGTCCGGGCAGTACTATTTTCCTTATCCTCTGTTCGAAAATGGATTTTACAAGGCTGGCAAAGGCTTTAAACGGCGTTATCATAATGATTTTTGCTGTAATTAACGCAGGAATTATATGGGACGGGATGAAAATATTCACCTTGGTGCTTATGGTGCTTTGCGGTATGGCACTCTATTCAGCCCTCTTTTTAATTTACGCAGCCCTTTGTTTCTACACAACTCAGGGCTTGGAGGTTATGAATATATTTACTGACGGCGGCAGAGAATTCGGCCAGTACCCCTTAAGCGTTTACGGTGAAAACGTACTGAAATTTCTCACTTTTGTGGTACCTATGGCACTTTTCCAATATTACCCATTTCTGTATTTAACGGGCAGGGTAAACAGCATAGTTTACTGCTTCCTGCCTTTAGGCACGCTTCCCTTTATGATTCCTGCCTATATTATATGGAGAGTGGGACTTAAGCATTATAAATCAACGGGTTCCTAAATAAAATGACCTTCTGTGAACACACATTTAATCTTTTTAAACCCCTCCTATTTTGCTGTGCAAAATTTTCCTCCCCTTACAGGGGAGGCGAGGAGTTCCCCCGAGAAGAAATAAAGGGGAAAGATGTGGTGTTTACAGAAGGTTTTCTTTTTTAATGCGGAATATATTTTTTCTGCCCTCCTTGCCAATGCACTCGCAAAGGTTTAAATAACAGAGAGTGTTAATGGCACTGTAGGAATTTCTTGAATTTCCTTTCATAAGCTTATTTAAATCGGAAGCGGAGAAGGTTTCGGGTAAATCCTCAGGCAGAAGCTTTAAAAGGTCGTACTTGGAATTAATGGTAAAAATATCAATAAGCTCCCTTGGGTATCTTTCTGCCCTGGTGGAGCCTTTTTTCTTATCCTTGCTCCAGCCGTCCAAATTCTTATAATCGTCGGTGTCTATAAGCATCAGGGTAATTGTCAGGCGCGGGTTATCAAGTTTTTCCTTAATACCGTAAAGCTCACCGAAAATATCCGTCAGCCTGCCTATTTTAGGGCTGCGGTGAGGCTTGGAAATTTCTCCTGTTTCGGGATTAACCCAGGTGATATATTTATGAAATGGAATAGGGTGGACTACGTTAACGTTTGTTACAGCTAAAAAGTACATAAGCTTTTCCTTTAAATTTTTAAAGGACCTTGTCTGTACCTCCACAATACCATCCTCGTTAATTGCATCGGCATAAAAGCCGCCCAGCTTAACTTCGTGGTCGGAATCAAAGGGAGAAAAGTAGTATTTTAAAGTAAGGTGCATTATTTTTTCGCTGAGTATGCCTATTGTGGGGTTTTCGCTGCAGTAGGCTTTTGCTTTTTCGTAAGCTTCAAGGAATTTTTCTTTTTCATATATACTTACCATAATTTCTCACTCCCTTTAAAAATTAATTATATAATAGCCCTCGCTTTATTGCAAGGAATTTGTAATAAGGCGTTAAGAAGAAAACACGGCAACACTAATTGGTGCCGTGTTTTTTAAGCTTTTTATAAAGTGAAAATACTACACTTGTAAAATAGTAACCGAGTAAAATTCCGAGAGCATTCAAAAGAAAATCGTCAATGTCACAGCTTCTGCCGATAATCGGCTGCAAAACTTCAATGAACATAGGTATTACAAGGGAGATGAAAAGTGTATTTTTGAATTTAAGCTTGCCGGAGAGAAGGTAAACAAAAACCCCATAAGGAAAAAACATAAGTAAATTTCCTATAAGCATGGTTATTACCCAGCTGCCTGTTTCTATTTGCCCCATAAGACATTTTATAAATATGGGAATGAAATTGTAGCCGCCTGTAAAGAAGGGGTTTAGTGTTTCGCCGATGTAACCGTATTTCAGGTAAAACCAAAAATCCGACCAAAAGTTTTGGGGAACTAAGGTGAGGTTAAAAAGTCCTGCAAGGTAAACGGTAAAAAGAATTCTAAGGGATTCATCCTCTATTTTAAAGGGAAGGTTCAGAGTTTTGCATTTATAAAAGCGATAAATACCGTAAATAACCCCGCAGATTACAGATATTGGAAGTACGTTTAAAAATAATTCTGCCATTTTATGCGCCGTTTACCGTTTTAAAAATAACTTCTGCCTTGAACATATCGCCGTCGATTGTGATGTTAAGCTCGCCGCCTGAGTTTTTCACGAAGGTATCGGCAATTGAAAGCCCAAGTCCTGAGCCTTCGCTGCTTCTTGATTCGTCTCCGCGCTTGAAGCGCTCCAAGATTTCCTCGGAAGTAAAGTTCATCTCGTATGCAGATATATTCTTGATTTCGAACACAGCCTCGCCCTTATCCTCATAGAGGTTTGCAAAGATTCTTGTGCCCTTAAGGGAGTATTTTATAGCATTATCAATTAAATTCTGCAGTACTCTGTAAAGCTTCTTGCCGTCTGCTTTTATATAAATTTCTGTTTCGGGAAGGCTAAGCTTGAAGGGACATAGGCTGTTTTCCAGCTTGTCGTTCATTTCCGTTACTGTCTGGTTTACAAGCTGCTTAAAGCCTAAGGTTTCAAGGTTTGTTTGCTCTTGAATTGCAGAAGCTTTTGATAAATCGAAAAGGTCTGCAATCATATTTTTAAGTCTTAAGCTTTTTTGCTTTATGATTTTAACATAGTCCTTAGCTTCAGGTGAAAGGCTTTCATCCTCGTCCAAAAACTCAATATAGCTTATTATTGATGTAAGGGGCGTTTTTAAATCGTGAGAAACGTTGCTTATAAGCTCGGTTTTAACCTTTTCGGAGGCGGTAGCCTTTTTAACAGCCTTGTCCATACCGTCTCCAATATGGTTTAAATTATCAGGCAGATTTCCGAAAAGCGGGTTCATATTTGTAGAAAGCTTGCTTTCAAGCTCACCGTTTCTGATTTTTTCGGTAGTTTCTTTAATTTCCTCCAGCTCGGTTGAAAGCTCGGCTACTCCCCTTGTAATAAGGAAAGCTGCCAGAATAAAGTAGAACACCGTAAAGAAGAAACCGATAAGTAATCTGTGTGATAAATAGCTGAACAGCGCAAATACACCTAAGCCTAAAAATACAGTGAAGATAAGGGTTATTGAAGTAAATATCACGTGAGTTTTTACGTTCGATTTAAGTGAACGGGTGATAATACGGTAGCTTTCCTTAAGGTAATCCCATATTTTTATGAAAAGTCTTTTTATAAACCTGAAAAATGCTCCCACTAAAGTATAGCTTAATAATTCTCCGCGTTTTGCTCTTTTGGTTAAATTCGAAAGGGTCTTGTAGCTTAAAAGCGAGAATATAACACCAAAGGCGACTTCCACAAGCCAGTAGATTGCCTCGGGATAACTGTAATAATAGCGGAAAAGCTTGACCGATAAGTATAGTATAAAGTAGGAAACGAAAATATAAACGAATAAAAGAATGTCGTTATAAATCTTCTCGTGGAATATTATCTCGGTTTTTCCGTGCTTGTTCCTTAAATGGGAAGTAAAGGCGGAGAGAATCAGACCGGCAATTACGGTACATATACCGAAAATAAATATGCCGTAATATTTTTGACCCACCTGCTGCTGGTAGCTTTCAAAGCTTAATATGTTATTTACAGCTGTTTCATTAAGCCAAACGTTAATCTGGAAATATTCCATGGGTACAGCCACAGCTGTATTTTCCATGTCAATGGTTTCAGTTTCGGTGCCGTCCGCTTCTGTCAATGGTATGTAGTTATATCCGTAGGACTCGCCGTAATTATAGGGCTGAGTGTAGATGTAGCTGATGCTTGTGTTACCTGAAAATTTATCCTTGATTATTTCTTTGGAATGGTCGCCGCTGTCCCTTATTACGTAGCGGTAGCCCTCCTTAGCGTAGTTGTTAAGTCTTTCTTCAATGTACTGAAGCTCACCCTTGGCAAAGGCGGCTTCCTCTTCGGTGTCGCATTGCCTTACGTCGTTATAAAAAGCACAGTAGCTTCTGAGTAAATCGAACACCTCATCCTTTTTATTATGGACTGAGGAGTTTACCATATTGTCGCTTCTTAAATAGGAAAGGATGCTCTGCGCGTTAAAAAGCGACAATGATAGGTATATATAGCCTGTGAAAATGATTATTATTGAGATTATGCTTAAAATTTTGCTGAGATTTTTGTTAGCCTTCGATCTTGTATCCAAGTCCCCACACCACCTTTAAATATTTAGGTTCCCTGGGATTGATTTCAATTTTCTCTCTTATCCTTCTTATGTGCACCATAACCGTGTTGTCGGTACCGAAGCTGTCCTGGTTCCACACAGCGGAGTAAATCTGCTCAGCCGAGAATACGTGGTTTTTGTTAAGCATAAGAAAGTGAAGGATGTTGTACTCTGTAGGAGTAAGCTTGACTTTAACCCCATCCACCGTAAGACTTTTTGCAGCTGTGTCCAAAGTAAGTGAACCCACGCTTATTATATTGCGGCTGTCGTTTACTTTTCCGCTGCCTAAAATTTTATAGCGCCTTAGCTGACTTCTTACCCTTGCCAAAAGCTCCTCGGGGTTATAGGGCTTGGTTACGTAGTCGTCAGCACCTATTGAAAGACCTAAGATCTTGTCACTATCCTCACTTTTTGCCGAAAGGATAATTATCGGGATGTTTTCCCTTTCCCTGATTTTCATTGTGGCGGAAAGTCCGTCTAATTTCGGCATCATAATGTCAAGAATTATTAGGTCAACCTTATCGGTGATAAGCTTGTCGAGAGCTTCAAGTCCGTTGGATGCTTTTATTGTGTTATAGCCTTCGTTTTGTAAAAGCTTAGAAACAGCGTATGCTATTTCGGCATCGTCGTCAACTACAAGTACGGTGGATGTTTCGGTTGTTAAACCTTTTTCCTTTTCCATTGAAATTTCCTCCTTAGGATGTGTTTACATTATATACACGAATTCTTACGCCAAAGCTCACAGAATTCTTACAATTTTCTTAAATATATACGATTTTAAAGACTGAAATGTTACAAGTTACAAGAAGATTTTTTATAGACAATTCAAAAATACCTTGCTATAATAAATATAGTACATAAAAGCATCAGAAAAGTAACAAAAACACGGAAATTTTATAAAAGGAGAAATATTTATGGCTTGTGAAAGGAAATGGGTAAGCATCTGGGGTAATGCAGTGAGCATTGCTGAAAACCGCCCTGAAAGATATGCTAAGGATATCACTATCCGTTATCCCATACATATACCTTTTTCAGGAAATTCTTTAAGGCTTACTTTCGATAATTACTGTGGAACCGAGCCCATAACTATAAACAAGATAACTGTTTTCTACGGCGGAGAATTTCATAAAGTTTACGTCAATGGTAATGAAAGTGTTACTATTGGTGCAGGGGATAAGGTTCTTACAGATCCTGTTGATATAAATCTGAATGCAGAGGAGCTTTTGCAGGTAAGCTTCTATTTAAAGGATTTCACCTTAATGCGCTCTGTGGTTTACACCTGCGGACCTCTTTCCGAGGGCTTGTACGCTAACGGCGACAGAACAGAGGACAGGGACATTGACATTATAACTTCAAGAAAAACTCATCTTTTTTACTTTTTAAGCAACGTTTCTATATTGACGGAAAGGGAAAACCGTACCGTGGTCTGCTACGGCGATTCCATTACCGCTCAGGACTGGCCTGACTTTTTATCCCTTCGCTACTATAAGGAAGGCTACAAGAACACGGCAATAATCAGGCGCGCTACCAGCGGTTCAAGGATTTTAAGGCAGTATGAGTGTATTACCTATGAAAGCTACGGCTTAAAGGGCGATAACCGCTTTATGCACGAGGTACCCACCGACGGCGCGGACACGGTTATAATTCAGCAGGGCATAAACGATATAATCCATCCTGTTGGCACGGAAGTAAATATTTACAGACCCATGAGTGACCTGCCTACCGTGGAGGAGCTTATTGAAGGACTTAAAATTTATATAAGCCAGGCAAAAAGCTTTGGCTACAAGGTTTACGTTGGTACCTTACTTCCGATGGGCGGCTGGAGAACAGATGCGCCCTTCAGGCAGGAAATGCGCCACAAGTATAATGAATTTATAAGAACCACCGATTTAATAGACGGCTGTATTGATTTTGACAAGGCGCTTGCTGACCCTGATAACCCCGACTTCTTTAAAAAGGAATACGATTCCGGAGACCACTTGCACCCCAGTAAATTGGGCTACGAAAGAATGGCTACGGAAATTCCTGTGTGCATACTTAAATAAATATAAAGACCTGCACTTCACTTTAAATAGTGCAGGTTTTTTACTTGTAAAAATGTTGGGTGAAAATACCAAAAAACAACATAAGTTTATTGCACAAACAGAAGTTTTGTGAGATAATATATACGTGAAAGTTTTTGGAAAAAAGCTATATACGGGAGATGTTAGTATATGCAAAACGTTTATATAAAAGCCCTTGTGAATTACGCTTTAAAAGAGGGACTCATTGAAAAGGAAGACGAGATATTTGCAATAAATCAGCTTCTTGACGTGCTGGATTTGCAGGAATTCAATCAGCCTGAATTTGTTCCCGAAATGGCACTTAAAGAAATACTGGAAGGCTTACTTGCTTTTGCTGTGGACAAAAAGCTTATCGGTGACAGCATTGTGGAAAAGGACCTTTTCGATACTAAGTTAATGGCTTGTGTTACCCCCAGACCCTCCACAGTTGTAAACACATTCAAGGCATTAAAGAAAAACGCTGCAAAAAAGGCAACGGATTATTTCTACAAGTTAAGCTGTGACTGCGACTACATAAGACGTTACAGAATTAAAAAGGATATCAAATGGGTGTATCCTTCAGAATACGGTGACCTTGATATTACAATAAACCTTTCAAAGCCCGAAAAGGACCCGAAGGCAATTGCTGCTATGAAGAATATGAAGCAGTCAGGCTACCCTGTCTGTCAGCTTTGTAAGGAAAATGTTGGTTACAGAGGCAGGCTTGACTTCCCTGCACGTCAGACCCTTCGTACAATTCCTATGACTTTGGGCGAGGAAAGCTGGAGAATGCAGTATTCACCTTACGTTTATTACAACGAGCACTGCATTGTGTTTAACGAAAAGCATATTCCTATGAAAATAGACAGAAGAAGTTTTGTGAAGCTTCTTGATTTTATTACGGAGTTTCCCCACTATTTCATAGGCTCTAATGCAGATTTACCTATTGTTGGCGGTTCTATACTTTCTCACGACCATTTTCAGGGCGGCAACTACACCTTTGCAATGGCTAAGGCTCCCATTGAAAAGGAAATAAGCTTTATTGGCTTTGAGGATATTAAAGCAGGCATCGTCAAGTGGCCTCTTTCCGTTATCCGTCTTGAATGCGAAAATAAAGAGAGACTTGTGGATTTGGCGGATAAGATCCTTACAACCTGGCGAAATTACAGCGACCGTGACGCATTTATTTTTGCCGACCTTGGCGGTGAGCCCCACAATACTATTACGCCCATCGCAAGAAGAAACGGTGAATACTTCCAGCTTGACTTAGTTCTTCGCAATAATGTTTGTACAAAGGAGCACCCCTTGGGCGTTTACCATCCCCACGCTGAGCTGCACCATATAAAGAAGGAGAATATCGGTCTTATTGAGGTTATGGGTCTTGCGGTTCTTCCTTCACGTCTTAAGGAGGAGCTTGAAATATTAGCCGAGCACCTTGTAAATAATAAGGACGTAAGCAAGAATAAAACTATTAAAGAGCACGCTGCCTGGGCAAAGGAGCTTATTAAAAAGTACGGCAGCTTCTCAGCAGATACTGTAAGAGGTATTTTAAGGGAAGAGGTCGGCAAAGTATTTAAGGAAGTTTTGGAGCACGCAGGTGTATACAAGTGCACAAAGGAAGGCAGACTTGCCTTTATGAAGTTTATAAATGCAGTAAATTAAAATTTTTTAAACTCCGTTGTTTTTACAATGGAGTTTTTGTTTTGTTTAAGGTATAATATAGGTATAAGGAGTTGATTTTATGAAAATAGCATTTTTTGACGCAAAGCCCTACGATAAACCGTCCTTTGACAAATTCGCTGAGGAGAAGGGCTTTAAGATAAAATATTTCGAAACAAAACTTAACGAGGACACAGTTGACCTGCTTGAAGGTAAAAATTACGATGCTGTTTGTGTTTTTGTTAACGACACGGTAAACAGTAAGGTAATTGACCGACTTTATGAGATGAACGTGAAAACTGTAGCGCTGCGCTGTGCAGGTTTTAACAACGTGGATATGAAGGCGGCAAAAAATAAGCTTCACGTTCTTCACGTACCCGCTTACTCGCCTTATGCAGTTGCCGAGCACGCTATGGCACTTCTCTTAACATCCATAAGAAGAATTCACAAGGCTTACATCCGCTCCCGTGACTTTAACTTCAGCCTGCAGGGTTTGACGGGTTTTGATTTACACAACAAGACTGTGGGTATTATCGGTACCGGTAAAATCGGCAGAGTGTTCCTTGATATCTGCCGCGGCTTCGGTATGAAGGTCTTGGCTTACGATAAATTTCCCAACAAGAGCATTGAAAACGAAAACCTAAGGTATACGAATTTGGATGAGCTTTTTGAAAAGAGTGATATCATATCCCTTCATTGTCCTTTAACAAGCGAAACTTACCACGTAATTGACGAAAATGCCATTGGAAAAATGAAAAAGGGCGTAGTAATTATCAATACCTCCCGCGGCGCTTTGGTGGATGCCGAGGCACTTTTAAACGGTATCAAGTCAAGAAAGGTTGGCGCTGCTTGCCTGGACGTTTATGAGGAGGAGAGCGACTTGTTCTTTGAGGATAATTCAGGTCATATCTTAGAGGATGATATTTTGGCAAGGCTTATTTCAATGCCAAACGTAATTGTAACTTCCCATCAGGCGTTTTTAACTGAGGAAGCTTTGGAAAATATTGCCGAAACTACCATAGATAATTTAGTGGAATTAAGCGAAACGGGTAAATCCGCAAACGAGCTTTGCTACCGCGGCGGCGAAACTGAAAGGTGCCTTAATAATAAATGTTTTTAATTTAATATCTCAAATTGGCGGAAACGCAAACAGCGTTTCCGTTGTTTTTTTGCCGTTAATCCACAGGAATTTGCAGTAAAAGAGGAAGGAGCTTTACATTACACAATAATTAAAAATTTAACAAACAGGCTTTTGTGCAAAAAATACGTAAAAAATAGTGGATTTTCTAAAAAGTCTATGGTAGAATAAAGTGTATAATGCGAAAATTTGAGGTTATGAAACCGCTATGGCAAAAGTAGACAAAGTTGTTATTAAAGAAACTAAATATATAGCTTTATGGGTTGTTATTTTCAGCCTTGTAATGGAAGCTGTATTTTTAATTATCAATAAATGGGACTACACTGTGCTTCTTGGTAATCTTTTAAGCGGAGCTGTAGGTGTGCTCAATTTCTTTTTAATGGGTATTGGCGTGCAGAAAGCAATAATGCAAGAGGAAAAAGAAGCCAAGCAAACTATGAAGGTATCGAATCTTATGAGAATGTTCCTTATTTTCGTTACCGTGGTTGTTGGTGTTACAGTAAGTTTATTTAATAACTGGGCAGTTATTATTCCGATTTTCTTCCCGAGAATTGCAATACTTTTAAGACCTTTATTCGATAAACGAAAGGATGAAAATAGAAATGCAGAGTGATATGAAAAAATTTAAACTCTTTGATATACTTTTTATTTCGATGATAATTATACCTATAGTGTGTTTAATACTTTTAAGAGTTCTTGTTTATCCCGTGAGTGAAGGAATAAACGTAACCGGTGCGCTTATTTATTTTACTATACCGATGCCTATACAGGATTTCCCTGTAACAGAATCTCAGGTTAATTCTCTGGCGGTATTAGTTATGCTGTTTGGCTTATGCCTTTATTTAACTCACGGCATAAGAAAAAATGTAAATGTAAAAAGAACAGTACTTGCAGAATGGATTGTTGAAAAGGTAGAAGGTCTTGTAAAAGATAATATGGGCGAATTTTTCAGTACATTCGGTCCTTTTATTGCAGCGGTTATGGGACTTTCCGGTTTTTCCAGTTTACTTGCTCTTTTTGGTTTATATGCTCCTACTTCTGATATTAATATCGTAGGCGGCTGGGCTATACTCGTTTTCTTCCTTATCACTTATTATAAGGCAATTTGCGGACCGGTTCAGTACTTAAAGAGCTTTACAGAGCCTGTTGCGCTTTTAACTCCCATCAATTTGATAAGTGAAATTGCAACTCCAATCTCTATGGCTTTCCGTCACTACGGCAATGTGCTTTCAGGCAGTGTTATTTCCGTTCTTTTAGCTGCAGGTCTTCAGGGGCTTTCTGCAATGGTATTAGGTTGGCTTCCCGGATTTCTTGGTGAAATCCCTCTTTTCAGAGTAGGTATTCCCGCAGTACTTTCAATTTATTTCGATATATTCTCCGGCTGCTTGCAGGCGTTCATTTTTGCTACACTTACTATGATGTACGTAAGCAGCGGATTCCCTCAGGATGAATATGAAAAACGCAGGTTAAAAAAAGCTCAGAAAAGTTAATGATTTTCGGCTTTTAACAAATATATAAAGTATCAACATTCAATAATTAATTTTGGAGGTAAAAATTATGTTGGAACTTGCTATTGGTATTATTTTAGGTTGTTGCGCTTTAGGTGCAGGTATGGCAATGATTGCAGGTATCGGCCCCGGTATCGGTGAAGGTAATGCAGTTGCTAAGGCTTGTGAGGCTATCGGCCGTCAGCCCGAGAGCAAGGGTGCTGTTACAAGTACTATGCTCATGGGTTGTGCTATTGCTGAAACTACAGGTCTTTATGCTCTTGTTATCGCAATTCTCCTTATTTTCGTTGCCCCCGGTATGCTCGTTAACATTCTTATGTCCGTAATCTGATAGGGTAAGAATAATATTTAACGAGAAAGGCAGATAAAAATTTATGCAGACATTAGATGTTATTTCCGTCAATTTGTGGCATATTTTGGTCTCCCTTTTAAACTTAGTAATTCTGTTTTTTCTATTCAAAAAGTTTCTTTTTAAGCCTGTTAAAAAAATGGTAGCTGACCGTGAAGCGGCGGTAAACAGTAAGTATGAAGCTGCAAAAGAGGCAGAAGCCAAGGCTAAAGAAAATGAAGAAAAATGGAACGAAACATTGAAAGAAGCAGGCATTAAGGCAGACGGCATTATTAAAAATGCTACGGATATTGCTAAAAGCCGTGCTGAAGGTATTATCAGGGATGCCGATATTAAGGCAGACGGAATAGTTGAAGCGGCTAAAAAAGAGGCCGAGCTTGAGAGACTTAAGGCAACTGACGGTATCAAGCGTGAGATCGTAGACGTATCTGCGGCTATTGCCGAGAAGATGCTTGAGCGCGAAGTTAACACAGAGGACCACCGCGCTATGATCGATTCTTTTATAAACAGTATAGACGAAAAAGGTAATAATTAATGACAGAAGTCATTAAGGAATACGCCGAAGCTTTATTTATTCTTGCTCTTGAAGCGAATAAAGAAAAAGAGTATATGAAGGCATTAGAGGAAGCATTAAGTGCTTTTGAAAGTGAGCCTGATTATATGGACTTTTTAAGTGCACCCGGAATACCCTTAGGGGAGAGAGTAGGTGCTATTGAGGCTGTTTTCGGCGGCAGATTACCATCCAACGTGGTTTCCTTAATGCAGCTTCTCTGTGAAAAGGGAAGGATAGCTTCCTATAAAAGCTGTGTAAATGAATACCGCAGCCTTCTTTTAGCGAAGGAAAATATTACAAGTGCCTACGTTACTTCCGCTGTGGAGTTAACAGAAGCACAAAAAACTGCTTTAATACGAAAACTTGAAAAGTTAAGCGGGCATAACGTTCAGCTTCACCTTACCGTGGACAGCTCTGTTATTGGCGGTATTATGGTGGAAATGGACGGAAAAGTTATTGATGGCACACTCCGCCAGCGCCTGCGTGAAGTAAAGGATGTGATGAACCAATGAACATGAATTCGAGACCCGAAGAAATAAGCAGTATTATTAAAGAACAAATTAAAAATTACCGTACAAGGCTTGAAATGAAGGAAACAGGTACGGTTATATTGGTTGGCGACGGAATTGCAAGAGTTTACGGCCTTAGAGAATGTATGGCAAGTGAGCTTCTGGAATTCGAGGACGGCAGCATTGGTCTTGCACAAAACTTAGAGGACGAGACTGTTTCTGTTGCTTTGCTTTCCAATGAAAACCATATCCGTGAAGGCTCAACCGTAAGACGTACGGGTAAGGTTCTTTCCGTTCCCGTTGGTGAGGCACTTTTGGGCAGAGTTGTTAATGCTTTGGGTGAACCTATTGACGGTAAAGGCCCTGCACTTTGTACTGAAACAAGACCTACGGAAAGTGAAGCTCCCGGCATTATCGAGCGAAAGAGCGTTCACGTACCTCTGCAGACCGGTATAAAGGCTATTGACAGTATGATTCCCATCGGACGCGGTCAGCGTGAGCTTATAATCGGTGACCGTCAGACAGGTAAAACTGAAATTGCCATTGATACTATTATAAACCAGAAAGATACGGGTGTTATCTGTATTTACGTTGCAATAGGTCAGAAAAGCTCCAGCGTTGTTCAGCTTGTAAATGAGCTTACAGCAGCAGGTGCAATGCCCTATACTATCGTTGTGGCTGCATCCGCTTCCGAGTCAGCTCCCTTACAGTACGTTGCACCCTATGCAGGCTGTGCAATGGCTGAATACTTCCGCGAAAAGGGTAAGGACGTTTTGATTATTTACGACGACCTTTCAAAGCATGCTGTGGCTTACCGTGCACTTTCCCTTCTTATTCGCCGTCCTCCCGGACGTGAAGCCTACCCCGGTGACGTTTTCTACCTCCATTCAAGACTTCTTGAAAGAGCAGCCTGCGTAAGCGAGGAATACGGTGGCGGTACAATAACCGCACTTCCCATTATCGAAACTCAGGCAGGCGACGTTTCCGCTTACATTCCTACAAACGTTATTTCAATTACCGACGGACAGATATTCCTTGAAACAGAGCTTTTCCATTCAGGCATTATACCTGCCATCAACCCCGGTATTTCCGTTACCCGTGTTGGCGGCAGCGCTCAGCTTAAGGCTATGAAAAAGGTTTCAGGTGAATTGAAGCTTTTGTATTCTCAATATAGAGAACTTCAGAGCTTTGCTCAGTTCGGAAGTGACCTTGATGCCGATACTAAGGCAAGACTTGCCTTAGGTGAGAGAATCGTTGAAGTATTAAAGCAGAAGCGTAATTCTCCCGTTCGTGTAGGCTGCCAGGTTGCCATAGTTTACGCCGTTACAAAGGGCTACTTAAACAGCGTGCCCGTAAGTAAGGTTAAGGAATACGAAGCAAACCTTTATGAGCATCTTGAAAACAAATACAACGACCTTCTTGTTCGTTTTGAATCAGGTTTCTTTGACGACAGCGATATCGAAACCTTAAAGCAGGCTCTAAACGATTTAGAGAGATAAGTAAACGAATTAATGAAAGGCATGTGTTAAATGGGTGCGGATATTAAAAAACTCAGGAACCGCATAAAAAGTGTGGATTCCACCCTTCACCTTACAAAAGCCATGGGTCTTGTGGCAGGCAGTAAAATGCGCAGGGCACTGGACGGTATGTTTAAAGGAAGGGAATATGAAACCGCTATCAGAAATGCCATTGACCCCCTTTTAAGCTCTCAGGAATGTAAAAAAAGCCCCTATATGCGTAAGGAGGAGAAAGCCGAGGGCAAAACTCTTCTTATCGTAATAGCAGGTGACAGAGGCTTGGCAGGCGGTTATAACGCCAATATATTCAGAACAATGCGCGATTTTGAGGGAGTGGACATCATTCCCATAGGTAAAAGAGCTTGTGATAAGTATAAAAAAGCCACTTTATATGCAGAAGGCTTTGACTATGCCGAGGCAAGAAGTATGGCTTTGGATATTTGCAAAAGCTTTACCGAAGAAAAATACGATAAGGTGGGTATAGTAAGCACCAAGTATATTTCAGTTATGTCTCAGGAGCCCTGTGTTCGTTGTATTTTACCCCTCAGCGAGCCTGAAACAGCAAAAAGTCTTGGCGTTATTTTTGAGCCTGACGAGAGAACTATTCTGGATGCAGCTTTACCCGAATATATTACCGGTATAATTGTAAGCGCTGTGCGCGAAAGCTTCTGCAGTGAAGTAGCTGCAAGAAAGACCGCTATGGACAGCGCAGGCAAGAATGCCGAAGAAATGATAGCAGAGCTTGGAATTCAGTACAACCGTGCACGCCAGGGCGCTATTACTCAGGAAATTACCGAGATAATTGCAGGCAGCGGCACGTAAACTGTTTAGGCGTTCCACAAATCCACTAAAGGAGAGTAACTTCATATTTTTATGAAGCTGTGATAAATAATATGTCAGAAATAGCAAAGGGCAGCGTCGCTCAGGTTATGGGACCTGTTGTTGACGTTCGCTTCGAGGAAGGTTTCCTTCCTTCCATAGATAATGCTCTTACAATGAAAATAGGCGAGAAAACTCTTACCGTTGAGGTTTCGCAGCATATTGGTGACAATATTGTAAGGTGCATCGCCATGTCCTCTACAGACGGCTTGAAGCGCGGCACTCCCGTTATAGATACGGGTAAGGCTATCAGCGTGCCCGTCGGCAGAGAGACCTTAGGCAGAATTTTTAATGTTTTGGGTGACCCCGTGGATAATAAGCCTGCTCCCGTAACCGAGGAGAAGTGGAATATCCACAGAGCAGCTCCCGAATACAGCG
>JAGBID010000108.1 GCA_017935165.1 Clostridia bacterium
ATGGGGAGCTGAGTTGCCCCACACTATTCAGCCTTCCCCTTGAGGGGAATGGGGGTAAATGAACGCAAGCGTTCAAAGTGGATGAGGTGTAACGTAACCTGCACTAATCTTCTTCCACCTCATCAGATTTGCAAGCAAATCGACATCGCAACGCTTTGCGTATGCGTACGCCCCTTCGGTTTTAGATTTGCAAGCAAATTGACAGCATAAATGCTGTCACTACGAATTGTTGCAGCAGCACAGGACTTTATGTACTGCGACAGCCCCTCCAAAATGAAAGGAGAAACTATGATTGATATAAATTCAGCAAGGGACAAAGCTCTGAAAATATTGAGCCTTATTGTTTACACCGCCCTTTTCACCCTGCTTTTCATACACAAAGACCTTCTTTTCAAAAGCATTGAGCATTCCCTTGACTACAGCCTTTACGTGCTTGTTCCCTCACTATTCCCTTTTATGGTGGCATCCTCACTGTTTAGCCTCAGCAAGGGAGCCGCTTTGCTCTCAGGAGCTCTTTCGTTTTTTATGAGAAGGGTCCTGAAGCTGCCCGATGCTCTGGCACCTGCCCTTATATCTGCCTTTCTTTTCGGCTACCCCTTGGGAGCCAAGATAAGCGCCGAGCTTTTAAAGGAAGGTAAAATAACTGAAAAAGAGGCTTTAAGGTTCACTTACTGCAGTTTATCCCCGGGCATACCCTTTGCCGTGTTATTTTTAGGGCGGCTTTCAGGGGATATAGGCTTGGGTCTTTCCGTATTTTTAAGCATAATTATAAGTAATCTGCTTCTTTTATTTCTGACGGGAATTAATAAAGAGATACCCATAAAAGCAAGCAGAAAGTATAAAACTGCCTCATTAACAGCAGGTCTTAAAGGCTCCCTTTATAGCAGCGCTAAGGCTATGCTTAATATGAGTCTTTACGTAATCCTGATGCGCGGATTTATTGAGCTTATAAACACCTTTTCCTTTACCCACAGCCTGAATTATACCTTAGGTTTTATCCCTCACCCCTTTAAAGCCTTCCTTAGTGCCTTCTTTTTGGAGGTTACCTACGGTGTGGAGAATGCTTTTAAAATAGGCTTAGACCCGAAATTCATAGCCGCGGGACTTTCCTTTGGCGGTGTATGTATGTTTTTACAGCTTGGCTCCTTTTTTAGTGATGGGGTTTTGAAGCTCAGGCACCTTATTTTCACACGAAGCGCAGCTGCAGCCATTACTTATTTCTTTACAGGAATATTGTATAGAGCCAAGCCAAATGCCCTTACGGTAGGAAGCTTTGTTTACGGCGGCATAAGCGAAAGGGAGGGCGGAATTGTTACAGCTTTACTGATTACCCTGCTTTTCCTTTTTTGTACTGTATCGGCACAAAAACAAAATAACGAAAACGGTGGAAATTAACTGAAATTTATGCTAATATAAGCTTATTAAAAATTAAGGACTGACTGATATGGGATTATTTAAGAAAAAAGAAAAGCTTTTTGGCGGTAATATTGAGAAAAGCTGTGATTACTGCCGCTATAATTACTCAGAAAGTGAACAGAAAGGCAGTGTACTTTGTAAGTATTGGAAGGGCGAGGACGCAATAAAGTGCAAAAAATATGAGTACGACCCCACCAAGCGCCGTCCCGACACTTTACCTAAGATGCGTGAATACAAAAAAGAGGACTTCGAGCTTTAAGGAGGCGCAGTTACTATGATAAAATATCTTTTACCTAAGGAAGGAAATTTCTACAAGGCTAATTTACATTGCCACACAACCTGCTCCGACGGCGAGCTTACTCCCCTTGAGATGAAGAATCTTTATAAAAGTAAGGGCTACAGCATTCTTGCCATTACCGACCACGAGGTACTTATCCCCCACCACAAGGAGTTAAGTGACGGCGAGTTCCTTGTTTTAAACGGCTTTGAGCTGGGATTTGACGAAAACTGGAAGCCGAGCTTCTTAAACGCTAAGGTCTGTGACCTCTGCATCATTGCTTTGGACCCTGAAAATATAACTCAGCCCTGCTTCCACAGAACAAAGTACCATAACCCCGAAAGAAACGATAGCCTTGTATTTGATGAGAAGGAGCCTGACTTCAACCGTGAATATAACGCTGACTGCATTAACGAGGCTATTAAAATATGCCGTGAGAAAGGCTTTTTTGTTACACACAACCATCCCCATTGGTCCCTTGAAAAGTACGAGCAGTACTCAAAATACAAGGGTATGCACGCCATGGAGATAATTAACTACGGCAGTTTAATTGACGGCTATAACGAAAAGAACGGCGATATTTACGATGAACAGCTCCTGCTTGGCAAGAAGATTTTTGCCCTTGGAACTGACGATAACCACAACCGCCGCACACCCGGTTCCAGAATGTGGGACAGCTTTGGCGCCTGGACGGTTATAAAGAGCGAAAGCCTTGACTATAAAGCCGTAACGGACGCTATGCTTAAGGGCAGCTTCTACGCTTCCGAGGGACCCGAAATCTATGAGATGTATTTGGACGGCGACCAGCTTCACGTTGAATGCAGCGGCGCCGACAAGGTATTCTGCACCACCGCCCACAGAAGATGTATGTCCCGCTATAACGAGGAGACGGGTCTGATTACCCAAGCCGTATTTGAAATTAAGCCTGACGATATTTACTTCCGCGTGGCTGTTTACGACAAGGAAGGCAAGGAAGCCTACAGTAACGCCTACTTCACAGAGGACGTTTTGGACTGATATGCTTGAAGCGGTTATAACTTCATTTTTTGCTTTTATAAGCACCAACATTGACGATATATTAATACTTACCTTTATTTTCACGGCAGACAGCAATATAAAGACCCACAGAATAATCCTTGGTAAATACCTTGGTATGGCTGTGCTGACTGCCTTCAGCATACTTTCGGCTATGGGGCTGAGGCTTCTTGATGAACGCTTTCTTCCCTACCTTGGCATTGTACCCATTATTTTAGCCGTGAAGGAAATAATTTCAAACCTCAGGAATAAGGATGAGGACATAGTTAAGGCAGAGGGCGGAATTTTCAGCACGGCGCTTCTTACAATAGCAAGCGGCGCTGACAATATAGGCGTTTACGTTCCCCTTTTCACAGGCTTTAATACAGCCGAAACCCTTATATGTATTATAATTTTCGCCGTGATGACCCTCCTTTGGTGTTTACTTGCTAAAAGCTTAGCCTCCCTGCCAAAAATAAAGGAGCTTTTAGGTAAGTACAAATCTATAATAGTTCCTTTAGTTTACATAATTCTTGGCATTTACATATTCATAAAATAGAAAAGGAGACAGCCTAATGAACTGTCTCCTTAATTTTATTTATCTCTTATGGTTTTGAAAAATTCGCTGAGTTCTTTTTTGCATTCATCCTCCATAAAATTGCGGTAGACCTTTATTTTATGGGAGGGTGAATTTTTGTTTAACTCCTCCTGGTCACAGCTGCTGCAGCCGATGTCATCGGCGCCGTAAATAATGCGCTCAATTCTTGCATTCACACAGGCCCCTGAACACATTCGGCAGGGCTCTAAAGTTACGTAAAGCCTGCAGGAAGTAAGGCGCCAGTCACCTAAGCGCTTACTTGCTTCCCTTATGGCGTTGATTTCCGCGTGACCCAAGGGGTCCTTGTCCCTTTCCCTGGTGTTAAAGCCCTCCCCTATTATCTCGCCGTCCTTTTCAATAAGGGCACCGACAGGGATATCGCCGCTTTTTAAAGCTTCCCTTGAAAGCTCCAGGGCTCTTTCCATAAAGCGCTTTTCGGGGATAAACTCAGGCTCGATTCGGTAAAAGCTACTCTTTTCCATATCAGTACATACCAAGCATAGAGAAGACTATCATACCTATAGTCAATATCATAACGGCAATAATACCGGGACTTGTTATATAAGCAAGGGTTTTACTGCCTGCCGAGAGCTGGTATGAAATGCTCCTTTTCTCATTTTCAGGAGTGTAGAAAACTTTTTTCGTAGCAAACAAAATAATCAAAGCCACTACGCCTATTAAGATAAGTCCGTAGAAAATAAGGTTTGAAATTATATTAACAGTAGTTTCAGGCAGGTAGAGGTATAAGATACCGGGCAGGGTCGCGTTGGCGTTATTTACGAAATGGATGGCTATTGAAAGCCAGAGATTATTGGTTTTTAAATATACGTAACCCATGGCAAAACCGCAAATAAGTGCAAAGGGCATGGAGCTGATGCTTGTGTGCATTAAGGCAAAAGCTACAGATGAAGCCACCAGAGCAATACCGTCACCGTGTTTTCTTAATGATGAAAGCAGCACGCCGCGGAAGGCAAATTCCTCAAATATAGGGGGAAATACCGCTATAGTCAGGAAATAAAGAATGGATTCGAAAAGGTTTGTACCTGCCAAGGACTCCTGAGCGCCGCCGTCAAGTCCTACACTTTCCACCAATTCCATAATAAGCATTGAGGGGAAGTTGGCAAGCAGGCAGAGAGCTACGGCACCTAAAATAAGCAATATACTGTCAAATGCCCTTACCCTTTGGAACTTAAGGTAATTACTTACACTCTCTCCCTTGAAAGCTAAGTACACAGCAAAAGGCATACCGATAGTGAAGGCAGAGCCGAACATATTTATCATATAGTAAAGGTAGGGCGGTATTCCCGTTGTGATAAGCATTTCGGGTGCAGCTATGGAAAGGAACATGGAAAGCAGAAAGCTGACGCCTAATGAAAGCACCAAAGCCGCAATAACACACAGGTGTGTGGTGCTTAAATCCTTTCTTATAAGCTTCATTTTCAGTTTCTTAAGACTTATATAGCCGTATTTTTCGTTATATACCACGTCGTTTGGCATATTGCCTAAATTATTGTTGTTCAAAATTTGTCCTTCCGGGTATGAAAGCCTTGCTTTTACCCTGTTTTATTTTGTCATAATTGAGCAGATTTTGTTGGTGTAGTCCACGGGGTCCTCAATGGAAAGACCTTCGATAAGAAGTGCCTGAGAGTAAAGGATATCCGCGTAAATTTCAAGTGTTTCCTTATCACTTTCAAAAAGTGACTGAAGCTTATGGAAAATTTCGTGCTTGGGGTTTATTTCCAACACACGCTGTGCCTTTATTTTCTCCTCGGTAGGCATGGAGTTCAGTACCTTCTCCATCTCCATTGTTATGTGACCTTCACTTGAAAGGCAAACAGGGTGCTTGCTTAAGCGGTTTGAAAGCTTAACGGAAGTTACCTTGCCATTTAGAGCCTCCTTAATAAAGCTTAAAAGCTCGGTGTTTTCTTCCTTTAATTTCTCGTTTTCCTTCTTTTCATCCTCGGTAGTAAGGTCAAGCTCGTCGGCGGAGATATTCTTAAATTCCTTCTCCTCAAACTTACCTAAAGTCTTAAGGGCGAATTCATCTACGTTATCTGTAAGGAAAAGCACCTCAAAGCCCTTTTCGGTAACTGCTTCCGTCTGGGGTAACAGAGCTATTTTCTCCACAGTTTCACCGCAGGCGTAGTAGATATCCTTCTGGTTTTCCTTCATTCTCTTTACGTATTCGGAAAGTGTTACGGGCTTTTTCTCACTTGATGAATAGAAGAGGACTAAGTCCTTAAGGGTATCCTTGTGAGTGCCGTAGTCAGAGTACATTCCGTACTTAAGCTGTAAGCCGAAGGCTTTGAAAAATTCCTCGTACTTTTCTCTGTCATTACTGAGCATACTTTTAAGCTCGGCGGTGATTTTCTTTTCAATTCTGCCTGCAATAAGCTTAAGCTGTCTGTCGTGCTGGAGCATTTCACGGGAGATGTTAAGTGAAAGGTCCTGGGAATCCACAAGTCCCTTAACAAAGCTGTAGTAATCAGGGAGAAGGTCGGAGCATTTCTCCATTATCATAACGCCGCTGGCATAAAGCTGCAAGCCCTTCTCGTATTCTCTTGTGTAATAATCGTAAGGAGCCTTGGAAGGGATGAACATCAAAGCTGTGTAGGTAGCTGTGCCCTCTGTCTGAGTGTGGATAACTCTTGCAGGGTCGTTCCAATCCATAAACTTTTCTTTGTAGAAGCTATTGTATTCCTCTTCCTTAACCTCGCTCTTGCTCTTCTTCCAGATGGGAACCATACTGTTGACGGTTACGGCTTCGGTATATTTTTCGTACTCGTTTTCAGTTCCTTCCTTCTTTTTAGAGCGCTCCATATCCATTACAATGGGGTAGCGGATATAATCGGAATATTTCTTAATGAGGGACTGAAGGCGGTACTGCTCCAAAAATTCCTCGTAATTTTCTTCCTCGGTATTGTCCTTTATATGAAGGGTGATTTTTGTGCCGTAATTTTCCTTTATATCCTCGGTAATGGTGTAGCCCTCAGCACCCTTTGACTGCCAGAGATAAGCTTCCTCGCTGCCGAATGCCTTTGAAAGAACCTTGACCTCGTCAGCCACCATAAATGCAGAGTAGAAGCCTACACCAAACTGACCGATGATGTCGATTTCTTCCTTCTTTTCGTTTTCCTTTTTAAAGTTAAGGGAACCGCTTTTTGCTATAACGCCAAGGTTATTGTCAAGCTCATCCTTTGTCATACCAATGCCGTTATCCTCTACAGTAAGGAGCCTGTTTTCCTTATCAATGCGGATGCTTATTTTAAAATCCTCACGGGATAAGCCGGAAAGTCCCTCGCTTAAAGCCTTGTAGTAAAGCTTGTCGATAGCGTCGGAGCTGTTTGAAATAAGCTCACGAAGGAATATTTCCTTGTGTGTGTAAATTGAGTTGACCATAAGGTCAAGAATTCTTTTGGATTCTGTTTTAAACTGTTTCATAGCCATTTTAAATTACCTCTTTTCTTTGCTATTAAGCCTGAAACTTCGTTTTAAATATGATAACAGATATTTATGAAATTACTGTAAACTTTAAAAATATTTTAACTAATATATCATACCTTTATTTACAGGAATTTACAAGGGTATTCGCAACTTTTTATTGACAAAAACCTCATTTAATCGCATAATAGTATTTTAGAATAGTTTTCCGAAAGGATATGGTAAGAATGAAAACATACATCCCCGAGGGTTACAAGCCCTCCCTGGGTCTTTACGATACACAGAAAGCAATCGGCGTAATTAAGAACGTTTTCCAGATAAAGCTTAGTGCCGCACTTCACTTAAAGCGTGTTACGGCGCCTTTATTTGTTGAGCCCAAAACAGGTCTTAACGATGACTTAAGCGGTAAGGAAAGAGCCGTAAGCTTCGATATCCCCTACGCTGAGTGTAACGCTCAGGTAGTTCACTCCCTTGCAAAGTGGAAGCGTTTAGCTCTTAAGAGATACGGCTTCTTTGTAGGAAACGGCCTTGTTACCGATATGAACGCTATACGCCGTGACGAGGAGCTTGACAACATCCACTCCGTTTACGTTGACCAGTGGGACTGGGAAAAGGTAATTGACAACACAATGCGCAACGAAGCTTATTTGGAGGATACCGTAAGAAGAATAGTAAGTGCTATTTGCGGTACTCTGGACGAAATTAAGTGGCAGTTTTCAGGACTTGACACCGAGCTTACAAGAGAAGTTAAGTTCATTGACTCTCAGGAGCTTTTCGATATGTACCCCGGTATGAGCGCAAAGGAGCGCGAAACAGCTATCTGCAAGGAATACAAGACGGTATTTATCAAGAGAATCGGCGGCGCACTTAAAAACGGTGAACCTCACGACGGCAGAGCACCTGACTACGACGACTGGGATTTAAACGGTGACCTTTTATTCTGGCACGAGCCCTTGGGCATAGCCCTTGAAATAAGCTCCATGGGTATAAGAGTTAACGCTGAATCCTTAGACAGACAGCTTACAATTTCAGGTCATAACGAAAGACGTGAGCTTATGTTCCACAAGCTTCTTTTAAACGGTGAATTACCCCTTACTATAGGCGGCGGTATCGGTCAGTCAAGACTTTGTATGCTTCTTTTAGGTAAGGCTCATATCGGCGAAGTACAGTCCTCACTTTGGGATAAGGAAACTCACGAAATCTGCGAAAAAGCAGGTCTTTTACTGTTATAAGGATATTATTATGAGAATCAGAACTAAAACATGGGCACGCCCTGAGCTTGCCGCCTGCGAATATTTTGTAGATGAACCTATAAAGCAGAAGGGCAGCTGGGAAAGCTTTTTCCCTAAAAAACAGCCTATTCATTTAGATTTAGGCTGCGGCAAATGCACCTTTTTAATGGAGCTTGCTTACAGAAATAAAAATATAAACCACATTGGTATTGACATAAGCTACGATATTTTAGGCGTGGCAAGGCGAAATATCCGTGAACGCTTCGGTGAAGAAAAGGAAGAAAACGTAGCACTTCTCTCCTATAATATTGAGAAAATCACCGACCTCTTTGCCGAAAACGAAAAGGTTGAAAGAATTTACATCAACTTCTGTAATCCCTGGCCTAAGGCTTCCTGCCATAAGAGAAGGCTTACCCACACCCGCCAGCTTGAAAGCTACAAGAAAATACTTGCTGACAACGGCGAGATATGGTTTAAAACAGATAACGACGATTTATACTTAGCTTCCCTCCGTTATTTTAAAGAGGCAGGCTTTGAAATTTTCGCACAGACTACCGACTTAAACTCAATTCCCGACACGGGCAACATCCGGTCCGAGCACGAAGTGATGTTCGAAGCCCAGGGCATTAAAACAAAAGCATTAAAAGCAAGACTTATAAAGTAATTTACAACATAATAAAACGTAGGGGAGGCCTTTACGGCCTCCCTTTTGATTTGCTGTATTTTGTTACTTCTCTATTCAAATGCTTGAAGGCATTTGCTGACAGGATAAATCCTGTCACTACGTTGGAATCGAATAAAACAACACGCCCTTATATCACCCTTCGGACAGTTACAATTAATAAACTTACCCTATTCTCTTATAAACGGGGATGTTTTTGGTATTAACGTGAATTATGCCGTTTTCGGGAACTTCAATTTCCTCACCTGTGAAGAAGTCTGCCCACTTGGAAGCTACGGGCAGGTAAACGTCGCGCTCGTCCCCTGTGTCTGCCGCTATGGGAGCAACAAGTAAATCGTCACAGAACATATACTCGTCGTCAATTTTATATGTGTTTACGTCGTCAGTATAGTCCATAACAAGAGCTCTTGTGGGAGGTACACCCGTCTCCTTATAACGCTTGAAAGCTTCTTTCAGCTTTGGTATTAATGAATATCGTAAATTAAGAAGCTCTTTCACTTCCTCCTCGCACTCATGAACAACCCAAGGAATACCGTTATAATTCCAGGCATTTATTAAACAGTGAACGGAGAAAACAACCGCCTGAATTCTTCTTATGGTTTCTTCCTTGCTCTTGGCGTGGCGGAATTCGGGCGCCCACAAAAGACCTGAGAAGCCTGAGTTTACAAGTGCTCTTATGTATTCCTTATGGTCGTAAAGGTCACTGTATAAAACGAAAGGATAGGATGAAGCTAAAGCGCCCATAGAACGAATTTCACTTAAGGTAGGTCTGCCGTCCAAAGCTTCAAGCTGAGTCTGACAGAAAAGTGTACCCACTAAGCTGTGGTACTGCTCGCCGTCCATTCCTGAGGGGACCTGACTGTTTAAGGGGAAGCTCCAGCCGCCGGTGTAATCACTTGAGTCACATTCATCAAGCTTAAAGCCGTCAATACCCTTTTCGATAAGGTATTTTCTGTGGTAGTCGGCAAATATTTTTCTTGCTTCAGGCAGGGAGAAATCGGGTACTAAACCGCCCCAAACCAAATAATCACCTGAATAGGGGGCAATTTCGTCGTGGAAAGGCGCATCGGGATGAACGAAGGTCTGCTCCCAAAGGTTTATATGGTAATTTCTGTCCTTAAGATATTTTATAAAATCCTCAGGGTCGGGGTACCAGCAGTCGCGCCAGGTGTAGGTGCAGGAATAAGCGTGGCTGTGCCAGCCGGGTTCAAGTCCTAAGGTATCGCAGGGGATGTTATTATCGCGGAAATAGTCCGCAACCTCCCTTATCTTTTTAGTATCCCACTGACCGTAGCAGCGGTATAAAAGACCTAAGCCCCACTCAGGTACGTCGCAACCGCCGCCTGAAAGCATATTGTACTGACTTACTATGTCGGTAATTGTGTCGCCTTCAATTACGTAAACGTCAATACCCGCACTTGCAGGAATATGTACGCTCATTACAAGGTCACCGTCGTTTCTGACTGCATAAAGCTCAGCTTCGGTATCAGCGGCACCGCCTACGGAAACAGTCTTTTTAGCTGCCTGATTTTTCTGCTTGCCGCAGTAAAATTCAGCGTACCTTGCAGTATCGAAATACATACCGTAGCCCTTATTTGTTACAAAGAAAGGCACGGGTGCGTGGCTTTCACCTGTATCGCCTACAGGGTCAGCGTTAACGTCAAGCCTAAGTTTCTTACCGCGCTGGTTAAAGCTTTTGAACTGTAAGCCAAAGCCGAAAATCTGGCAATCGTCCTCAATGGGAAATTCAAGGTCACAGCCTCTTTTAGTTATTTTGAAAGTAAAATTATCCATGGGATATTTTATTTCTGTTTCGATATAATTAAAACCTTTGCAAAATTTGGAAGGAACAAATTCTTCGGGAGTGCCGAAAGTAAACTTTTTCATAACCGTGTCTCCTTTATGTTACTTTAATCAGTTTTATAACCGTACTCAGTTGCAAGCGCTTTAAAATAATCTATAAAATCTTCTTTTTTCACATTATCCTCAATATGAATTACACCGTTGTGCCATTCGAAATTTTTCATTTCGGTTAAATCCACAAGTAAGCCTCCCGAAAATCTGTAGCAGGTTTTGTCAAGCTCACCGTTATAAACCGTATCGGAAAAGCTTATAAGATATTCGTTTTCCACAGCGAATCGGTATGCGGTATAATAAACCTTGTCAAGCTTTTGAATTACGGTTATATATTTATCGTTTAATTCTCCGTAAATAAGGTCCTTTACTTCAAAATACCAATAGCCGTATTTCCCGTCGGTTTCAAACCTTAAAAGCACAGCAGTACAGGCAGAAGTGCTGTTTTTTATTATATCTCTATGAAAAACTTCCCAGGGACCGTTAACTTTCTCCTGTTCGGCGCTTAACTGGTAATCCTCTGCCACCATAAGCTGAAGGGAGTTAACGTAAGGATGCAGCCTTTTCTTGCTTTGCTGATAATTAATTTCAAAAGATATTTCGGAAGAATCAAAAGAGTTCTTCTCCTCTTCTTTGGCGCAAGATACAGCCGCAGCAATCAGAATCAAACACAGTATTAATGATAACACTTTTTTCATACTGCAAGCTCCTGTTTTTAAGGTAAAATTATTCTCTTTTCTTCTAAAGGCATATTTTTACGGAAGTTAGGAACTTCAATGGTTTTTGAACCGTTTGTAACAGAGAGTGCAGAAAGAATACCTACTGCAGTCCACTCGCAGGCTTTGTAAACGTTAAGTTCAGGCTGAGTATTTGTCTTTATGGCA
>JAGBID010000109.1 GCA_017935165.1 Clostridia bacterium
ATGCTCCCCTCTTGATACTCGACGAGCCTACGGCAGCCCTTGACCCCATAGCGGAAAACGACATCTATTTAAAATATAGCTCTATGACGGAAGGTAAAACCAGCCTGTTTATCTCCCACCGCCTGGCTTCCACAAGATTCTGCGACAGAATTATATTTATCGCTGAGGGCGGCATAGCTGAGGAAGGCACTCACGAAAGTCTTTTAGCTAAGAAAGGCAAGTACGCCGAGCTCTTTGAAGTTCAGGCGCAATACTATAAGGACGGAAAGGAAGGTAAAATGTAATGAAAGAAAACAAGATTACTTTAAAAGAAACTTTTAAGCTTAATTACAAAGGCTTTAAGATTATAAATAAATATTGCCCGGGGATGTTCCTTTCCGATTTCCTTCACGCTGCTGTCAGCTCCGTAGTGCCTTACGTGGGTATTTACCTTTCCGCACTTATTATCAACGAGCTTGCAGGCGGCAGAAACCAGGAAAAGCTTACTTCACTTATAGTAATCACTCTAATTACCACTTTAGTATTAGCTATACTTCAAGGCATACTTTCAAGGTGGAGCAATTCAAAGAAAAACACTTATTACTATTCATTTTTAAAAATATTTTCCGACAAAATGTTCTCTATGGATTATGAGGATCTGGACAGTCAGAAAATGCAGGATCTGAAATCTCAGATAATGCAGAATAACCAGTGGAACGCCTGGGGACTTAGCAGAATTTACCACACCTTTGAGCAGCTTATAAAGTCTCTGTTCGGTATTTTAAGCGCTGTTATATTAACGGTAAGCCTTTTTACCTCATCCGTACCCGAAAGTGCAGGAGCATTTACCCTGCTTAATAACCCATTATTTATCCTCCTTATAATCGGTATCATTTTACTTACCACCTTCTTGGCTCCGGCTTTTAGCAATAAAGCAGATTCTTATTGGGTAAAGCTTTCTGAATATATGAAAATGGGAAACCGTTTCTTCGGCCATTTCGGCTTCTTTGCTTTTGAAAGCGACAGAGCTTTGGATATAAGAATTTACGAACAGAATAAGCTTGCATTTGACTATATTAAAACAGAAGGAGTTTATACTAAGGATTCTATGGGTGTTGTATTTGCAAGAGGACCCCAGGGTATATTCCACGCTCTTTCAGGCGCTGTTTCAAAGCTTTCATTATTTTTCATCTACCTTTTCGTATGCTTAAAAGCCTGGGCAGGTGCCTTCGGTGTGGGCAGTGTTACTCAGTACGTTGGCGCTGTTACTTCCCTTTCCGGTAATATCTCCATGCTTGTTCAGTTTATAGGCTCTATGAAAAATAACGTCCCCTTTATGAGAACGGTATTTGAGTACCTTGACAAGGAAAATAATATGTATAAGGGTTCATTAACTACCGAAAAGCGAAGCGACAGAAAGTATAACGTGGAATTCAGAAACGTAAGCTTCAAATACCCGGGAAGTGAGGTTTATGCCCTTAAGAACGTCTCCGTAAAATTTGAAGTAGGCAAGCGTTTGGCTGTAGTGGGTATGAACGGCTCAGGCAAAACCACCTTTATTAAGCTTCTTTGCCGCCTTTATGACCCCGAGGAAGGTGAAATTTTACTTAACGGCATTGATATTAAAAAGTATAACTACGATGATTATATGAAGGTTTTCTCTGTAGTCTTTCAGGATTATAAGCTTCTTGCCCGTCCCATAGCGGAAAACGTGGCTGCAAGCTTAAATTACGACAGTGAAAGGGTAATTGATTCCCTTAATAAGGCAGGCTTCACAGAAAGACTTAAAGATATGCCAAAGGGAATTGACACCTTCCTTTACAAAAACTGGGATAAGGACGGCGTGGAGGTTTCAGGCGGCGAAGCTCAAAAGATAGCTATAGCAAGAGCCTTATATAAGGATTCACCCTTTATTATTCTCGACGAGCCTACAGCGGCACTTGACCCCATAGCCGAGGCTGAAATTTACAGTAAGTTTAACGATATTGCAGGTGACAAGACGGCTATTTATATCTCACACCGCCTTTCAAGCTGTAAATTCTGCGACGAGATACTTGTTTTTGATAAGGGTAAGGTTATAGAAAAGGGAAGTCACGAAGGCTTGCTTGAAAATAAGAACGGTAAATACTTTGAGCTTTGGAACGCTCAGGCACAGTATTACGTGTAAACGCAAAGAGTCAATTCAGCCTTCCCCTTGAGGGGAAGGTGTCGAAGCCGTAAGGCTAGACGGATGAGGTGTCGGGAGTATCTTGAAGCAAAAACACCTCATCCACCGCAGGCGGTCCCCCTTCCACTCAAGGGGAAGGCAGTATGTGTTGGGCTTTATCCTTCTCTTGCCGCAGTTCGCCCCCCTTTCAAAAATTCTTCGAGTTTATGGAGCCGAGGTGAACTGAGCAACATATATTGACTTACTTGCCTTCCCGTTTTATAATATCCTTATTAATTCACGAGGATAAAAAGTATGCTTAATATAATTGAAATAAAAGATTTTGAAGCAAAAGAGCTTGATATATACGCCCGCCTTACTGAAAATCAGCTTATAAACCGCGAAAATCCTGAGGAAGGAATGTTTATAGCCGAAAGTCCCAAGGTTATTGAAAGGGCTTTGGACGCAGGCTACGAGGCTGTTTCCTTCTTAATGGAGAAAAAGCACGTGGAAGGAGAAGGTAAATATATACTTGAAAGATGTGAAGGCGTGCCTATTTACGTGGCTGAATTTGAAGTATTAACCAGGCTTACAGGCTTTATGCTGACAAGAGGAATGCTTTGCGCCATGAGAAGGAAACCTCTGCCCTTAGTTTCCGATATATGCAAAAACGCAAGGCGTGTTGCCGTACTTGAGGAAGTAATGAACCCCACAAACGTAGGCGCAATTGTCAGGAGTGCCGCCGCACTTAATATGGATGCGGTACTGTTCACAAAAGGCTGCAGTAACCCCCTTTACAGACGCGCAATAAGAGTAAGTATGGGTACTATTTTTCAGGTTCCTTTCACCTTTATTGACGATATAAACGAATTGAAAGCCTTAGGCTTTAAAACAGTTGCTATGGCTTTGAAGGAGGATTCCTACTCCATTCGTGACGAAAGAATTATTAAGGAAGAAAAGCTTGCCATTATATTAGGTACTGAGGGTGACGGCCTTAAAACCAGCACCATAGATAATGCCGACTACACCGTGATGATACCTATGTCCCACGGGGTTGATTCCTTAAACGTAGCCGCCGCCAGCGCCGTGGCATTCTTCCAACTTGGGCAGTAACGTAAATAACAGCAAAGTCAAATTAAACAGTGATAATAGGCATAGCCATGTAGTAAAAATTGGCCGCCTTGTGGTAGAAATTACCCCGCCTTGTGGTAGAAATTACCCCGCCGTGTGGTAGAAATTACCCCGCCTTGTGGTAGAAATTACCACAGAAAATAGATAATAGATAATAGATAATAAGGGAGCTTATCTTGATGATAGCTCCCTTTTGTGTTTGTGTTTAGAATTTACCTGTAAGTGTTACAAGCTTTGCCTTGCTGTTATAGGAGTAAAGAAGAGTTCTTGTTTCTTCGTCCCAATTCCAGGTAAGCTCTACTTCGTTTCCGTCCTCATCGGTAGCGGAAAGTGCTGTAACTGCCTTAGGAAGGCGCACTCTTGTAAAGGACTTGATTCTGTCGGCTGCCTTCATTTCTGCTTTGAAGCCGCCTTCGGTAATATCGAAATTAAATATTCTTGTAGCTGTACCGATAATTCTGAAGTCCACGTCCTCTATCTTACCAAAGTCAAAGAGGATTGTGTTTTCGTCAGGCTTAACAGACTTTTCCTTTATAACCTTATACTCGTTGTCCAGCATATCAGCAAATAAGCCTTTAAATACCTTAGGCTCATCTGTAATGCTTTCATCCATAACTGAGCTGATGATATAGGGTCCGCGGTGAAGTGTAAGGTCGTTTCTATACTCCCAATTTTCGCCCTTTTCCTTTAATACTGCTTTCACAGTCTCTCTGTAATTTTCGGATACCTTTTCAGAGAGGGAAAGCCTTGCAGGTGCTGTGTTAATCACGGTTATTAAGCCTTCGGAGACTTTATAAGTACCGTCTGCAGGTGTCTTTCCCAAGCCTAAAAGCTCAAAGAGATGCTCGGCAGGGTTATTAAAGCCTGCTGTTTTCCACCACATATCAATATTGTGGTAGGGGTCGGAGCCGTCACCGATATAAATTAAATTGCCGCCCTGCATAACCCAAGTAGCAATAGCCATATTGATGTCGGGTGCCTCGGGTTTCATATACTCGTAGCTTAAAATTAAAGTCTTATAGTCGTTTAAATAGCCTGTAAAACGCTTAATATTATCAAGCTGAACGGGGCGGACAGGTAAGCCGTACTTTAAAAGGGGCACAACCATACCGTAGAAGCTGGGGAATGCGGTGCTCTGCTCGAAATCGAAGAGAGCTTCATCATTCTGGGCTATTATTTCCATAAGCTCATCATCGCGCTTAGGAGCGTAGTCGAAGCTGTTTCTGTGTTTAATTGCTGCAAGCCTTTGGTTTATAGCACCCTCATTAACAACACCGTCGGGCATAGTTCTCTGGAACAAGCCTGAATCTGCCATTAATACGCCTACGCCTGAGTTAACGCCCTCAAATGCGTATTCCTCCTGATCCATATCGCTTAAAAGCTGGAATACACTTGAAAGCAGAGTGGTGTAACGCGGTGTAATAAACTTGGAGTCCTCGGTTTCTACCATTGTTTCGTCCTTCTGTTCAGGAGTCCAGTAAGGCTGAGCCATAGGTCTCTTACAATTAAGGAATCTTGTAGGCCAGGGACAAATTTCATAGTGATGTATACCCGGGTGTAAAAGTGATGCTATTACTGTTTTAAGGTAGTTATATTCATAGTTTTCCCAGGTGTACTTGGGACTATCCTCAATTGGGTCATGGAGGAACCACATTCTTCTGCCTGTACCCTTAACTAATTCCTGCATAATGCCGTACTCAAGGAAGGCTGTTTCAAAGGTTCTTTCCTTATAAATACCGTTATATACGTTGGCTTCTCTTGAAGTACCTGACCATATCTGTGCTATACAGCCGTCAACTGTAGGAATATCAATTAAGCCTGCCTCGGGGCTTACTACCTTCCACTGAGTGTAGTTAACAAGGGAGTGTGTGGGAACGTAGAATCTTAAATCACGGTTATATTTAACCTTGGCGTATTCCTTTAAAGCTCCGCTTACTCTTGTAATAATTCTTGCATATAAATAGGATTTAAGCTTTGATGCCTTATAGTGAGCGTCGGTACTTGTGTGAGGTGCTACCCAAGGCTCGTGGTAATAAATTTCCCACTCACGCTTAAAGGCAGGAGAATAACCTGACCACTCGAAAAATTCAGGTTCCTCAACGTGAATAGCCTCAACGCCTGCATCAACCGCAATCTTCATCCTTTCGGTAAGGTATTCACCGAAGGAAATTGTGGGTACCATATAAGGTATTGTAGGATTATGAAGCACGGGTTTTCCGTATCTGTCGTACTGACTTTCATCCCAATGCTCTCTGCCGTCTACCTTACCGTCAAGATAATCCTGATATTGACCCCAGGCAATACCCGTCATAAGGTGCACTACATAACCCTTATCCTTAAACTGCTTTATGCATTCGGGCATTTTAGGACCAATTCCGTAAACCATAACAAAGTCGTGGCCGAAATCGATTTCCGGTACGTATCCGCCGCCGTGCTGGAATCCGGTAAGTTCCTCTTTCCTATCGTGTATGTATGCCATAATTTTCTCTCCTTTACTTAAAGTAAATTCCGAATTTTTAACCGACATAATCCAATCGGTTTTTCTGCGGACATTTTAACCCATAAGCACCCATAAATAAATGAACTATTTTAATTTTCACATTGAACTATTTTAGAAAAATAAAAGGAATGCGGCACAGTACCGCATTCCTTAAAGCTTATAAATACTTAATCATATCGGAAAGCTTACCGAAAATTAAGTGAGGCTTAACTTCGCTTTCCTCCATATCCTGAAGGGTTGCTTCGCCCGAAAGGACCAATATACCCGTCATACCGTGGTTAACACCTGTTGCCACGTCGGTATAAAGGCGGTCGCCTACCATTGCCATTTCGTTTAAGCTGTAGCCCGTTCTTCTTAAAGCTTCCTCCACTATTCCCTTATAGGGCTTACCTAAAATTATATCGGCATCCCTATTTGTACTTGCCTTTATAAACGCCATTATGGCACCCATATCGGGAATAAAGCCTGTCTCTGTGGGGCAGTTAAAGTCAGGATGAGTTGCTATATATGGCTTACCGTCACGAATATAATCGCATACAATACACATCTTTTTATAGTCAAGGGTTGTATCGAAAGCAACAAGGACGTAGTCGGCACTTTCAGCATCGTCCTTATCTATTATATTAAGGCCTAAAGTAAGAAGCTCCGCTTTCAGCATATCATTGCCTAAAAGGTAGCACTTCTTATCGCCGAATTTTTCCATACAGTAGTTGGCAGCGGCGTGAGCAGAGGAAATAACGTCCCTGTATTTTTCATCCACACCCATTTTCTTAAGCTTTTCACTGTAAACTGAAGCGGATTTACTTGAATTATTGGTTAAAAACCTTGCTGTTCTGCCGGTTTCTTCCAATGCCTTCAAAAAGTCAAGGCTGCCGTCAATAAGCTTATCCCCTAAATAGAAGGTACCGTCCATATCAAGGAGGAAGCACTTTATATTTTTAAGTTTTTCCTTTATATCAATGTCCTTGTTTAATTCTTCTATATTCATTTAAATTAATTCCTTTGCTTTATTTTTCTTTAGTATAACAGTTTTTTCTTATTAAGTAAATCTTTTTTAATTATTTTCAGCATTAATTGCACTTTTTTAAGAAGATTTAAGGGCTTATTGATTTTGATTTTTTTCCTATATATAATAAGTATAAAGGAGTGATATTATGTTTTCTTTAAAGCCTGATTATGAAAAGACACACGAAAGGTTCAATGCCTTTTGGGAAAGAGAAATAATCGACAGACCTCCCGTTAATATAATTCTTCCCGGTGAAAAAAGAAAGGTTCTGCCTAAGAAGGAATATAAAAATGATGAAGAAAGATGGATGGACGTGGAGTTCAGAGCAAGGACGGATGCCATGCACCTTGAAAACCTCAACTTCTTTGCCGACAGCTTACCCATAGCCTGGCCAAATTTAGGTCCTGAGTTCTACAGTGCCCTTTGCGGATGTGACTACAAATTCGGCAAGATCACCACCTGGAGTGAACCCTGCCTTGATGATATGGCGGACTACGATAAATTCAACGTTCCCGATTTTAATCACCCCATTTTTAAGGCTCTTGATAAATATACCGACCTTCTTTTAGAGCTAAGTAAGGGTAAATTTATAGTTGGCTTATCGGATATACACGGCGGCGGCGACCACCTTGCTGCCCTTAGGGACCCACAGAACCTTGCCTTTGATATGATAGACTGCCCCGAGCTTGTAAAGAATGCACTTAACAAAAGCTACGAAAGTGTAAACAGGCTTTACGATTATTTTTATAATAAAATTAAAAGCTTTAACCCCAATATGCCCATAACATCCTGGACACCTGCCATAAGTGATGAAAGCTTCTACATACCAAGCAACGACTTTTCCTGCATGATAAGTAAGGATATGTTTGACGAAGTTTTCCTTGAGGGTATAAGGGGTGAATGTAAATACTGGAAGCACACCATCTACCACCTTGACGGTCCCGGTGCATTAAGGCACCTTGACTCTCTCCTTTCCATCCCTGAGCTTGATGCTGTGCAGTGGATTTGCGGTGCAGGTAACGAGGGCTACCACAAATGGGTGGATGTATATAAGAGGATTCAATCCGCAGGCAAGGGTATTGAAATGCAATGCCATATAAACGAGCTGCCTATGGTTTTCGAAACCTTAAAGCCTGAGGGTATTTGGTTCTCCAATTTACGAGGTATTGACAGCTTAGATACAGCCGAAAAGGTTTTAAAACGCATAGAAAAATGGTCATAAACTGAATTAATATTTATTTTCGAGGAATAATAGCCTTATTAAATGAAAGTGAGGTTATTATATGATTCACGAAGATACCATTAAGCTTATGAAGGAATGTGACAGCGGTATAAAGATGGGTGTAAGCGCCATTGAGGAGGTTTTACCTGCGGTCAAAAGTGAAAGGCTGAAAGAGTATTTAATTGAGTGCAAAAAGCAGCACCAGTTTTTAGCCGATGAGCTGGAGGTTATTTTAAACGAATACCACGACGAAGGTAAGAACCCTAACCCTATGATTCAGGGTATGTCCTGGATGAAGACCAATATGAAGCTTATGATGGACAAAAGCGATGAGACCATTGCCGACTTGATGACCGACGGCTGTAATATGGGTGTTAAATCCCTTAATAAATATTTAAATGAGTATAAGGCAGCTGAAGAAAAGGTAAAGGATATAACAAAGCGCCTTATTAATCTTGAAGAAAAATTGGCAATAGATATAAGAGGCTATTTATAATTCGGGACTTTTGTTCCGAAACACTTACATAAAAAGAAAGGATATTTTATGATTATCAAGGATATTATTTACAATGAAAGCTTACCCGAGTATTGCAAGCTTGACCTATACATTCCCGAAGGTGTTAATAATCCTCCCGTACATATTTTTGCTCACGGCGGCGGACTTGAGGGCGGTAACAAGGGCGGTTTAAAGCCTATGGCAGAAGCTTTACTTCAAAGGGGTATAGCCTTTGTAAGCATCGACTACCGCCTTTACCCCATTGCAAAATGGCCCGATTATTTGGTTGACAGCGCCAAAGCCATTAAGTGGGTGTTTGACAATAAGGAAAAGTACGGCTTTGGTAACATAAGCTTCGGCGGTTCCTCGGCAGGCGGTTACATAGCTCAGATGCTTTATTTTGACGGTGAGTTCCTTAAAAATGAAGGCGTTAATAAGGATGATATTGTTGGATGGATGCTTGATGCAGGTCAGCCTACCTCCCACTACAGTTACTTAAAGCACGATTTAAAAATGGACCCCAGAAGGGTTTATATTGATAAGGCGGCTCCCCTTTACTACTTAACAGAGGAATATACAGAGCCTGAGAAGGAGCCTTACATAACTATAGCCTGCTCCGACCACGATATGGTAAACCGCCGTGAGCAGCTTATAGTAATGGAGACAGCTATGCTCCATTTCGGTTTCCCTAAAGAGAAGCTTAAGTTAGTCTGCTTCCCTGACACAAGACACACCTCCTACGATTTTGACAAGGAGTTTATTGACCTTATCGAGGAGCTTGCAAGAAAGTAAACATTAAACGGAGACTTAAATCTCCGTTTTTTTATTTTTAATTGTTAAATTTTTCTTAAAAAGTTCTTGACATTATTATTACAAAATAGTAATATATGTACGGTTAGTTCAAGCTAACTGCTTGAACTTTTTTATTAGCGCAGTCAGTTAGCCACAGCTAACGCAATATAACAATCGATCAGGAGGGAAACGAATGAGTACACTTAAAGATGCAAAAATCGGTTCTACCGTAAAGGTAAGCAAAATTGATGGTGAAGGTCCTGTAAGACGCAGAATTATGGACATGGGTATCACAAAAAACGTTGAGATCTATATCCGTAAAGTTGCTCCCTTAGGTGACCCTATTGAAATAAAGGTAAGAGGCTACGAGCTTTCTATACGTAAAGCTGATGCCGAAATGATCAATATTGATTGATTTCAAAATTCAAATTATTTTTTACAAATCGGTTAGCTTAAGCTAATCACACAGAAAGGAATTTCATCATGGACATAAGAATCGCTCTTGCCGGTAACCCTAACAGCGGTAAGACCACTCTTTTCAATGCTCTCACAGGTGCAAACCAGTACGTTGGTAACTGGCCCGGTGTTACAGTTGAGAAAAAAGAGGGTAAAATTAAAAAGTACGATAACGTAACAGTAACCGACCTTCCCGGTATTTATTCACTCTCCCCTTACACACTTGAAGAGGTTGTTGCAAGAAATTATCTTATAGGTGAAAGACCTGATGCTATTTTAAATATAGTTGACGGTACTAATATAGAAAGAAACCTCTACTTAACAAGTCAGCTTATTGAGCTTGGTATTCCCGTTGTTATTGCTATTAATATGATGGATATAGTAAGAAAGAACGGCGATACAATTGACATCAAGGCTCTTTCCGAGTCACTTGACTGTAAGGTAGTTGAGATATCCGCTTTAAAGAGCGACGGTATTTTAGAAGCCGCCGAGGCTGCCATTGCCGCTGCAGTAAGCAAGAAGCCCAATAAGATTCCGTTATTCTCAGGTATTGTTGAGCACGCACTTGCTCACATTGAGGAAGCTACAGTACATAATATGCCCGAAAACGAACAGCGCTGGTACGCTGTAAAGGTTTTCGAGCGTGATGAAAAGGTAAGAGAACAGCTTAACATCAAGCCTGAAGTAATTGAACATATCGAAAAGGATATTAAGGTTGTTGAAAAAGAGCTTGACGACGACGCTGAGGCTATCATCATTAATGAGCGCTACTTATACATTGAGAAGCTTATTAAGAAGTGCTACGTTAAGAAGGATGCTCACGCCCTCTCCATTTCCGACAAGATAGACAGAGTTGTAACCAACAGAATTTTGGCGCTCCCCATTTTCGCCCTTATTATGTGGCTTGTTTACACACTCTCCATCGGAACAGTTGGTGACTTTACCGTTATATTTATGAACGACGGTCTTTTCGGTTCCTTTGCAGAATGTGCAGCTGCAGGCGATTTACCTATGTTTATGGCTAACTGGGTATCAGTTCCCGAGCTTCTGGACAGTTTCCTTTTAAATGCTGAAGGCACACCCATTATTGCTCCCTGGCTTTACTCCTTAATTCAGGACGGTATTGTAGGCGGTGTTGGTGCTGTTCTCGGTTTTGTACCTCAGATGGTCGTTTTATTCCTCCTTCTTTCTCTCCTTGAGGATTGCGGCTATATGTCCAGAGTTGCATTTATTATGGATAAGCTTTTCAGAAAGTTCGGTCTTTCAGGTAAGAGCTTCATTCCCATGCTTGTTGCTTCAGGCTGCGGTGTTCCCGGTATTATGGCTTCCCGTACAATCGACCAGGACAGAGACAGAAAGATTACAATTATCACAACAGGCTTTATTCCCTGCGGTGCTAAAATGCCCATCGTTGGCCTTATTGCTTCCGCACTTTTCGGCGGCAGCGCTTTAGTTGCTACAGGCGCTTACTTTATTGGTATTGCAGCCGTTGTTATTTCAGGTATTATTTTAAAGAAGACTAAGCTCTTCGCAGGCGACCCCGCTCCCTTTGTTATGGAGCTGCCTGCTTACCACGCTCCCGTTGCAAGCAATATTTTAAGAACAACCTGGGAACGCGGCTGGTCCTTCATTAAGCGCGCAGGTACAGTTATTCTTGCCGCAAGCATTATAATCTGGGCTCTTAACAGCCTTTCCTTCGAGGGCGGCTTCCACTATATTGATGAAACAAACGGCGGAGCTTCTATCCTTGAAGTTTTAGGTAATGCTATTGCTTGGATATTCGCTCCCTTGGGCTTTGGTACATGGCAGGCAGCTGTTGCTACAATCCTCGGCCTTGTTGCTAAGGAAGAAGTTGTCGGTACCTTCGGTACACTTTCAGGTATGCTTCCAGTTGACGCTGACTTGGAAGCAGCTTCCAGCGCAATTATTATTGGTCAGGAATTCTTCAGTAGCGCTCTTGCAGGCTTCAGCTTCCTTATTTTCAACCTCCTCTGTGCTCCCTGCTTCGCAGCTATGGGTGCAATTAAGAGAGAGATGAACAACTGGAAGTGGACAGCATTCGCCATCGGTTATATGTGTGTATTTGCTTACGCAGTATCCCTTATCGTTTACCAGCTTGGCGCTTGGTTCATCGGCGCAGGTAACGTAGTAGGTACAATCTTCGCACTTATCATTCTTGCTATGCTTTTATTCTTACTCATCAGAAAGAATCCCTACGAAAAGAAGCTTACAAAATAATTATAGATTTATTTTACAGAAAGGAATTTTGAGTTATGGACTTACCTACAATCACAGTAGCATCAATCATCGCCCTTATCTTTATTGCCATAATTGTTAAGGGTATAATAAATAAAAAGCAGGGTAAAAGCTCCTGCTCCTGCGGCTCCTGCTCAGGCTGCCCGGGAAGCTGCAGCTGCCACAGTAAGCCTGCAAATAATTAAAAAACATTTTACCTCCTTTATAAACAAAACTGCTCAAGAGCTTAAACCTTCTCTTGGGCAGTTAATTTTTTACTTATTATCTCAGTGCTGGTTATATTTTTTTCTGAATTCGCTGGGGGAATTTCCCGTAAGCTTTTTAAAGGTACGGCTGAAATTGCTCGCATCACTAAAGCCGCACTCATCCACAATTTCACTTATGCTTTTCTTACTTTCAGCCAGAAGCTTCTTTGCGGCGGCTATACGGCAGAATAAAAGGTAACCCATAACGGAGTTTCCCGTAACCTCCTTAAACAGGTGTGAAAGGTAGGAGACACTCAGGTTATACTCCCTGGAAAGAGCTTCCAGAGTAAAATTTTCCTTATATTCCTTTTCGAAGCGGTTTTGCATCTCGCTTACAATGTGGAAATTATTTTCACTTATCTCAATAAAGCTTTCAGGGAAACGGCGGCAAACCATAATCAAAAGCTCCTGCATTAAAATATCCAGCATATCGCTGCTAAGGACTCTTTCGCTTTCCGATTCCGTTACCATTCTTTCGAATATACTTTTAAATTCATCCATACAGTCGGAAACATCAAGTATATTGAAAAAGCCTGCAGGACGGTTAAAAAGGACGGAAACTATGCCGTATCTTGAGCCTGCATTCACTAAAATATCGGGGTCTATTTCCAATACGTAGCGGCGGTAATCTCCCTCTTTTATACTTACGCTGTGCTGTTCAAACTTACTGAAAATTATCAAGCTGCCTTCCTTTACCGTGTAAAGGGAGTCATTTATTTCAAAATCCGCACTGCCGCCCGTTACGAAAAGAATCTGATGGCAATGGTGGTAGTGCCTTGGTTTTTTATAGACGTAATCGTAATATTTCACTTTAAGTACCGCTGAAGCCATTTTCACACCTCCATAATCTTTCTTACATATTTATTATGGCATATTTTATTCAAAAAAGCAAGAATTACATAATTTAAAGCAATATATGTATAGACTAATCAGCTCCTTTGTTTTATTATATAAGTATAATGAAATTATTGTGCGGTTTTACATTAAATAAAGGAGTTAATAAGATGCAAAGAAAAGTTTACACCACCATTCAGGACTTTAAGACTCAGAATGCTGAGCTTGACGCAAAAATTCTCTTTCAGGAAAATACAGATATTTTAAAGAAAGAATATAAATTAGGCGACAAAGTAATCAAAAACCGCCTTACATGCCAGGCTATGGAAGGCTGTGACGGTAAGTTTGACGGTACACCTGACGAGCTTACTATACGCCGTTATGACAGACTTGCCGAAGGCGGCAGCGCAATAATCTGGTACGAAGCTACTGCTGTTATGGAGGAAGGCAGAGCCAACCCCCGCCAGCTTTATATTAATGAAAACAATCTTGACGCTTTCAAGGCTCACGTGGAAAGAATTAAGGAGAAGGCTTTAAAGACTAACGGTATTGAACCCCTTATCTTTATGCAGGCTACTCACTCAGGCCGTTACAGTAAGCCTCAGGGCACTCCCGCTCCCATTATTGCTTACAATAACCCCTTATTCGAGAAGGATAATCCCATTGATAAATCAAGAATAGCTACTGATGATTATATTGACAGCGTTAAAGAAAATCTTATAAAGGGCTCTATGTTATCTGAAAAAGCAGGCTTTGACGGTGTAGACATCAAGTGCTGCCACAGATATTTAAACTCCGAGCTTCTTTCCGCATATACCCGTGAAGGTAAGTACGGCGGCAGCTTAGAAAACAGAACAAGACTCCTTCGCGAAAGTGTAAAGGGCGCTATGGAAATTTGTTCCAAGGATTTCCTTGTTTCCTCCAGACTTAACGTATATGACGGTTTCCCCTACCCCTACGGCTTCGGTGTAAAGCAGGATAATAGCGGCAGTCTTGACTTCGACCCCACAGAAGGCGCATGGCTTTTAAAAGAGCTTTACAATATGGGAATGAAGATAATAAATATCACAATGGGCAACCCCTACGTTAACCCTCACGTTAACCGTCCCTTCGCTCTCGGCGGTTATGAAATTGGCGAGCATCCCCTTACAGGTGTAGGCAGAATGCTTAACGGCATTGCTGAGCTTAAAAAGGAAGTTCCCGATATGGCTATTATCTCCTCTGCTCTCTCCTACTTAGGCGTTGCAGCTCCCGGAGTTTGCGCCGCTTACATTGAAAACGGCGGTTTTGATTTTGGCGGCTTCGGCAGAACAATTTTAGCTTACCCCGACTATGCTAAGGACATTTTAGAGCTTGGCGAAATGAAGAAGGAAAAAATCTGCATAGCCTGCTCCAAGTGCTCACAGATAATGCGCACACCCGGCGGTACTCCCGGCTGTGCTGTAAGAGATAAGCTTTATACAGATATATACAGAGAAATATTCAGTAAGAAATAAGGAGAATTATTATGAGTAAAATTGCTATTGTTACAGGTGTAGCAGGCGGTATTGGTTTTGCTACAGCCAAGAAGCTTCTTGATGAAGGTGTTGCCGTTGTGGGTATGGACGTCCGCGACGAAATGCCCGCCGCTTTAGAAGGTGAATTCACTTACACAAAGGGCGACTTAAGTAATAAAGAGGACAGAGAAGCTTTAGTTAAGCTCGCTACTGAAAAATACGGCAAAATCGACATCCTTGTTAACGTTGCAGGTGTTGCCCCCAAGGTAAGAAACGACATACTGGAAATGACGGAAGAAAGCTACGATTTCGTTATGGGCATCAACACAAAGGGTACACTTTTCCTTACTCAGCTTGTTGCCAACGAAATGGTTAAGGCAGGCGTTAAGGGCAGCATTGTTAATATCTCCTCTATGTCTGCTTACACAAGTTCTGTAAGCCGCGGTGAGTACTGCATCAGTAAAGCAGGCGTTTCAATGATTACAACACTTTTTGCCGACAGACTTGCTGAGTACGGCATTATGGTAAATGAAATTCGCCCCGGTATTATCGCAACAGGTATGACAGCTAAGGTTCAGGAAAAGTACGACAGACTTATTGAAGGCGGTTTACTTCCTATTAAGCGCTGGGGTCAGCCTGAGGATATTGCTGCGGCTGTTTGGGCACTTTCAAGCGGTTTGCTCCCCTATGTTACAGGTCAGTCCATTGACGTGGACGGCGGCTTCCATATCCAGAGACTTTAATTAAACCCTTTTTGAAAGGATTTTTATATGAGCATTAAATTTTACACATACGATGCCGTTGTAGTAGGCACCGGTGCAGCAGGCTACAACGCAGCACTTCGCATCAATCAGGAAGGCAGCAAGTCCGTATGCATCGTTACCGAGGGCATTAACACCGGAACATCCCGTAACACAGGCAGCGACAAACAGACCTACTATAAATTAGGTCTTGGCGGCGACAGTGCGGACAGCGTAAGGAAAATGGCAGAAAACCTTTTCTCCTGCGGCTCAATGGATGGCGACACAGCTCTTTGTGAAGCAGCCCTCTCCGCAAGATGCTTTTTAAATCTTGCCGAAGCAGGCGTACAGTTCCCCGTTAACCGTTACGGTGAGTACGTAGGTTACAAAACTGACCACGACCCCTATGCAAGAGCAACCTCCGCAGGTCCCCTTACATCAAAATTTATGACGGAAGCTTTAGAAAAAAGAGCCAAGGCTGACGACATTCCCGTTTTTGATAATCTTTTAGCTGTTGAGGTTCTTAAAGACAAAGATAACTCCGTTGCAGGTCTTTTGTGCTTAGACATTAACGAGGATAATTACGTAGCTTTCAGATGCGCAAACGTTGTGCTCTGCACAGGCGGTCCTGCAGGAATTTATGCGGACAGCGTATACCCCGAATGCCATACCGGTACAAGCTCCCTTGCCTTGATTGCAGGTGCTAAGCTGCAGAATATGACAGAGTGGCAGTACGGCTTAGCCTCCATCAATCCCCGCTGGAACGTTTCAGGTACTTATATGCAGGTTCTTCCCCGTTTCGTTTCTGTAGACAGCGAAGGTAATGAATACGAATTCCTTAAGGATTACTTCAGCGATATTTACGAAGCTCTGTCCCTTGTGTTTTTAAAGGGTTACCAGTGGCCATTTGACAGTAAAAAAGTGCTTGAGGGTTCATCGGTTATTGACCTTCTTGTTTACCGTGAGTGCGTTTTAAGGGGTAGAAGAGTATTTTTAGATTATACTAAGAATCCCTTCGGTTTAGAAAACATTGAGTACACCAAGCTTTCCAAGGACGCTTATGAATATCTCTATAAGGCAGAAGCTATGTTCGGCACACCTATTGAGAGACTTAAGAAGATGAACACCCCTGCCATTGAGCTTTACAGAAGCAAGGGTCTGGACATTGAGAAAGAATATCTGGAAATCGCACTTTGTGCTCAGCATAACAACGGCGGTATTGCAGTTGACTTATGGTGGCAGACTTCAATAAGGGGTCTTTTTGCGGCAGGTGAATGTGCAGGTACCCACGGTGTTACAAGACCCGGCGGCAGCGCCCTTAACTCAGGCCAGGTTGGTTCCTTAAGAGCTGCTATGTATATTTCTGCCGATGACAGAGAGGTAATAAACGAGATACAATTTTCAGAAATACTTAAGATTGCTTTAATCGGTCACACGAATTTTTACGATAATATTACGTCTGATACAGAAAACGTAAGGGACTTAATAAAGAATGCTCAAAGGAAAATGAGTGACTGCGGTGCCGCTATCCGAAACCGCGATATGATGGTATCCTACCTTAACGATATCAAAGCTCTGCTTAAGAATTTTGATGTCTCGGTCAGAATCGGAAGAAAGGGAAGCTTCTTCCTTGCATACAAACTTAAGGATATCCTTTACACTCAGCTGGCAACCTTAACCGCTCTTATTGACTTTGCTGACACAATAGGTGCCACAAGAGGCTCTGCTTTGTACGGTGATAAGAACGGCAGTCTCCGCCAAGGACTTGAGGAGCTTTTCCGTTTCACTGTTGAAAACGGTGATTCCTTCAAGAAGGTTCAGGAGGTTAAGCTGACAAGTGATAAACTGGGTGCTGAAATCTCCTGGCGTGAAGTAAGGCCCTTCGTAACCGAGGAGGACTTTTTTGAAAACGTATGGCGCCGCTACCGTGAGGATAAAAACATCTATTAATCAGAAAGGATATGACGATTTAAAATGCTTAACACAGGTCTTGTTTCCATTTCATTCAGAAGCTTAAGCTGTGAACAGCTTATTGAAAACCTTAAGAAATGCGGTCTTAAAAATATCGAGTGGGGCAGCGACGTTCACGCTCCCGTTGATAACGAGGAAAGGCTTTATGAAATCAAGAAGCTTATGGAGGAAAACGGCATTAACTGCTGCTCCTACGGCTCATATTTCCGCATTAGCGTAAATCCCGTTGATGAAATTTATAAATATATTAAGGCTGCTAAAATTTTAGGCACCAACATCATCCGCCTCTGGTGCGGTAACAAGGGCACCGACGTAATAACAGCCGAGGAAACTGAAAAGCTTTTTGCCGACTGCAAGGCTCTTGCCAAAATCGGTGAGAAGGAAGGCGTTATCTTCTGTATGGAATGCCACAACGACACCTACACAGATAACGTAAACACAGCGTTAAAGCTTATGGAGGAAGTAAACTCACCTGCTTTCAGAATGTACTGGCAGCCTAACCAGCACAAGACATTTGAAGAAAATATGCACTACGCCAAAACCTTAAGCGCATATACATACCACCTTCACGTATTTAACTGGGCAGGTCACGACCGCTTCCCCTTAAAGGACGCTGTAAAGACTTGGAAGGATTATTTAACTAACTTTGAAGGCGAAAGGTACTTACTTCTTGAATTTATGCCCGATGATAAGATTGAAACACTTCCCGTAGAAACAGAGGCTTTAAACGCTATTGTTAGCTGAGAAAGGATGAAATTATGAGATCCATATTCTTTAATAATATTGAAAAAGATCAGCTTGAGTTCGTTTATAACGAAGCAACCATTAAGTATCTTGAAGAAAATGCAGGCTTTGAGAGAAGAGTTGTAACAAGGGATTACGCAGTAAATCATACAGAAGAATTTAAGGATGTTGACTATATTTTCTCCACCTGGGGTATGCCTGAAATGAGTGAGGAGGAAATAAAGGAGATTTTCCCCGCATTAAAATGTGTTTTCTACGCAGCAGGCTCTGTTCAGAAGTTTGCCCGCCCCTTCTTAAACTGCGGTGTTAAGGTATTCTCCGCCTGGGCAGCCAACGCTGTTCCCGTAGCTGAGTATACAGTTGCACAGATCATACTGGCAGGCAAGGGCTTTTTCTCCACCTCCGTTCTTGCTAAGGAAGGTAAAAGAGAGGAAGCAGGTGCACTTTTCCGCAAATATCCCTGCAACTATGGCGAGACTATCGGTATTATCGGTGCAGGTATGATAGGTAAATTAGTCATCAATATGCTTAAAGCCGCTTATAAGTTTAACGTAATTGTATTTGACCCATTCCTTCCCGATGAGAAGGCAAAGGAGCTTGGTGTGGAGAAGGTTTCTTTAAAAGAGCTTTTTGAAAGAAGCTTTATAGTTTCTAACCACCTTGCAAACAACGCTGAAACACAGGGTATGCTTAAGTATGAGCACTTCAGTTCAATGAGACCTTACTCTACTTTTATCAACACCGGCCGCGGCGCTCAGGTTGTGGAAGACGATTTATGTCAGGTACTTGAAGAAAGAAAAGACATTACAGCTTTACTGGACGTTACCTGGCCCGAGCCTCCCGTAGAAGGTCATAAATTCTATAGCTTACCTAACTGCATTTTAACTCCTCATATTGCAGGCAGCGCAGGTATGGAAGTTTACAGAATGAGTGAATTTATGGTGGATGAATTTAATAAATTCACAAAGGGTGAAAAAACTTTGTACGAAGTAACTCACAAAATTCTTGAAACGATGGCATAAAATCAATATCAAAGCAAAAGAAAAGGAGAGGCTTATTACCTCTCCTTAATTTTTATTTTCTGTTTAGTTTACTGAGTTCCTTTTTATAAGGCATAAGCATACCTTCGTTCATCTTATTACCCATTTTGCTCTTTATCTTATCGTTTGAAAGCATTGCACCAACTAAGTACATTGCCATCATTCTGCCCCTTTGCTTTTGGGGGAAATCGTACTGACCATGTTTTTTGTAGAACTTATGGTCTGCCTTCATCATACCCTGCATAAGCCAGATAAGATCACGGAATATTTTCATACCGCCAACACCAAGGAAGTTCTGGGGTGGCACATATCTATTCTCAATGGCATAACCAAGGTTTAATGCTAAATTATCAATTTCGGCATCCGGGTCAAATTCGTCACTTGCAATACCTGCAAGGAAGTTAGAGCCAACGTTAGCCCTTGCTTCCATAATCATTTTAAGGTTCTGCTCAGCACTTAATTTACCGCTGACAAGATAACCTACAGGCATACCCATGGTAACTGTTCTGTGACCGTTACAGAACTGACGGTCGTCATAAAGCTTAAAGGATGCGCCCATACTGTGGTCTTTTATGGTATAGGCATAAACCATAGCCTCGCCCTTTTGAATCTCATTTCTTAAGAATTCGTCGAAGCCGTCCTTATAAATACACTTACCGCTTACTGCACAGTTAAAGCAGCCAAGGCAGCCGCCTTTGAACTGATACTCACGGATATTAACAATCCTTGACTTTCTGTTTAATTTGTTTTGGAACCTTGCTATCATATTTTTGAGCTGGAGGTCATTTTCCTCACAGTTAGTAATGATAACAACGTCGCCTTCTTTTTCTGCATTATTTTCAAATACTGTTACCGCTTTGGGAGTAAAGTCGCAGTCAAAGCTGTTACTGCTTTCATAAAGGTTATTTTCTATAGAGAAATTAATGTAGCGGAAAAAGTCCCTTGCCTCTTTCCTGCCCTTTTCGTTTAAAAGATCCTCCATATCCGCAGAAAGACCTTTTATATACTTCATCTTTAAATCCTTTGCATTTTCCTCGATATATTTGTGAGCTGTAATATCGTAGAAATGCTTGGACGTAGAAAGCTGTGTGCAAAATTTATTTTCTAAATCTATACCCTTTTCCTTAATAAGCTCAATGAACCTATGAAGCTGGTAAGGTGCTATAAAGGTATAAACTGGGTATGTGAAAATGATAAGGTCAGCTTTGTTTAAAGCATCCTCAGCATTTGTGAAATCCTTTTCAAGTGCTTTTATTCTCTGGCCTGCGTGTAATACTTCGAAATTATGGTCAGGGAATAATTTTTCCAAATAATATATAGTTTGCAGTGTTACGCTGTTCTCGCCCTTGGGGCTGCCGTTAACGGCTAAGATATTCATAAATCCCTCAAAAATCAACATTTTTCTTTATTATTATTATAACACATAAATAAATATTTGCAACCATAAAAGGACAAATGAAGAAAAAGTGTTTACGAGGTGTAAACACTTTTAAATGTATCGTTGTTAAGTTTTGTGTAATAAATTCTGTAACGCTCTTTGAATTCATCATAATTATTAAACCCGACTAAGCCCCTGTAACCATCTACATTCTTTGCTTCGGCAAAAAGTCCTTCATTGTATTTTCGGTAGAATTCAAACTCCTCACTTGTCTTTTTCAGTTCCTTCATAAACTTTGTTATATTATAGCCGGTGTAACGCTGACCTTTTTCCATAAAGGCAGAGAGTACGTAACCGTCCTCTGTTACGTAATAAGCGCAATTCAGCGTTGTTCTGAATTTTCTCGCTCCGTTTAAGTACCACCACTCAATCATAAATACAAATCGTTCACCGATGTCGGCTTCAATTATACCTAACATTTCCCAACTGATTTCCAAATATATCACTTTATTTTTTATCAGGAGGTTTTCAGTATCACTGATTACACGTATAGGAACTATATATTCAGATGGGTCGTTCATATTCAACTTTGGTTCACCGATGATTTCGCAGTAAACCAAGGTATCGTAGGTATTTAAATACCACCTTAAGTCGTGGTCAATTATATCATCTACACCCGGGTTTCCTATATAAACGTATTTTTGATATACTTTTCGAAGCTCATTTATCTCGTCATCACTGAGTATCGGCTTATTCTTGTACCTTTCTTCGGAAAGCATAGGTTCATAGGGTAAAATACATGGAAAAATTATATTGGTAACGCTAAGCATAGCAGCCAAAAGTATTATAATAGCAAAAACTTTATTCTTCATTTTACAAACCCCTTAACTTTCTGCTTAAATTATAACAATAAACAGCTGTGATGTAAATAAATCATTGTAATTTTGCGTTTTAAAGTTTATAATGTAGTTAACAATTTTAAAGCGAGGGACTTTTATGGACAGAAAACGTGTTTTGGTAGCTTCTGACATTCATTTATGCCATGTTGACTGGTACGGTATGGAGAACAGCAAGCGTGTTAAAAGATTTATTGAGGACGTAAAAAAGGAGTACGAAAAGGACCCCTTTGAGATGCTTTTACTTCTTGGCGATTACTCCCTTGATCACTGGGTTTTGATATAGGCGGTTCTTATTTAAGAGAGGGTCTTAGCAACACCAAGAATTTTGTAGATGATTATTTAAGCGAAATAAAAGAAATGGGCATACCCGTTTATATGATTCCCGGTAACCATGAGCAATACGGCCACGAGGATTGGGAGAAATTCACGGGCGGTAAAAGAGAAACCTATGCAGTATTAGATGACTATCTCTTTATTCTTGATGATACATACGCGGGTGTACTTGACCCTAAAGAACACTCCGACGGCACCTATAAGCCTGTAAATATAGAGAGAATCAAAAATTTAATGAATAAGTATCCCGACAAAAAGGTATTTTTATGCTCACATTTCTATGACCCGAGAAACGAAAGCGAAGAATTTAAGGAATTCTGTAAAAATGAGAAAAGAATTATCGCTATGATGTGCGGCCACATTCACGTTTCTAAAGTATGGGATATGCGTGAAGCTTTCGGCAAAATGATGCTTATGACGGGTAACTACTCCTACTCAAGTGAAAAGCCTGCTACTGATTCCTTGTGGGGCTTCAGAGATTTGATTTTAACAGACAATTCAGCAGAAAGCCGATATATCACAGTTGACGCCGACTATATAATTGACGGCAAGGAATTACACCGAGATTACGGCTATCAGGATACCTACAAATTCACTTTTTGAGGTAAATATGAAATACATTGATCCAAAAGAAGTCGATTTAAAAAGACCTGCTCCGTTTTACTTTATAACAACCCGTGATGAAAACGAGCTGACTTACGAAAAATTCTACGAGGACCTTTCTTATATGAAAAAGGAAGGCTACGGCGGTATAGTTCTTTTTAACCGTCCGCCCGAAGGCTTCACAAGAGATTTATATTTTGAAGAGCCTTGGTTTAATATGGTAGGCAACTGCCTTAAAGCTGCCAAAGATTTAAACTTCAGAGTATGGCTTAACGATGATTATCAGGCGCCTCCGGGTGATATTGGCGGCAAACTTAAGAAAATCGCCCCGCACATTACTCCACTCCACTTAAAGCTTATTGATGGCGAAATAAAAATACTTGAAGCAAATTGGGGCTTCCCTTCATTTGAAGAGGAGGAAAGCGCACTTTTATTCCAGAAATACGTATATGAGGAATATAAAAAGAGATTCGGTGAATACTTTGGAACTACCGTTGTTGGTATATTCTCCGATGCCGATAACAGACGTGTAAACTCTGATATTTTTAATGCAGATTCCCCTCAACACAACCACTTCCCTTGGTCAAGGAATTTTAGAGAAAGTTTCTTAAATAAATACGGCTACGATATTTACCCCCACCTCCCCTCTGTTTTAAAGCGTGAACAAACAAAATATTCCCACGATTATTGGGAACACGCGGGTAATTTATACATGAGTTGGTTCGAAAGTAACTACCACTGGTGCCGTGAGAACGGACTTCTTTACACCTTCCATTCAGGTGCCACCACTCCCTTTAGCCCCGATATGACGGAATTTAACTCCGTTTTTAGTGAAGGCAAGGCTATTGATGCAGGCAGGCTTGCGGATTTCCCCGGTACTGACCACGAAATGCTGGAAATTAACGGTGGCAGACTTATGCTTAAAGAACGCTTTAACATTGGCGCTGCTATTTGGGGAGGAGACGATAAACACCGTCGCTCAGAAATTTTCTACGATACCTACGCAGACCTTCGCGCGAAGCTTGCACAGTCCGGTGCGTACCTATATGATGCTAAGGGCACAATGTGTGAGATGTTTGCAGGCGTTAACTGGAATTCAAGCTACAAGGATTTAAGAAACATCGCTTCCTACCAAATTATGCAGGGAGTAAATTTAGTAGTTTACCACGCTTATCACTTTAAGCTTCACGGCGAAACTAAATTCTTTGCTCCTCATGCATTTTCCCGCCACAGCCACACAGCTTTCTCTATTAAAGATTTTAACGATATGATTGCAAGAAACACCTATATCTGCTCTCAGGGTAAGCTTAAGGTGGATATTGCACTTCTTGACCCTACCGAATATATCTGGCAAAATATTGCAGATAGCCGCGTAACACTTGACGTTGCCAAAAAGCTCAATAATTTTACAAACGGATTTATTATTTCGGACCTTAAGGGTCTTCTTAAAAAGCACAAAGAATTAAAGGCAGTTGTAAACCCTTCATTGCCCCTTAGTAAAGAAACTCGAAGCGAAATTGAAAGCCTCGGTTTAAAAATTTACGAAGCTGATGAAATTGATAATATTGAAACCGATTTCCCCACAGGCATAAAATGGCAGGGTAATAACAAGCTTATGTTTATGCGCCGTTTGCTTCCTGACGGCAGTGAAATATTAGCTGCAGCAAACATTGAAAGCGACGAAACTGCAAAAGGAACTCTTACTTTTGACGGTAAAAACTATAACATTTCACTAACTTCAGGCGAAATTGCATTCTTTGGCGGCGGTTTTGATAGCTTCAATGAAATTAAAGATAAAACCGAGAAATTTTACCTTTCCGGTGAAGCAGAAGTTAAGTTTGAAAAGAAGAATATTATCCCCCTTATGCGTTGGGAAGATGAAAACAGACGCGGTTTCTCTCTTGTTAAGCCTACTAAAAGAATCTTCTTCATTCTTTCTGCAGGATGGGTCAAAAAGCCTTTTGAAGCTTTAAATGATCCCCCAATAAACACTCCTCTTTTCCCCTTTACTGTTACTGAGGATATAGGTAATCTCGAACTTCTTTTCTCACACAAGTTTATTAAGAATTTAAATAAAGTTTACCTTGATGAAACAGAGCTTATAAGTAATAAAGCAGTAAATATTTTTGATGATATTTATTATTCTTATGAATTTGAAGTGAAAAAAGGAAATCATATTATAAAGCTTGAGCTTGGAAAAGAAGTAGATACACCGGATAATATTTACCTACGCGGTGATTTTGATGCTGAAATCACAACTTCAGGTAAACCGAATTATCACTACGGTGTGCTTTCTTTCCAGATGTACGTTCCCGAAAATGCCGAAGTTACTCTTTCAAACAGAAGCACCAAGCTTAAAACCAACTCATCCTGGACAGAGCAGGGTCAGCCCCTCTACTCCGGCTATGTGGACTATGATTTTAACGTGGAAATTCCTGAGAGATTTAGTAAATCTACTTTAATTATTCCCGAATTACAGGGCGCAGTTAAAGTTTACGTAGATGGTGAATTTAAAGGCAGTGCTATCTACCCGCCTTATGATATTCCCCTCGAATTAAGTGAAGGCAACCATAAAATTACTCTGCGCGTTGCCAACACCCTTGGCAACATGTTTGAAGGCTTCAAGATGCCATCAGGTATTTTAGAAACACCATATCTTATAAAAAGATAAAAATAAAGGTACGGAATTTAAACTCCGTACCTTTTGTTTTAATATTTAATTACTTTAAAATTGCCTTGTGGAATACTTTCTTACCCTTTTTAATGATAACGTCGCCACCGGCAAAATCTTCAGCTGTTAAAGCAAAAGCTACGTCTGTAACCTTCTTATCATTTACAGCCACACCGCCCTGCTGAACAAGACGTCTGCCCTCGCCCTTTGAAGGAATAAGTGAACAAGCCATCATAAGGTCAAGGATACCGATTTTGCCGTCTGTAAGCTGGTCTGCAGAAATTTCAGTAGTGGGCATATTATCAGTATTTGCACCCTTACCGAAGAGAGCTCTTGCGCCCTCCTGAGCCTTGTTAGCCTCTTCCTCGCCGTGAACAAGCTTTGTAAGCTCGTAAGCGAGAATCTCTTTTGCTGTGTTGAGCTGGCTGCCTTCCCAGGATTCCATCTTATAGATTTCTTCCATAGGTAAGAATGTAAGCATCTTGATGCACTTAAGAACGTCAGCATCGTCTACGTTTCTCCAGTACTGATAGAAATCGAAGGGAGAAGTCTTGTTGGGGTCAAGCCATACAGCGTTACCTGCTGTTTTACCCATCTTCTTGCCCTGAGAGTCACGCATTGCGTGTACTCCAATCCACAGAGGGGATCAAAAAGCTGAACATCCGTTCAGGTTTTCACTTGCGGTTTGCCAGGACGCAGAAGAAATGCCCAGAACCTGTCTCAAGTGACAGGTTGCAAAGGTAGAGGGGGGCTGTTTCATTTTGATTTCAGATTTTGTGTATTTTTTTGTTTTTTTTAATATCGAAACTAAACTGATTTTTGTGGTTAAAAGTGCCGTCTTTTCAGGATTTTG
>JAGBID010000110.1 GCA_017935165.1 Clostridia bacterium
AATACAGAAAACCCTTGAAAACACTGGGTTTTCAAGGGTTCCGTTGGCGGAGACGGCGAGATTCGAACTCGCGGGGGATTGCTCCCTAACTGATTTCGAGTCAGCCCCGTTATGACCACTTCGATACGTCTCCATGTATGTTAACTCGGCATACCGAGATTAACGCAATATTCAGTTGTATTAGAATTCCCGTTAGAACTGGGGTTGTTTTAGAAACGATGGAATGCCCGAAAACCGCACAGTTAAAGGCTTTTTGGAAGATTGACTTCCGTTTGACGAAGAAGATTTCGAGTCAGCCCCGTTATGACCACTTCGATACGTCTCCATATAAAATTGTATAGGCTTGCGCCTTGATACCAAATTGCGAGAAAACTGCGAGATGCAGATTCGTGAGCGTGCAAACCGAAGTCCTTAAAACCTCGATAAATAAAGGGTTTACGGAGAAGGCTAAGTGACAGAACCGACTATGTTTCGAGTTCTGCACCATCGACCACTCGGACAACTCTGCGTATGTGATTTACTATGTAATTTTATATCAAATTATAAAAAATGTCAATAATATAAAAGGCAGATACTTTTAGTACCTGCCTGATTTATACTGCAAATATGTATTACTATGATTATAGCTTTTTAATACAATTTAATAAACTTCGTTGGAATCAAATATTAGGAAGCTTATCGGTGCTTGCCTTAATTTCTTCATCAGAAGGAATGTAGTCACCCATTAAGCCGTCATTGAACTTCTGGTAAGCATACATATCGAAGTAACCTGTGCCTGTTAAGCCGAATACGATAACTTTTTCTTCGCCTGTTTCCTTACACTTCATAGCTTCATCAATTGCAACCTTAATAGCGTGGCTGCTTTCGGGAGCGGGGAGGATACCTTCAACTCTTGCAAATTCAGTAGCAGCTGCGAAAACCTCTGTCTGTGTTACGCTTCTAGCAGTAAGGTAACCGTCATGATAAAGCTGAGAAACAACGGGGCTCATACCGTGGTAACGTAAACCGCCTGCGTGGCTGGAGGAAGGAATGTAACCGCTGCCTAATGTATACATCTTAGCAAGAGGACAAACACGGCCTGTGTCACAGTAATCGTAGCCGAATACACCTCTTGTCATTGTGGGGCAGGAGGCAGGCTCAACAGCGATAATTTGATAATCAGCTTCACCTCTGAGCATATCACCGCAGAAGGGAGCTATTAAACCTGCAAGGTTACTGCCGCCGCCTGCGCAACCGATAATAATGTCGGGCTTAACGCCATACTTATCAAGAGCAGTTTTTGTTTCAAGACCGATAATAGACTGGTGAAGAGCAACCTGGTTTAAAACAGAGCCTAAAACGTATCTGTAGCCCTCATTCTTGGAAGCAGCCTCAACAGCCTCGCTGATAGCGCAGCCGAGGGAGCCTGTTGTACCGGGGAATTCTTCATTAATCTTTCTGCCTACCTCAGTTTCCATTGAGGGGGATGGAGTTACGTTAGCGCCGTATGTACGCATAACTTCACGTCTGAAGGGCTTCTGCTCATAGGAGCATTTAACCATATAAACCTTACAGTCAAGGCCTAAATAAGCACTTGCCATAGAAAGAGCAGTACCCCACTGGCCTGCGCCTGTTTCAGTTGTCATACCGGTAAGACCCTGATTCTTAGCATAGTAAGCCTGAGCAATAGCGGAGTTAAGCTTATGGCTGCCTGAGGTATTGTTACCTTCAAACTTATAGTAGATATGTGCAGGTGTATCTAACTTCTTCTCAAGGCAATAAGCACGTACAAGAGGGGAGGGACGGTACATCTTATAGAAGTCAAGTATCTCCTGGGGAATGGGGAAGTAAGCAGTTGTGTCGTCAAGCTCCTGCTTTGCAAGCTCTGTACAGAAAACCTTCTTAAGCTCATCTAATGTAGCCGGTTCGTGTGTAACGGGATTTAAAAGGGGAGCAGGCTTATTTTTCATATCTGCTCTTACGTTATACCATGCTTTAGGCATCTCGTCTTCTTCAAGGTAAATTTTGTAGGGGATCTCGGTAAAGTTCTTGTTCATAATAAAAATCCTTTCTTAATAAAGTAGGATGAAGCAGCTAAAGGGCAAAATAAAAACCTGCCCCAATATTGGGACAGGGAAAATCTCTGTGCCACCCAATTGACATAAAGTCAGGCTCAACTAACATCCATCAATGTTATCCGCTTTGTAACGGGTGCGTTTCCCGTCGGTTACTACTTGCAATGATTACAATTGCTTTCGGCCGCCCTCATAAGTCCATTCCAAACAAATCTTGCTGCCGATTCACACCAAACCATCGGCTCTCTGAAAACTTAATTTGCAGTACTACTCTTAATCATCGGTTTGATGTATATAATACTCCTTGGGAGCTTGTTTGTCAAGAGATATTTTGCGATTTAACTTGTTAAAATAATCTTCTTTTACTTGTAAAAAAATACATAAAATGGTATTATTAAATAAATGAAAATTAAAGGATGCGATAATATGAAAGCCTTTGAAATTATGGAGAAGCTTTTCTCCTTTTCTACAGACAAAAGATATGAAGTAACATGCGACAGTAAAAAAGCAGGTGACGAGCAAAGGGAAGTTAAAAAGGTAGCAGTCTCGATGTTTGCTACAATTCCGGTGGTTAAAGCTGCAAAAGAATGGGGCGCTGAGCTGTTGGTTGTCCACGAGCCCACCTATTATAACCATATGGATGAGCACTCAGACGAAAAGATAGAAAGCCTCAAAAGAAAATTTATAGAGGAGTCAGGCCTTGTTATTTACCGTTATCACGATTACCCCCACAGCGCAAAAACCGATATGATAGCGGACGGTATGCTTAAATATATGGATTTTGACGGAAATGTTGAAAGAACAGATGTGTTCGATTTAGTAAGAATCCATTTAAATAAGGCAATGACCCCAAGGCAGATAGCAAAGCATATAGAAGAAAAGCTTGGTATTGCCCACTTAAGAATTTGCGGTACGGCAGACAGACCCTGCAAGGAAATAAGCGGAATGTTCGGTACTCCCGGCGGAGTGTTTGAGGAATTAAAAAGAGAAGAAACGGAAGTTCTGTTGACAGGTGAAGCCTGCGAGTGGGCTCTGGGTGAATATGCAAGGGATGCAAACGACTTAGGCTTTAATAAGTGCCTTATCATAATGGGTCACATTGGTTCCGAGCGTGACGGAATGAAGCTTATAACTGATATGATAAACGAAAAAATTGAAGGTATAGAAGCTAAATACTTCGAGTGCGGCGAAGTTTATACCTATACAGATAAATGAGGAGAGAATAATTATGTATGAAATTTACACACCAAAGGAATGGACACGAGTATTCGGTGGCTGTCCCAGCATTATAATTGACGATAAGGGCTATATCTATGACAAAGACGAATACTATAAAATTATGGGCGGCGTGCCCATGGGTTATATAAATTATAATACGGGCAAAATCTACGGTAAGGACTATGCCAATTTCTCAGCAGTACCTATCGGTGAAATAAAAGTTAAAGAAGACGTAACAGAAATATACGGCGAGGATTATGCAAATTTCTCGGCAAGACCTATCCTTTACATAAAGAACGGTAAAATTTACACCTATGACGATTATTTTAAAATCTTTACAGGCGGACCTTCAGGCTACGTGAAAGACCCCGATGAATACTGGAAAAAGAAGGAAGCTGAAAAAGAAAGACAGCGTCAGGAGGAAGAGCAGAGAAGGAAAAACGAAAGCCGTGCAGATGCAGCGGCAGGCTGCCTTGATAATGACTTTGGCTGCGGTATTGCAGCTGTGGTGATATTCGCCATAGTTATTGCTGCAGGAAACTTTATTGACGAGATAAAGAATAACCCGGCACCCTTTATTATTTCGATTATTGCTGCCGCTATAATAACTTTTGTTGTTTATAGAATTAAAAAGAGTAAGTCAGAAGGCAGCAGTAAAGCAAATAATAACGTAAATAATTACGTAAATAATTCAAGCTCAAATAACAATACTTCCTACAGCGCAAGCAGTTCAAATACACAGAAATCCACAAGCTCTCCTGCGGTTTACACCCACGTTTGCACCAAGTGCGGTGTAAGCTATACTTCCTATGCCAAAAATCCTCAGGTTAAGATTTGTGATAAATGCCGCAAGGAAGCTTATAAGGCAAAAAAAGGAAATAATACCTCAGTCAAAACAAACGTAAACAGCACCAATACAAACGTAAATAACACAGTAAAGAATACGTCAGGTGCCTCAGCAACAAAAACTCCCATGAACTATGCTCACACTTGCCCTGAGTGCGGCAAGAGCTTTGTCAATACAAAGCAGTACCCCAAGTCTATGTTATGCACTGAGTGTGAAGCCAAAAAGAAGCAGCAGGAAAAAGCTCCCGCAACAAAGAAATGTAAGGTGTGCGGTAAGGAAATGCCTGCTTACGTAAATAAATCCACAGGCATCTGTATGGAATGTACAGCTAAGCTTGAAACAGAAAAGACCGCAAAATCAAACATAAATAAGGGTACTTCCTCCACTCCTAAGGTATACGCTCACGTTTGTCCTGAATGCGGCAGTAAGTTTGTAAACACAAATGAGCTTCCCAAGGAAATGCTCTGCAATAAGTGCCTTGAAAAGAAAAACACAGAAGCAAAGAAACCTGCAGATAATAAAAAAGCACCGGAGATGACGGTTTACACCTGTCCCAAGTGCTCGGCTAAAAACAAAGGTCCTGTTGGCGTAGGTAAAATAGTTATGACCTGCGGTAACCCAAATTGTAAGCATAAGTTTACTATTAATACCTGAAAGGAATGACCTGAGTTTATGAAAATTAAGTGCGACGTTTGTTCTTCCGAGCTTATTATGAATATGGATTGCTCAGGAGCGGTATGTTCCCTTTGCGGTGTTACATATTCCATTGAAAGATTAAGGGAAATGCTTGCCGCCAATAAGGAGGATACGGAGAAAAATGAAACTCCTGAGCCTGTAATTGAAGAAGCAGAAGAGCTTCCCTACATATTTTTCTGTGCAGAGCAGCAGGATATGGACGAAAAAGAGTCCGGTGTTGGCGCCTTGCTTAGGGTTGAATACGATATTTATACCGACGGTACTATGGAAATAGTCTACGATTATGACGAAGGCGAAAATTACTGCCAGAACATAATCGGAAAAGAGCGCTTTGAAAAGGATTTAATGTTTAAGTTAACCGAGGAAGAGTTTGAAACCTTCACAGAGCTTCTCGGTAATACCGATGCCCTTGAGCCTGATGAGCTTGAAGGCGGTATGAAGTGGAGCTTTGAGATTTATTCCGAAAACGGCGACACCGTAAACAAAAAGGAAGGCTCTGTAGATAATTCCCCTGAGCTTACTGAGCTTACATCTTTCCTTGTAAGCAAGCACAAATGGCTTAAGGGAGTCAGGGACCTTTACGTATTTGCAAGAGCTTCAGCCGAAACAAAGTACAAAAGGCTCTATAAATACCTTGAAATGGACCCTGCCATACTTGAAAAAATCAGTGCCGCCACAATAATTGATGAGGTGCTGGCGGATATAACCGAGCGTGAAATCCCGAACCTTCAGGAAAAACTTCATAGAATCGACAAGGGCGAGGATTTTTCAATAATATTCAGTGAGGATAAAAAGGAAGAAGCTGTAAATGTTCCTATAGACGATGTTACCGACGGCGACAGACATATATTTACCGCAACTTTACATAACGGTTCAGCAAATTTTCAGGACAGTGACTACTGGAGCTATACCGAATATGAAATATACAAAGATAAACGTTGTGCCGTAAGATACAAGTACAATAAATCCGGTTTAAGTGAACCTGTATGGAAAAATATAAACGATTCTGATTACAAAGAGTTAGAGTCCGCTATATCCGAGATAGACAAGGCTCAGCCTTTTAGGATACCAGACTGCGACTTCTGGAAATTTCATCATTATCATAACGGTAGCGCAATCAGTAAAATTACTTCGGACGAGGGCGACCCTTACGCAAAAAAGATAATAGATATTTTAAAGAGGTTAAGATAATATGAAAGTATTAAAGAAATTCGAAATTAAGAATTCAACCCATAAGGACCCGAGAAAAAGGAGCTACCTTACTCCTGTAAGAATAATGAAAACCTGGGGAACGGTAGAAAATGCTGAAGTGCTTTTAAAGCCTAAGTTCGGTCAGGCTGCTTTGGAGGATACAGGAAGTGCTAAGTTTGTAAATGAAAAAGGCGAGCACGCTGCCATTCTCCTTGACTTCGGCAGGGAAATTCACGGCAGCTTAAGGCTCTGCACACAGAGCTCAAGCCCTGAAAGGAATAACGTAATAGTCCGTTTCGGTGAATCCGTTACCGAGGCTATAACTCCCATTGGCATAAACAATACAAGGAACGACCACGCAAACCGCGATATGGTGCTAAACCTTGGCTTCCTTTCCGATAACGAGACAAACGAAACAGGCTTCCGCTTTGTTTACATAGAGCTTTTGGGTGAAAACTGCAGTCTTTCCTTTAAGGCTTTAGAAGCTGTGTTTATTTACCGAGATATCGACTACATAGGTTCATTTGAATGTAACGACGAAACCATCAACAATATTTTCGATACCGCCGCTTACACCGCCCACCTTAATATGCAGGAATATATGTGGGACGGAATAAAGCGTGACCGCCTTGTGTGGATTGGCGATATGCATCCCGAGGTTATGACAATCTGTTCAGTATTCGGTAAGAATGAGGTTGTGGGTAAAAGCCTTGACTTTATCCGTGACATAACTCCCGTAGGTAATTGGATGAACGGTATAAGCTCCTATTCAATGTGGTGGATAATGTGCCACTATGAATATTTTATGCAAAACGGCGACCTTAATTATTTAAGAAAGCAGGCGCCTTACTTAAAGGAGCTTACTAAGTATTTAACTGAGCTTATAGACGAAAACGGCTCGGAAAATATTCCCGAAAACCGCTTCCTGAATTGGCCCGACAGCGAAAATCGTGCGGCAATGCATTGCGGCTTGCAGGGACTTTTAAAAATCACTCTTGATAAATGTGCCCTTATGTTTGAAGCATTAGGCGAAAATGAAGCTAAGGAAAACGCCTTAAAGGGTGCCGAAAAGCTTAAAAAGCACCAGCCCGATTTACAGGGTGTTTCCAAGGCTGCTGCAGGCTTAATTGCAATGAGCGGCATTGTTGACCCCAAAGAAGTTGAAGAAAAGGTTATTTCACTTGACGGAGCCCGGGGCTACACTACCTTCTACAGCTTTTATACATTATGTGCTAAGGCTCTTGCAGGTAATACTGAGGGCGCAGTTAATGATATCCGTGATTATTACGGCGCAATGCTTGATTTAGGTGCTACCACATTCTGGGAGGATTTTGACATCAAGTGGGCAGAAAACGCAGGCAGAATTGATGAGTTCGTACCTGAAGGTAAGGTGGACGTTCACGCTACCTACGGCGGATATTGCTATAAGCAGCTTCGCCACAGTCTTTGCCACGGCTGGTCATCAGGTCCCGTACCTTTCCTTTTAAGGTATGTTTTAGGTGTTGAAATCCTTGAACCCGGCTGCAAAAAGCTCAGTATAAAACCGAATTTATCAGGCTTAAAATGGGTCAGGGGCACTTATCCTACACCATACGGCAAGGTGGAAGTTTATTATGACGGCGAATACTTAGTGATAAACGCCCCCGACGAAATTGAAATAGTTAAGTAAATTTGGGCAAAAGAAAAGAGTTCCGAGTAGGGAGACACTTCGTAAAGAAGTGTTCTCCCTACTTTCTTTTTATATAAAAATTGACACTTTCGGTTTGAAAGTGTCATAGTGGGTTACATACTTTAAAATTAACCTATCTTAAAGATAAGAATAATAAGTGATATTGTGAGACAGGTCTCACAGTGATATTTTGCCTTTCGGCAAAGTGATATGAAAACCTATCGGTTTTCGTGATATTATATCCGCCATTAAAACTGCCCGAAGGGCAATATAACTATGCGTAGCATAATATAACTGCGAAGCAAT
>JAGBID010000111.1 GCA_017935165.1 Clostridia bacterium
CAGCTCCCTCTTGCTAAAATTCTTCGAATTTATGGAGCCGAGAACACAACGTGGGAGGGTGGTCGAGCAACACTTTACGAGACTGAGGGGTTGGGGAAAAAGTTTATCCCAATTTATAATAAAACTATTCACCCATAGCTTTGAAATTTTCACTTTTTCCGTAAAAGACGTCGCATATAAGTCTGATACCGAAACGCATACCCTCCTCAAAGCTTTCCTCGTCTGTAATAGACAGTAGTTCACAGTTAAGCTCCTCGATATCTCTTATTAGGGGTTTGAATTTCTCACCTTCAGGTGATGATAAAATCTCTCTTTCAAGCTTTTCAATTTTCTCACTGATTTTCATATATTTTGAATCTCTAATTACGTATTTATCTGCAGGGTGAAAACTGCCGCAGTAAAAGTCACTTATAGTTTTCATATTTATCTCCTTAGTTTTAATAATATTAATATAGCGGAAATTCCGCTAAAAGTCAATAGTGGATAATCCGCTAAGATATAATGTTATTAAAAAGATATAAAGGTGAAATTATGATATACAGGAGAATCAGGGATTTAAGGGAAGACAGTGACCTTACACAAAAGAAAATGGGGGAGATACTCTCATGTAGCCAGCGTGTTTACAGCAATTATGAACGCGGTGAGCTTGATATTCCTACTGAAATCCTCATAAAGCTGGCGGATTTCCATAAGGTCTCCGTCGACTACCTTCTTGAAAGAACGGATAAAAAGGAAGTAAACAGATGAAAAAGCAGGAAAAAACCAACGTGATGCGCCTACTTGACCTTAAGGGCATCAATTATAAAATCTATAATTACGTGGACAGCGGCGTTATAAGCGGCGCGGACGTGGCGAAGGTTCTTAACCAGGACCCCGACATGGTGTTCAAGACCCTTGTTACCGTAGGTGCGGGCGGCGAGCACTACGTGTTTATGGTGCCCGTACTTAAGGAGCTTGACTTAAAAAAGGCGGCGAAAGCCGTAGGCGAAAAGAATATACAGATGATAAAAAGCAAGGAGCTTTTACCCCTTACGGGTTATATTCACGGCGGCTGTTCACCAATCGGAATGAAAAAGGAATTTACAACAGTTATTGACGAGACCGCCCAGCTTTTCGATACCATTATGTTCAGCGCGGGAAAAATAGGCTATCAGGTGGAGCTTTCACCCGAGGACCTTTTTAAAATGGTTGACATAAAATGCGAGGACATCGTTTCATAAAATAATATTACAATACAATGCTGCCTTCCCCTCGAGGGGAAGGTGGCACGACCGACGGGAGTGACGGATGAGGTGGCGGGAGTGTCATTAAACGAAAACACCTCATCCACCATCTTACGATGGTCCCCCTTCCCCTCAAGGGGAAGGCTGTATTGCGTCGCAGGCCATTCAGGTTAATAAAACTAAGGCGCACATCCTTACAGAGTGCGCCTTTTAATCGTTCTTTAAATATTATCACAGATTTCTGCGGCGCTTAATGCGGCGCATTTTTTGTTTCTTTTTGTTTGTTCGCCATAAAAGAACAAAGTACAAAGCAAGCAGTATGATAACCGCAGTTAAAATTCCCTTGAACCAGCCTGAGTTCATAATCTCCTTGCCGGTTTCAACGGTGTGGATAACCTCGCTTCGTGACACGGACTTGCTTGCAATAAGGTCCGCTGTTGTTATCAGCTGGTCATCATAATAATAGGAAACCTTACCGATTTTTTCACCCTTTTTGATGGGTGCCTCCACGCTGTCGGGTACGTCGATAACTGTTTTAAGTGCGGCAACGGAGACCTTGTCAGGCAGTAAGGTGTATATTGTTTCTCTGGCAACAAGCTGTAAATTCTTAACGTCCCAGGAGTAAAGCACGTCCACGTCGCCCAAAAGGTCACCCTCGTTGGCAATAATCTTAAGGCTTACCTGAGTAAACGCCCACCTGAACATATTGGCAGCGTCTGCCATAGCACCGTTGGGACGGACGTAGTAACCGTTTTCGTCATACAAGGGCGCGCCCAGCGCAATACAGACATAGCTGTAACCACCGTAAGTTGCGGAAGCAGCCACGCAGTAGCCTGCAGCATCAGTAAAGCCTGCCTTCATACCCGTTGCATAGATGTAGAAGCTCTCGTCATCATTTGCGTGGGTAAGCATATAGTTTGTGGCATAAACCGTTCTGTCGTAATAACAGAACTCATTTGCAGGAATTGTGTAATAAGTTTTGTTAACTATTTCGGAAAAATAGGGGAGTTTAGAAGCGTGCAGGGCAATTTTCGCCATATCGGAAGCTGTGCTGTAGTTCTGACCGCCGTCATCAAGGCCTAAGGTGTTGGAAAAGTTGGTATCAACACAGCCAAGCTCCTTAGCCTTCTTGTTCATCAGGTCGATAAAATAGGAGCCTGATTCATTTTCGGGGTAAAGAGTGTCAATATAAGTCTGAAAGGCAACCGCCGCATCATTACCCGAAGGTATCATAAGCAGATGCAAAAGGTCAAGAGCGCTTACTTCCTCGCCTAAAAGATAGGTGGGAGAGGTATCCGTAAGATACAAGGTTTTCTCAATCATAAACTGAGTGATGGTTATTTTTGTATTCTCTATATTGGGGATATTCTCGTAAGCAATTATGTAGGTCATTATTTTTGTAAGTGAACCTACAGCTCTTCTCTCGTTAGCATTTTCCGTGAACACGGTAATGCCCGTATCAAGGTTAACAAGGCATAAGGATTCTGTTGTGTGCTCGAATTCGTATTCGAAGCCTACCTTGTTTTCGTCTTTTTTATCTTCCTTTTTGTTTTCCTCGCCGTTATCGGATTCAGCGGTACCGCTATCGCTGTTTTCAAGCCTTAAGGCGTCGTCGCTATGGGCCTCATCGGCAAAGGAGTAAAAAGGGAAAGCTGAAAACAAAAACAAAACAAGCAGCAAGATTGATGTTATTCGTTTCAAAATTCTGTTTCCTTTCAGCTTTTAGTTGTTCTTATACTTGGTTAAAAGCTCGTTTGCAAGGGTGGGACCAACGCGCAGGAAATCCCCGGAAGGCTCCTTGTAGTTAAGTGAACGGAGAATTTCACAGCAGTTATCGTAAACCTCACGCTTGCTTAAATGGTACTGGGGAGTTTTGTTTTTACCGCAGAAAATTGCAAACTCAAGTCCGCCGTTTTCGCCTGTTTTAGTGAAGTATGCCTTAACGCTCTCATTTTCGTAGGACTTTTTAAATACCTCAAGGATGGCGTTTTTAACCATTTCCACAGCAATGTCGTCAAGGTTATTATCGAAAATAAGAATTTTTTCCTTGAGCTCAGCTAAATCCTTAACTCTTCTTTTTGTAAGGGCATTAATAGAGGCAGGGGCTTCCACCTTACTGCCCTTTGTACCTGAGCGGTATAAACCAACCATAAAGCCCTTTTTGGGGTCATGGTAAATTGTGGGGTACATAAGGCTGCAGCGGTAGTTACAGCTTGGGCATTCGAAATCAAAGAAGCTTTCCTTAAGGATTTTTTCCTTAAGCTCGGGGTTTTCAAGGGAGTTAACAGCGGAGATTATTGTTAATTTCTTTGTGCTGCCGCAGTTGGGGCAGGCTACGTCTTTTTTAATAAAGGTTGACATAATATTCCTTTCGGTATTTATATTATAGTTCCGCCGCCGAGGACTGTGTCGCCATTATAGAACACTACAGCCTGACCCGGTGTGACAGATTTTTGTTTTTCTTCAAAGGTGAATTTATAAAGCTCACCGACTTTTTCAATTAAAGCCATGGAGGGCTTTGCCTGGTAGCGGATTTTAGCCTCGGCATAAATCGGCTTTTCAATTTCACTTAGGGCAATAAGGTTTACGTCCCTTGCAAACAAGGTGTCTGAAAACAAGCCTTCGAGCCTTGAAAGGGTGACGGTGTTATTTTTAGCATCAATGTTTTTTACGTACATAGGCTCGCCGAATGTGACGCCAAGACCCTTTCTTTGACCTATTGTATAGCGGTGAATTCCCTGATGCTTACCGAGAATTTTACCCTCGTCATTAACAAAATTACCTTCCGTGGGAAGTTTATTTGCATAATTGCTTAAAAAATCAACGTAATTATTATTTTTTATGAAGCAAATTTCCTGGCTGTCAGGCTTTTTGGCTACGGGGAGCTTGTATTTTTCGGCTAATGCACGTGCTTCTTCCTTATCAATGTCGCCGATAGGGAAGATGGCTCTTTCCAATTGATGCTGTTTAAGTCCGTACAAAAAGTAGCTCTGATCCTTTTTGGTGGGAGCTTTTTTCAGGAGAGTCCTGCCGTTTTCTATATCCTTTTCAAGCTTTGCATAGTGGCCTGTGGCAATTCTGTCAAAGCCAATTTCCTTTGCAAACTGAAGCATAGCGCCGAATTTTAAATTTATATTACATTTAACGCAGGGGTTAGGAGTCCTTCCCTCGAGGTAGCAGGTAATAAAATCCTTTATAACCGCCTCTTCAAATTCCTTTTGAAAGCTTGGTGCGTAGTGTTTAATGCCTAAAATTTCACACACCCTTTTTGCATCCTCAGCTTCCTTATAAAGGCTTTCCTTTTCTTCTTCGGTTAAATACTTATAAGGCTTAAGTATCATGGTAACGCCTGCTACTTCAAAGCCCATTTCTAAAAGCTTTATGGCAGCCGCGGAGCTGTCCACACCGCCGCTCATGCCCAAAAGCACTTTGTTATTAAATTCCATATTATTCAAAGCTTAAATGAGATTCATCAAGCTCTTCGCTGTCCTTTTTATTATTTGTAACAATGGATTCGTCAAGAACCCCTTCCTCAGGTATGAAGTCTTTTTCCTCCTCGTCCCTTAAGTATACGTAAGCCTTAAGGGAAGGCTCAGGCTCGGGTAGAATTTCGCTTATTTCTTCCTTAAGCTCCTTGTTTTTTTCAGGCTCATCCTTGTAGTAAATTTCAAGCTTTCTGGCGGCTTTATCTATTTTATCCTTGCTGGTGTCAAGGCTTGCGCAGTAGGGTTCAGCGGAAAGGTCGTTTCTGTCGCGAAGGCTGTGGTAGTAATACTTACCAAGTGCAATATAAGCGCGCTCGCAGGCTTTTTCTTCAGTCATAATTATGTTTCTCAGCTTTGCAGCAGCGGATGCCTTCTTGCCTTTTTCGGAAATATTCTTTTTAGTGCTTGAGAGAATTTCGCCTAAATTCTTTAATAAATCCATAATTTCAGTTCCTTTCCAAAAAGAATAGTAAGCTTAAAAATTTACATAATGTCCTATTATTTATTATATAACATTATTTCAAGAATTTCCATATAAAAGAGAAAAAATTAATAAAAAGGAAATAATTAATAATTTGTGAAAGTTTAGGTAAAACACTTGAAAATCGAACAAAGTTTCGCTATAATAGAATTATAGAGGAACAAATGTTCGATAAAAATAAAGGGCTCCACTCTCCCTTTTATTTTATCGGCAGCCGTTTTACGGTTTAGGAGTGATGAATATGACAAATTATGAATTGGGGAAAATATATCTCCAAAAAGCAGAGAAGATGAAGGAAAAGATTGAATACTTACAAAGAGAGCTGAAAAAAAGATATTCTTTAAGCGAGGCAGAGAAAAAGGATGATATTAAAAGGAGGCTGAGGCTTCACTTCGAGATGTACCTTGACTTAAAATCGATAGGCGAAAAGCTTATGGGAGGAGGTCCTGATGCTTGATTTAAAGGAGCTTATCCAAAGAGAAAAAGAAGAATATGACGGTGAGGACCGTGAAAAATTAAGAAGGAGGATTGTTAGAATCATAAACGGCGAGCTTACGGAAAGGGAAAGGGCGTATTTTCTTCTTTCTGTTCTGGAGGAAAGAAAAATTAAGGAAATAGCAGAAATAAAGGAGGTATCAAGCGCAACTGTTTCCAAGGCTTTAAAGAATGCCAAAAGAAAAATCCGCAATGTGCTTAAATACCTTGAGTGAAATACATCTGTCACCTTAAGCAAAACCGTATGAAACAAAATTTCTTGCAAAATCGACGGCGAAATACACAAGGTAAAACCCCGAAATCTTTCGAGATCGGGGTTTGCTTTTATTCTTTAGTTACCTTGTTTAATAAATACTCGGCTTTTTTATTTCCGTAAATAACCTCAATCCTTTCAGGGATGGGAAATTTATCATTACCCTTGAGATTTTTTGTGATCTCGGGGTAATTTTTATATGCCAGGTTCATATCGAAATTGCCTTCAAGTCCCTCAATTTCAGCCTTACTTGTAAACTGCCAGATGCCGTGGGGGTCTTTAAAGTTATCCTCGTTATTCCACTGTGCAACCCACTTGTCGTAAGGGGCAATTTTCTCCTTGTTAAACCTGTTATTAAAGAAATAAAGGGATGCGTAAATGCCTGCATAGTAGCCGCTGTTTTCAATTTCCTCCAAAAATGTGACAGCAATATCGGAAAGAAGCTCCTTGTTTTCAGGCAAAATCTTATCCTCTAAGTCATACCACACACCGAAGGAAATGTCCCTGTCCTTAATAAGCCTTAATACGTGCTTGGCTTCGCTTAAAGCCTTCTCCTTTGTGTCTGCGTAGGAGTAAAGGTAAACGCCGTAGGGGATATTTAACCTTTCACATTCAAGGGCGTTTCTCAAAAAATTTTCATCATCCTGAGAAACAAAGTCCGAGCCGTAGCCGCACCTTAAAATAACGAAATCGTATTTGTCCTTAATCTTTGTAAAATCCACAAGTCCGTTAAAAACGGAGATATCGGGTCCTTTTAAAATAGCCATCAGTTTTCCTCCTTGTCATTTTTGTGCTCAGTTTCTATTTTATGCTTGGCTGATAAAATTGCCTTCCTTAAAAATTCCGGCACGGGAACTTTTAGCTCGATTAAATTTTCCAGAATGCTTAAAATCTCATTAATTATAAGCCATACCGTTACGAGTACCGTGAAAAAACATCCGCCAAAGCCGAAGTTAAATCCGACTGTTTCTGCGGAATACATAATAAGCCAGTCAAATGCCATAGCCGCCGCCACAATCAAAAGGTAGCAGAGCTTTTTTATTATACCGAAAATTCCAACCTTGGAGTTAAGCTCAGCCTTCATATAAGCCTTCAGCATACCTGAAATATAGTCAAGCAGCATCACCGCAAAAAGCACGAACAAAGGGATAAACATTTTACCCAAAGCCGCGCTTACAGCCGTGAACAGTGTTGCTATACTTACTTTAAATATATTTAATTTCATAAAATTCTCCTTTCAAATAAATAAGACAGTAAACTTACTGCCTCTAATTTCAAACCTAATAAATTTTTTCTTTTTGTCAAGAGCTTTTGCCATAATTTTCAAATTTAATAAATTGTTAAAATAATTTGCATTCATTATAAGGATGTGGTATTATGAGTTTAGAAATTTATGTAAATTGAATGCTTTGTGATTATTATAAGGCGGAAAGGAAACGGATATGAAAAACTCCTTATTTAAAAAAATTCTTACTTTAACCCTGGCAGCACTTTTAATTTTAGGCACAGCAGCCTGCGGCGGTCAGGAAGAGGTAAGCACCTCAAGTGAAAGTGAAAGCACAAGTGTTTCTCAGGCAATAATTGAGGACGAGGGGGAGGTTGTAAGCGTAAGTCAGGTTGAAAGCGAGGTTGAAAGCGAAAGCGAACCCGAGGAGGAAGTTACCGAAGTTGTGGACACGACCCTTGTTGCCAACGAGAAAACCAACCTTTTAACAGGTCTTGATACTTTAACCGAGGGCGGCATAAACAAGCGCCCCATAGCTCTTTCCGTCAATAATATCAGCGACAGCTGGCCGCAGTACGGTATAAGCGATGCGGACATTATTTTTGAAATTCCCGTTGAATACAATATAACCCGTTTGATGGCTCTTTACGGCGACTTTACACAGGTTAAAAACGTCTGCTCCATAAGAAGCTGCCGTTACTACTATCCTATTTTAGCCGAGGGCTTTGACGCTCAGTACATCCACTGCGGTATGGACGAGGTTCACGCAAGAGGAATTATCAATGAGCTTGGCATTAAAACCTACGATGCAGGCTACGACCCCCTGGGTGTTTTCGAAAGAGACCAGGACAGAATCAATAACGGCTATGCTTACGAACATACCCTTTACTTCCAGGGCGAGGAATATGCAGTAAAGGCAGAGGAAAGCGAGAGCTGGCGCACAGACTTAGCCGAGGACCATATCGGCAAGCTTGCATTCAAGTTCAGTACGGAGGAAGTTATACCCGAGGGTAAGGCCTGCAGCGAAATTACCGTTGATTTCGGCAGCGGCTATATAAGTGATTTCCATTATAACCCCGAGGAGCAGGTTTACTACAAGGATCATAACGGCACAAAGCACATGGACATAGGCTCAGGCTTACAGCTTAGCTTCGATAACCTTTTCTTCCTTGAAACCGACATACATATTTTTGACGGTGACACAGCAGGCAGAAAGGAAATTGACATCTATGCCGACCACTACAAGGGCTACTACGTAACTAAGGGTCAGGTAATTGAAATCACCTGGACAAAGAATAGCGCCGAGGAGCAGCTTTTGTTCGAAACCCTTGACGGTCAGGAGCTTATGGTAAACACAGGCAAAACCTACATAGCAGTTTGCCTGCCCGACAGCGAAGTTTTTAAATAAGAATAAATTATATAATCAGGGAACCCCAAATTTCTTGTGAATTTTGCGGGTTCCCTTTTTTAGTTTTATTCGCTAAACGAGTGATATTGCTTCGCAGTGATATTCGGTTATCGCCGAGTGATATTGCTTCGGCAGTTAATGGTCTGCGACGCAATAAATGTATATACGTAGGGACAGGATTTACTCCTGTCCGAAACA
>JAGBID010000011.1 GCA_017935165.1 Clostridia bacterium
CATAGTTACTTTCCTCTGTAGCTATAACCTGAGAACTTGGCATCATTTTTTCAGCATTAGACATAAAGTTCAATGTGGGGAGCAGTGTATCGCTCTTATTTGTAACATTAAAAGCATCCAGACTAAACATACTGAAAACCGACCTGAATGAGAAGGGACATATAAGCCTGAAGGCAGGTATAAGCCAGAGGACATAGCTGTATTTTTTAGGAGCTTTTTTGATTAAAAGCTTTGCAAGCATTATGGCTAGTATAACAAAGGAGCCTGTTATACTCATATTAAGCACCGTTATAAATAAACTTTTCATTCTTTGCCTCCTTATTCCTTATACTCGTCAATAAGCTTTTTTAGCTCCTCCGCTTCTTTTTCACTTATTTTTTTGCCGCCGAAAAACGCTGTTAAAAAGCTTGGAAGCGAGCCCTTAAAGGTATCGTTAATAATTCTTTCGCTTTCGTATTTTTCCACAAGCTCCCTTTTGATAAGAGAAGTTACCGTGGCATTTTCGTTTTTGGCATAACCTTTTTCCGAAAGCTTCTTTATCATGGTAAAGGTGGTGGACTTTTTCCAGTTAAATGTTTTTTCGCATAAGTGAACTAAGCTCGTGGAAGAAATAGGTTCATTCTCCCATATAAGCGTCATAAATTTGTAGTCACTTTCACACAGTTTATAATTTTCCATATACGTGTATCCTCCATAGGCCTATAACCGTAAACCTCTATTTACAGTCTACACTAATAGACCTCTTTTGTCAATAGTGTCCAATAAAAAAACAGCAGGTTATTAAGCCTGCTGTTTAAAACTCATTCAATTACCTCTATCTGGCACATTTTCATAGCTTCGAGGGCGTTTTTATGGCTAATAGGTGTGACACCTGCGCTGAGGGTACCGTCCACTATAATTTTTGTTTCGGGAAGGGCGGCTTTTAAAAGCATGGCGTTACTTATTACGCAAATATCGGTGCAAAGACCTAAAAGAGTGATGCTTTCTATCTCTTCCTCTAAGCTTAATTCCTTTATGCTCTCCATAAGCTCCACGCTGCCGAAGGTAGGTTTATCGCAAATTTCGGTAGTTTCGCTTATTTCTTTAAGCTCGTCGCAAATTTCCCAACCCCAGGTACCTTTTATACAGTGAGGTACAGGAAGCTTTTCACCCTCCTGAGTATTCATATAATCCTCAAAATGAGTGTCGCGTGTAAAGAATATAAGTCCTTCGAAATTTTCCGCCCTTTCTTTTACGCCATTTACTATCAGCTTCGCTTCAGCTGTACCTAAAGCGCCTGAAATAAAGTCATTCTGCATATCAACTACAACTAAAATATTCATAATTACTCCTTATTTAAATACTTTTCCAAGTTCTATGGCTTTATCTGTAAGGATATCTCCGCTTTCAGGTGTAAAACGGCTGCCCTGACATAGCTGTGTGGGGTAAGCAAAGGTTCCGAAAAGCTCAGGCACGGGGAAATATCCGCCCTCGCTGTTGGAAAGCTCCGCTAAGATCACTTTTTTATCCTTAAAGCTTTCCCTTATTTTATCCTCAAACTGATGGTAAAGCTCACCCGGTAAAAGGAAAATATAAAGGTCATTAATGGCAATTATTTTTACGGGGAGCTCCTCAAAATCAGGATTTGTTTCTGCCTTTTTTTCAAATTCCAAAAGAAGCCACAATATGGTTTTATCCAGCATTATGCGCTTGTCAAGTTTAAAATCAGGGTCGGAGAGTACCTTTTCCGCGTACTCTTTTTGTTCCTTAGAGGCTCTTCTTATTTTAAGCTTAACTGAATCCGACTTTAATTTTATATTTTCCGCATTTACTTTCTCGCTTTCGGAAATAACCCTCTCCGTCTCTTTTGCAAGGATTTTACCCATTGTGACGTAGTCGGGGGTTTTATTTCCTATATAATCCACGTTATTTAAATCGCCTGCGGCACCGGGGAGATATACGGAAACAAAATCGCCGCCGTAAACCTTTTTAAGCTCGCAGCTTAAAATGCTTGAGTAGTCACCGCTGTACTTAAGTCCGCCAACACAGTCCTGATGGCAGGCGTACTCGATTAACGCGGCTATAACATTTCCCTTTTTATCCTTAAAAGAAACTACGGGCACTGCATCGTTAACACCGCTGTAGGACTTAACTATTTCATTTTTTAATGCACCGGGATTTGTACAAACCGTACCGTCCTTTAAAACGTAGTCGCGGTTAAAGCATAAGCCCTCAGCTTTACCTATTCCGAAATAAACGTCACAATCCGTTAAATTTTCAGAAGCTTCATATATAGCATCGGCGCAGTATTTTACAAGTAATGCCATATACTCGTCGTCACGCTTTGAAACAGCATCACCTGAAGGCACACCTAAATGAGTGTGAGTAGCTGTGACGGAAATATTCTCCGTTGGAATACCGCTGAATTCTGAAGCCCTTTTTGCCACAGCACGGCAAAACTCACGGTTAAGCTCAACTGCATCCACCACAACCATGGCAGCAGCGTTTTCCGAATTTTCAGCACTTTCACTTATCACAACCGCCTTGCAGTAAAGCTTATCCAGCACGCCTGTGCTGAGCCTTTCACAGTAGTAACCCGGCATATCACAGCCAATTGGCGGGGTTATTTCTCTTTCGTAAACACCTACGTACATATTTTTACCTCTTAACCAATAAGTCTTTTTATAACTTTATTTGCTGAGTAATGGTCGTAATTTGCTTCAATATAAACTTCTTTTTCGGAGAAGGCTCTGTTCCAGATATCAAATTTTTCCTTGGCACCTTCTGTATTTCCCTTGGCAGCTTCAATTACTATATCGCACACAAGCTCAACAAAAACGGTGTGCTCTGCTATAATATTATAGGAAACGTTCCGGGCGCGGTGCCTTCCGTAGCGGCGGGATTTTGCCACATTCCTGAATTCTGCGGCAATTTTCTTTAATTCTTCTGCCTTCTTTACGTATTCGGGGTTAACGTACTTTAAATATTCGCCCTTTTCATTTAAAGTACCCCTATTACCTGAAAGATATTCGAAGTCAACAAGGCTGTTAACGCTTTCTAAATAGTTAAGCACGTCCTCATAATTTTCACCAAAGGCATGGGAGAAATAATCTTCCTTTAATTTTTCGAAGCTTACTTCGTTATCAAACAAGGTCTCGCCGTAAACGTAGTAGGAAAATCCTGTTGGGAAAAAGCTTCGCTGTGAGCCATCCTCCACAATACCCCTTAAATTATGCTTTTTCAAAGCGCGTACGTCGTCATAAAGTAGCTTTGCGTGGTAAAGTCCGCTTAAATCCAAAAATTGCTGCTGCCAGAAGTGATATTCATAAACGAAGCTGTCACCCTGCCAGACTTCCTGCAATTTCTTTAAATAGCCTAAATTCTCGCTCATACCTTCAGGCAGTTCGTTCTCGTTAAGCTTAAAGGATTTTACTTTGGTAATGTCCGCATCCTCGCCGTAAGTTTCGCTGTAGGTACGGGTAATGGGAGCAAAAAGCATTGAGAATCTGTCCTGATTAATTATTTTTTCACTTACAGGTGCCCACAAAGTATCATAATAAGCAATAAACACAAGGTGGGATTTTAAATTTCGCTTTGTAAACTCCGCATCTATATCGTTTAAAAGCATATAGTACCAGTCTGTAGGAGTTTTTGTGCGGCATACTTCACATTCACAATGAGTGTTGGAGGAATCCGCCAGCCAAATATGTAAGAAATCCACGTTATTCTGCTTTTCGGCATAGTCCGCAATATACTTTGCAATTATGCTTCTTGCCTCGGGGTTAGACATACATATATTTGTATTAAGGGCAACACCCTTGTATAAATCCCTTACGCCGTTAAGCTCAGCTAAATAACTTCTTACCTTGTCGGGAATTTCCTGCTCCGCTTTTTCCCATATAGCGGTACTTGAAAGACCGAAGGGCTCAGCTGTCCAGCCGTGTCCCATATCGTGGAATTTTAAGCCGCGCTTGCTTATTTCAGCCTCGCACATACGCTTATACTGGAGTATGGTCTCTATAGAAATCGGCTCAGGCTCCCTTACTGCGTTTCCAAGGTGCTTATAGTACCAATCATAATAAGCTGTGGGAATATCAAACTCCAGCATATAGGTATTAAGGACTACTTTTGCGTTATAGTCGATGGTCTCCATCATACATCTTTGGCTTTCTGCGCCTTCGTTACACTGACCTCTGTAGCGGCAGGAGGCTAACTTTCGCATATTAACTTCCTTAAGCTTATCAATAATCGGTACGTATTCGCCGTCAATACCGGGGAAAAGCCAGAAGCAGCCTAATTCCTTTAAATATCTGTAAACGGCTGTAAGGACACTTACACCGTTGGAGCCCGCTATTGTACCGCCCTTTTCGTCACATTTTACGTAAACCACATCATCAAGCTCGGGGTTTTCCGCATCCCTTAAATCAAGGGACATATCGCTCATAAGTCCTATATTAAAAAGAAGCTCAACCTTTTCGTTCTCGGGTGCTTTTTCAAATATTTTAAATTCACCGCACCTTGGCATAAGCATTCTAAGGTATTTTTTCAGCTCCTCACAAGCAAATGATACGGCACTTAAATCACTTTTCTTAATAATAAAGTTCATACAACCACCCTTTGAAAATTATTCCAGTATAAATTATACTTTCAAAATGTAAAAAGGTAAATAAAATATTTTCACTTCCTTATTATACTTTATTTATTAAATCGTTTGACAATTCCCACTAATTATGCTATCATTTAATTTGTGTTAATCTGAATACAAAAAAGCTGTGATAAGAAACAGTAGCTGAAACGTAATTTAAGAGAGAAGGCGGCAGGTGAAAGCCTTTATGAAGCTTCAGTGAACCCATCTTTGAGCCGCAGGTGAAAAAAGCAGAAAAGTCTGTTTACTAAGCCTTGCCGGGACTCCCGTTAAAGAGGAAGGTATCGGAAATATATTTCCCGTACTGTGAGAGTGCAAATTCCATAAAACGGAATTGCAAATTTAGGTGGTACCACGGACTGAAACGTTCGCCCTAAGCTGAAAAATTCGGCTTAGGGCTTTTTTGTATTCTGAAAATTATATTTTGGAGGAAATAAATATGAAACTGGAAAAATTAGTTGGCGAAAGATTTAAAGAAAGACCTTCTGACTGCGTTGTTGACAGCCACGCATTAATGGTCAGGGGCGGCTATATGAAGGCTATGGCAAACGGCATTTTCTCTTCCTATATGCCTTTAAAGAGAATCACACAGAAAATTGAAAACATTATCCGTGAGGAAATGGATGCTATTGACGGTCAGGAAGTTCTTTTCCCCGTTGTTATGCCCGGTTCACTTTGGGAGGAAAGCGGCAGATACAACTCCATCGGTAAGGAGCTTTTAAGATTTGAGGACAGAAGCGGTGCCAAGCACGTTTTGGGTATGACTCACGAGGAAGCTGCAGTTCACCTTGTAAGGGACTATGCAAGCACTTACACAAGATACCCCTTTATGATCTACCAGATCCAGACAAAATTCCGTGACGAGGCTCGCCCCAGAGCAGGTCTTATCCGTGTTAGGGAATTTACAATGAAGGACGCTTACTCCTTCCACACAAGTCAGGAGGACTTGGAGCAGTACTATATGCAGTGCTACAAGGCTTATGAAAACGTTTACCGCCGTGCAGGTATTCCTGAGGTTGTAGCAGTTAAGTCCGACAGCGGTATGATGGGCGGTAAGGTTTCCCACGAATTTATGCTTCTTACTTCCATTGGTGAGGACAGCATCGTTATCTGTAAGGACTGTTCTTACAGAGCTAATATGGAAGCTGCCGAGTGCATTACAGAAAACGTAAGGGACGAAGTTTCCGCTGCATTAGAGCTTGTTCACACACCTGAGCAGAAGACCATTGAGGAAGTTTGCGCGTTCCTCGGCGCTGATGAAGCTAAGTCCTGCAAGGCTGTAGTATACCAGAGAAATTCCGACGATAAATACATCATCATCTTCCTTCGCGGTGACAGAGAAGTTAACGAAACCAAGGTAACAAATTACTTAGGCTTCGACATCCACCCCGCAGTTATCACAGAGGAAAGCGGCATTACAGCCGGCTTTATTGGTCCTAAGGACTTAGAGGGCGACTTTATCGTGCTTTATGATAAGTCCCTTGAAGGTTTAAATAACCTTATCTGCGGCGCTAACAAGGATGAATACCACTACAAAGGCCTTGATATGGAAAGAGACCTTGAAAAGGTAGAGTACCACGATTTTGCCAAAATTCCCGAGGGCGGCATCTGCCCCGTTTGCGGCAAGCACTCTATCACCATAAAGAGAGGTATTGAGGTTGGTAACATCTTCCAGCTCGGTACAAAGTACACAGAGAGCATGGGTATGACCTACACAGACGAAAACGGCAAGAGTCAGTACCCCATTATGGGCTGCTACGGCATTGGTGTAGGCAGACTTGCAGCATCTGTTTGCGAAGCTCACCATGACGATTACGGTCCCATCTGGCCTATTTCCATCGCACCCTGGCAGGTACACCTCTGTGCAATGCGTGCTGACGACAAGAACGTTAAAGCTTATGCAGACAGCCTCTACAATGACCTTCAGAAGGCAGGCATAGAAGTAATTTATGACGACCGTCAGGTAAGCGCAGGCTTTATGTTCAGTGACGCTGACCTTTTAGGCGTGCCCGTAAGAGTTGTTGTAAGCCCCAGAAATATGAAGCAGAGCGTAATAGAGCTTTCTACACGTGATAAGAGCATTAAGGAATCCGTTCCTACAGAGAACGCAGTACAGAGAATTAAAGAGCTTGTTAACGAGCTTTTAGAAAAGTGCAGATAATTAAATAAGCATATAAAAGCAGAGGCTAAAATTTTAACCTCTGCTTTTCTTTTTGTTATTTAGTTTGTACTCTTTTTGTAGCCGTATTCCTCGGCAAATTCCTTAAAATAATGGACAAGGTCCACCTTACGGGTACCCTCCGAAAACTGTATGTCACCTCTAAACCATTTGCTTTCTTCAAGTTCGTTTACAGGAATATAAACACCGCCCACAATATTGTACTTTTCGGCATCAAAAAGCCCGCTGTAATAGTGGTCAAATGCAATAAAATATTCTTTACCCACCTCAAATTCAAACATTGTATCAAAGCTTTTTCGAAGTGAGTGTATTACCGTAAATTCATTTTCCGGAACATCACCGTAAACAGTTTCTTTTAATTTGAAGCGCCAATGTCCGTTTTTTTCTATTTCACTATAGGACAAAAGCTCCGCAACACAGCCGCCTTTACTGCTTTTGATAACGTCTTCGTGGAAAATATCCCAGGGCGTTTCCTTTATCCTCATAAGCATATTAAGAGTCAATAAAACGCAGTCATATTGATCAGGGTCGTCATAATCACTTTTAGGATATAAATTCACGCGGTAATTTTCATCATAAATATACTTAACGTCTATTTCTCTGGGTGTATTGTTTACACTCAAATATATAAGCAATGCAGCAAATATCAAAACAGCAACAATGGCAATTATAAGAATCAGTCTTTTTTTCATTCAACTCCTCCAATTAACCATTGTTTTATCCACTGAGCATACCTCAGTCATTTCATTCTCTGAGCAAACCTCAGTCGTTACACTCCTGAGCTACTAAGAATCTGTGGCAGAATTCAGCTTCAGCCATACCTGTGGGGTTGCAGGTCTCGCTTTCAACTACCATTAAAAGACCCATTTCTACTGCCTTCTTATAAACGTCCTTGCAGGGTGCTGTGCCCATACCGAGGGGTTTGCCTTCGCCGCCTCTTAAGCCGTCCTTAATATGGATGCAAAGAAGTCTGTCAGCAATTCTTTCCATAAGCTTTGTGGGATTCTGACCTGCTGCATAAGCCCAGTAAGTATCAATTTCGAAATTGATGTTTGTTCTCTCTAAAAGCTCCATATAGGGAACGAATAAATCGCCCTTTTCACCGTGGATGTAGAACTCCTCGCAGTGGTTATGGTAGCCAAGCTTTAAGCCTGCTGCCTCGATTTTAGGCTGAGCAACCTTAACAAGCTCGATAAATTCCTCAATGCCCTCGCGAGTATAGATGTCAGCGCCGGGAATGATGATAGTATCGCAGCCAATGCCCTTATGGTAAGCGATGCACTCCTCTGTGTTATGGAGAACCTCTCTCCAGCCTGTATGAGTACCTGATACCTTTAAGCCGTACTTCTTCATCATAGCGTCAACTTCCTCAGCGCTGTAGCCGAAAAAGCCTGCGGGCTCAACATACTTGTAGCCAATTTCGGCAACTTCCTTTAAAGTGCCTTCAAAATCCTTAGCTGTTAAATCTCTTACGCTGTAAAGCTGTAAACCGTATTCCATATTATAATCTCCTTTAAAAATCCGTATTTGAGCATTTTGATTATACCACATTAAACTGAAAAAAGATATACACTTTTTTAATCTTTCGGCTATACATTTTTATTTTTAACTGCTTAACTTTAAATCACTCATTTACATAGAAAATTTATAATGATATAATATGTTTATGAAACTATGCTTTCTTTTGAAAGGAGCTTAATATATTATGATAGATTTTGGTTACGCATTCAGTTCACCTCACGTATTAACTCTCTCACGCCCTTCTGCAAGCGAGAAGGTAATAGCAGAAGCGATGAAAGAAGGTTTGCGCTTTTCCTGGACCCACAGAAATTTAAAGGAGATTTATCCCCTTTCATGGGAAACTTTCCCTATGGACGTAAAGCTCTTTATGGACATAATAATAGAAAACGATAGAGCTGAGTTTAATAAGTGGTACCGCCACTTTAGCGGCGCGCCTTACCTTTTTGCTGAGGGTGAGAAAAACGGCGTATGCTTTACTTTTTCTGCCATTGCTGCCAAGAAAGGCATAATAATCAAGGCTGAGCTTACGAATAATAATCCTGAAAGCAAGGAAGTTATTATTGAAATGGCTCACTTAAACGGCTGGGTAATAAGCAACAAAGGCTGGGCGGACGGAATAAACCATAACGTGCTTTTAAAGATGAACGACGGCAGAGCCGACAAATTCATCTGCCTGGCTCAGGGCGCTAACGATTACTTGATGTTCGGCCTTGACGGTGATGAAACGAATACAGGCACTATACCTCCTATGGCAAATGATGAATTCGGTGTCAGCGATAACTCAATGAAAAAGATAAGCGCTTTATATAAAATAAAGAAGGGCGATACGAGAATCGGATGGTTTATCCTTCCTTATGAGGAGTATTTTGAAAACCTGGAAAGCCTTAAAAAGACTGACTTTGAAAAAGAAACGAAAAATGCTTTAAAGGAATGGGAAAAGCTGTTAAACAAGGGCACTGAAATTAAAATCGACGATGATATGCTTTTGCATTGCTATAAAGCCTGCTTAGCAGACCTCTTTGTAATGCGCGAAGAAATAGGTGATAAAAACACGGGCATTTCCTGCGGAACAAACGTCTACAGAAACAGTAACAGCGGTGAGCCTTTAGAAAGCGATATCCTTCTTGATACCTTAGGTTACCACAAGGAAGCTGTTTCCGATTTTAAAATGCACCTTGAAGCTCAGGAGGAAAACGGTAACTGGGCAAGCGAAAAAGGCTGGGAGCACGAAAGCCGGAGTGCCTGCTTCAATAAGGCAAGCGCCGTAATGAACCACTATAAAATCACGGGGGATGTAGGTTTCCTTAAAAAGTACTATAAAAATATGTACGACAGCACAATGTTTAACTACAGCGCACGCCAAAGCACAAAAAAGGCTAAGCGTGAATCTGAACGCGGCTTAATGCCCAGAGGTATGGGCGACTGCGGTATGATGAACGGCAAGGATTATTACGGTGTATTCTACCCCCACAACGTACTTTCCGTTGCAGCCGACAGACTTACCCTGGAAGCGGCGAAAATCCTCCATAAAACCGGCGACGTAATAAAGCTCAGGGAGATTTATATTGATGCAAGGCGCGACCTTCTTTTCTCTATGAGAAACAATTTAGCTGAAGTTGACGGGCTTAAGATAATCCCCTCCATTGCAGGTGCAAAGGACAGCTCCCTTTACGGATGCCTTTACTCACTTTTCCCTGCTGAACTTGTTAATGCTGATGACCCGATTTTAGAGGATACGGTAAAATACATTGAAAGCAAACAGATAAGTGAGGGCGGTCTGCCTATAGGCACAGGCTGGATGAAGGACGGCTTGTGGGTTGCCATGGCGCTTTCTAATTTTGCAAGAGCTTATCTGAGAATGGGTAAATATGACCTTGCCAAAAAGTTCCTCTACCCCGTTTTAAACCACGCTACACCCTTTGTAACATGGTGCGAGGAAAGAGGCTGTGAGAAAAACACAAAGAAAACTTCAGGTGACAGACAACACCTGTGGACTCCTCTTTCAGTTTGCCAATATCTTATTGATGCTTTATTCTTCGAAACTGAAAGCACCATTCATATTTTTGCAGGCGCGGATAATTCCTGGCTTGCTGAGGGTAAAAAAATATCCGTGAAGGGTCTTAACACCTCCTTCGGAAAAACGGACATTACTGCCGAAAACAAAAAGGGCAGATTCTATTTCAGCATAAAAGCACAAAAGGAAATTGACAAGGACGTTATAGTCCACCTTCCAAAGGACGAAAAGGAAACCGACGAAATTAAAATTTACCCCGTTAAACTAAAATCCTTTACAACGGAAATTGAATTATAAAATAAAACAAGGATAGTGGCACAACAAAACCATTATCCTTGTTCTTTTATATAAACCTGTCTATAAAACGCATTATAAGCACAGCCATTTCCTCAGGAGTTTTCTTTACCCCTTCGGTTATCCAGGCTTTAAGCATATAGTAAGCGCCGCCTGCGAAGTAAGCGGAAATGAGCTTCAAGCTTTCCACGTCATAACCGTCAAGCTCTTTTGCACGGCTTCTGAATTCCAGAAGCGTATGGTAAAACTGCTTTATCAGCTTGGTTAAATATTCGTCGGATTTATTTTTAATAAGAGTCCTTATTATCTCAGCATTTTCATAAATAAACCTGCAAAGGCTTAAAATCAATTCACCGTGACCGCTTTCACTTATGGGCAGTAAATACATCTCAGCACCCTTGGCAAGGTCCTCCTCAATGTCACTAAGCACGTCCACGGGCACACTGTAATGGCGGTAGAAGGTGGCGCGGTTTATACCCGCCTCCTCACAAAGCTCCGTTACAGTTATTTTATCCACGTTTTTCTTTTTTAAAAGCTTTAAAAGTCCCTCCTTTAAAAGCTTTTTTGTGATTATAATTCTCTGGTTTTCTTTTTCCATAATGTATGTTCCCTTATTAAACAAAAATATAAACTTATGTTTATTACACATCAATTACGTAAAACTTTGTGTTGCAAATGCGACACCTGTATATTATAATAACATCCGTAAAAATTAATGTCAATAAACTGAAAATAAACAAATGAAATTTTCGGAAGGAAACTGTAAAATGATAAAAATTGAAACAAAATCCATCATAAAAGTGGCTGCTGCCCTTTACAAGCTTTCAGGTGAATATATAAAGCCCTTAAAAGAGGACGATAAAACCGAAGAAAAAGTTAATCCATAACGCAAAAAAAGGAGCTTAAAGCTCCTTTTTTAATTGTTCTCTTAATTTTTTAGGTGTTGTGTTAAACCTTTTCTTAAAATCCGCCATAAAGTGGGAAAAATCACCGAAGCCGCATTTTAAAGCAATTTCGCTTATTGTCATATCCGTGTGCATCAAAAGCTTCTTTGCAAAGTCAAACCTTAAGTCGTTTAAGTAGGTTTTAAAGCTTTTTCCCGTGTAGGATTTAAACACCGTGGAGAAATAATTTCTGGCATAACCTGCAATTTTAGCTGCATCCTCCAATGTGATGTGCTCAGTAAAATGGCTTTCTATGTAGAACACAGCCCTTTTCATGGGACCTACCTCGTTGTTTTGGGGCAGCTTACCCATAAGTCTGCATACTTTTCCCAAAACAGAATTAATCAAAAGTCCTGCGTATTCATCGTAAACCTTATTGTTTTCAAGAAGTTTCGAAAGCTCCGTAGCCACTACTTCTATAAAAGTAAGGTCCTCCTCGCTTAAAACACAATGGTAATATGGCACATTTGCAAAAATTCTTGTTAAAAAGTCGTAGGATGCAGCTTCCGAAGTAAACATCAAATTTATCAGCTTCACATTTTTATTTATGTTAAGTTTGTGAAAGCTTACAGGACTCATTATGTATAAAGCACCGCGCTCAATTTTATAATCACAGCCGTCTATAACATAAGTCCCTTCGCCTGACAATATGATTTCCAGCTCGTAAAATTCGTGGCAATGCATGGCGTGATTGCCTTCAACAGTCTTTATGCTGGCATCTGCCACAAGATTTTTAATATTCTCTTCAACAGGAAATCTGTTTACGCTCATCTCACCACATCCTTTCCTCTTTATATTAATATAGCCAAAAGCAAATATCAAGACATAGTTTTTAAATATCTTAATTTTCGCCATATATTTCTTCCCTTTTGCAACAGAAGCAAGAAGCTGACTTCGAAGCAGATATTTTAGGCATAAAGATATCCTCCCACGTAAAACCCCTTGACATTCTTACTTTCAGGCTTTACGATAATAAGGCAGTAAGAATTAATTTCCTTGAAGAAGAAGTTTAAATTTAAAGGAGTACGTTATGAATATCAGTTCCGCTCTTTTCAAAACGCTGAGCGAAAACGAAATAATAAAGATAACAAGTAATATTTACCCTGATGAGAAAATATTAAGCCATAAGCTTTTGGAGGGCGGACTTTTTAACACCACCTACCGCGTTACTACCGAAAAACACGATTTTATCCTGCGTTTAGGTCCCGTTCACCGCGAATTACTTCTCCCCTACGAGCATAATTTAATGAACGGCGAAGCTGAGGTAGACAGGCTTTGCGCTTTAAATAATATCCCTGCTTCAAAGGTAGTGTTCCTTGACACCACCAAAACCCTCCTTGACCGCGATATAATGGCTGTGGAAAGAATTGAAAGCATACCTCTTTCCGACCCATCCGTTGATAAGGAAGCTCATCCCGAAATTTTCCGTGAATGCGGTGTACTTTTAAAGAAAATGCACGGGATAAAGGGCGAAAAATTCGGCAGACTTTCCAATATCGTAGCAGGAAAAGGCTTTGACAGCTGGTACGAGGCTTTAAAAAACGAGCTTGACGAGCTATTTACCGTGGCAGACTTATATAATGTATACACCGATGTTATAAAGGAAAAGGCCTACGCTTTTTTAAAGGAGCGAAAGGAGCTTTTAAACAAGGTTACCACCCCTTCACTTATCCACTGTGACCTTTGGAGCGGCAACGTTCTTGTTAATTTGGAAAACGGCACCTATAAAGTAAAAGCCATAATTGACGGTGACAGGGCAATGTTTGGCGACAGTTACTACGATATTGCTACCGAATGGATGATGACCAAAGAATTTATGGAGGGCTACGGCGAAGTCAACTGCCCATATAGCACGGAAGAAAAGAAGGAAGCAAAAACGGTTTATTCTCTTATTCAGGCACTTATGGATGCATATATATGGAGTGTTGAGTACGATAACAAGGAAGCCTTTGAAAGGAATTTTAATATCGTTAAAAAATTACTTGTTGTTTAAAGGCGCTGCGTATGGCAATAACGCCACTTCGTGATGAGTATAAACTTAGGGACAGGTCGTCGTTTACGACGGAATTTCGTAAGAAATTTGCTGTCACGTTGCCGAAAGGCAAGATTACACAAAGCATGATGTTTACGGTGGATTCAAAACCTTGAACAATCTCGCTCACGCGATTTGACAACATAAATGCTGTCACTAAGTCATTAAATATACCAACTGACTGCGACGGCAAAATACACCAAACTAAGCTTCACAACAATTGTTGCCGCAAATAACAAATATCATAGGAATTATTGACAATATTGTATTAAAGTGGTAAAATATAGTTAATAAAAAAAGGAGGCAACAAATACGAAGAGAAAAATTTTAGCCCTTGTTTTAGCCGTTATGTTTTTAGTAGGAACAATTACGACTCAAGCTTTTGCAGATAACACTGAGCCAAATACTGATGATACGAACTTTGAAATTCATATGTCAAGTCCAGGTGCTGTTGCAAGTCAGACCTATGCTGCTCGTAAGAAAACAGATTCATCATCAACTTATATTAACTACTATACCAGAGCCAGTGGTTCAGCAGCATCAGGCCCCTATCAGTTCGAAGCTCAGATATGGGGATATTATTATAACACACTCTCGAATTTTACCGACTGTTCCAGTACTGTATATGGCACAAATCAGAGCAGGTCAAAGGCAATTATTACACGTGGTACATACGGACTTATGAGGCAAGATGTATATGAAAAATACGGTGTTGGTTCTTATGCTCAGATATACGGAGCCATGATAAGTGAAAGCGGTATTGCTTACGGTTGCTGGAGTCCTGATAGTATTGATTACGGTTATTCATATTACAATTATGTAATCGGTTAATATAATTGGTATGGTGGTAACACCATACCAATTTTTATAGGAGGCAGAAATGAAAAGATACAGTTTTATATGCTTACTAATAATTGTTTTATTATTTTCAGGTTGCTCTGCTACTGCAATAAATGACACGTTAAAAGATAGCAACAATGAAAGCAAGGTAGTTGTTGAGCAAACTATTATGGGAAAGTATGTGGAAAGTGAGAGTGAAACAGAAATTTCCAAAAGTGACACCG
>JAGBID010000112.1 GCA_017935165.1 Clostridia bacterium
ATTGCTCGACAGCTCCCCTTGCAGGGGAGCCGAGAACTCCATCGGGGGGCAACCCCTCAGCTTCCCCGCTGGGGAAGGGGACCCACCACTGCGCACGGCAATATACCCTTCCCCTCAAGGGGAAGGCAAACCGCTCACTCATAATCCATTAAAAACTCCATCAGCTCCTTATAGGAATAAAAGCTTCTGCCTTCCTTTAAAATCTCCCTGTCCTTCTCGGGCAGGCTTTTTATTTTCAGGTTTTCCTTCTGAAAGGGCATGCTTTCGCCGTAATTATAAATGCCTATAACCCCCTCGTATTCCTTTACCGTGTATAAGGGCAGGGGAGAGCTTTCCTCTTTTTCTAAAATAAGCTTACTTGCTTCGCTGTTTTCTTGACTTACTACAGGTTTTTTGATATAATAAGTATCGTCTATAGGTGTTTCTTCCTCACTTTTGGGCAGGATACTTATTAAGCTTGCAATAAATAGTGAGCAAAGAAGAAAACTTACGGGCAGTAAAGTCCAAAAAATATATTTAAATTTACCTTTCATTTTAAAGCTCCTTTCTTTTTAATAGTCTTTAAATAAAAGGTAAAAAAATACATAAAATTCACAGAGAATTAAAATATACCATTTATAATGGATAACATAGAAATCAGGGGGTAAAAGCCTTTATGAGAAAAGATATGAATAAAATGAACAAAAAAACCGAGCATTATGTTTTCAAGCCCTCGGATGACGAGATATTGATTGCCGCAGGCGAAACCGCCAAGGGTATGGGCAATATGTTGTGGAAAGCTTTTATAACCATATTCACCGTTCTTGCCATAGCAGGCTCTTTGGTGCTTGTTTCCGTTATGGCTTTCATATTCAGCCTTCGTGATACTGAGGTAGCCAGCTTAACGGACTACAACTTAAGCCTTTCAAGTAAAGCCTACGTGCAGAATGATGCAGGCGAGTGGGAGGAGTACGTAACCTTCCACAGGACTGAGGACAGAACCTGGGTAAAATTTACCGACATCCCCCAGGATATGAAGGACGCCATGACAGCTATCGAGGACCACCGCTTCTATGACCATGACGGCGTAGACTGGATCACCACTTTGAAGGCTACCTTGTCCCTTGCAACAGGTAACGGCGGCGCAGGCGGTTCTACCATTACACAGCAGCTTATTAAGAACATCACAATGCAGAACGACGTTTCTGTTTTAAGAAAGGTAAGGGAGATTTTCTCTGCCTTAAACCTTGAAGAAAAGTACACCAAGGACGAAATCCTTGAATACTACCTGAACCTTGTTAACTACGGCAGCGGCTGTAACGGTGTTCAGGCGGCAGCTAACGAATATTTCGGTAAGGATATATGGGAATGCAGTATTGCCGAGTGTGCGGCTATTGCGGGCATTACCAAAAATCCCTACGCCTTGAACCCCAAGTATTTCCCCGAAAACAACAAGGAGCGCCAGCAGACTGTTTTAGGCGCTATGTATGAATACGGCTACATCACCAAGCGCGAGTATGACAGCGCTATGGCTGAGTCCGAAAATATGAACTGGGCATTCAAGGAAACCACAACAGGTTCTACAGAAGCAGAAAAGGACGAGATGCTTTCACCCGGCGGCGTATGGAACTGGTATATTGAAACAATGGTTGACGATATTATTGCCGATCTGCAGGAGACCTACAATATTTCCAGTGAGCTTGCCTGGGATAAATTATATAACGACGGTCTGCGTATTTACTGCGCTATGGACGAGGACATCCAGAATGGTGTACAGAGAATTTTCTTAAACGCTAACGATTACGTTGATACAGACGACAGCAATATCCAGTACAGCTGCTTTGCTATGGATTATGACGGCAGAGTAATTGCAGTTGTAGGCTCAAGATTCCAAAAAACAGGTAACCGCTGGCTGAATTACGCAACCGAAACCACACGTCAGCCGGGTTCTTCCTTCAAACCCGTCAGCGTTTATGCTTCCGCTTTGGAAACAAATACCATAACCTACAGCACAATGCTTGAAGACCAGCCTATTGAGGATTACTTCGGTCCCGGTGAACCCGGCCCTTACAACTTCTCCCGTTATTACGAGGATTGGATGACGGTGGCGGATGCTATTGAGGTTTCACAGAATGCTCCTGCGGCTCAGCTTTGTAAGCTTCTTTCTCCCGGTGTTGTTTACGACCTGCTTACAAATTACCTGCACTTTACAACCCTTGACCCCGTTGATGACCAGACTCTTTCTATGTCCATCGGCGGTCTTAAATACGGTGTAACCGTCAGAGAGATGACAGCGGCGTACCAGGTATTCGGCAATAACGGTGAATACCACAAGCCTTACACCTATTATTACATTACCGATAATAACAACAATACTATTTTGGATAACCGCAACTTAACTCCCGAAAAAGCTATAAGCGACGAAACTGCAACCATTATGAACCGCCTTTTAAGACGAGTTGTTAACGAAGGTACAGGTTATATGGCTCAGGTAGACGGCGTACAGATATTCGGTAAAACAGGTACAACGGACGGCACCACCGACACGTGGTTCGTTGGCGGCTCACCCTTCGCAGTTGTGGGCGTATGGTCAGGTTATGCTGAATCCCAGACAGAGCTGCCCAGCTCCAACACAAGCCGAATGCTGTTCCCTGCAGTTATGTCCTACTTAAGGGATAACTACTTCGAGGAAGGTATGCGTACCGAGTTTGAATACAGCGAAAACGTTATTGCCGTTGACTATTGTGAGGACAGCGGTAAGCGTGCAGACGAAAGCTGTGAGAACACAAGAACAGGCTTCTATAGGCGTGACGATGTTCCGCCCCTTTGCAACGGCTTTACTGACCATATCCAGTACGGCGCAGAGGAAAGCGAGCTGCCCTCACCCAGTGTAAGCCCCTCAGCTACACCCATTCCTCCCACCATTAAGCCTTCTGTAACACCTGCTCCCGAAGCACAGTCCGATGAAAGCCGCGGCGGCGGTTGGAGCTTCCCCGATTGGTTCTTTGGCGGCGGAAACTGATTTAAATTATTAAAGCACATTCTATGAGGCATCTTCCTTGCGGAGGGTGCCTCGGTTTTATTCGCCGAGCGAGTGATAAATGAGAAGTGATAAGTGATAAGTGATAAGTGATGCGCGTCTTCGACACGTTAATGGTCTGCGACGCAATTAATGTGTATACGTAGGGACAGCATTTATGCTGTCCGTTGCGCAAGCGAGATTGCACCAACCGTAGGGAGGTTACGCTAAGTGAAGAGCGAAACTGAAGAGAAAAGGGTCTGCGACGCAATCTCCCGCTCTGTTCTCGCCGCCACACAGTGTGCAAATCGCCTCCCTGCCCCCGCGGGCAACTCGCCTCCCCTGCAAGGGGAGGTGTCGAGAAAACCGCTTGCGGTTTACGAGACGGAGGGGTTGTACCTCACCACGGGCAACTCGCCTCCCTCTGTCAAAAATTCTCATCCTGACGTCTTCGAATTTACGTGGCACTTCGTGACCACGGGGGAGGTGGCATTTTCGAAGAAAATGACGGAGGGATTCCCTGAAACTCACCCAAGCCGTTTCACCAAACCACGCCCGTTGTAACGCTCCCTCAGTC
>JAGBID010000113.1 GCA_017935165.1 Clostridia bacterium
TGAAAGCAAGGGTATTCCCCTGGCTTATGAAATGGCAAGAATCGGCTGCAGAAAGTACGTTGTAGCAAGAAAAGGCATTAAGGCTTACATGACTAACCCCATCAGCGTTCAGGTAAAGTCCATTACAACTGACCACGTTCAGACCCTTTACCTCAGCGAAGAGGACTGCGATACATTAAGAAATAAGAGAATCTTAATTGTTGACGACGTTATCAGCACAGGCGAAAGCTTAGCAGCTATTGAAAAGCTTGTTGAGGAAATCGGCGGTAACGTTGTAGCCAAGGCTTGTGTACTTGCTGAAGGCGACGCAAAGGACAGAACAGACATCATCTACCTTGAGCCCCTGCCCTTATTCTTTAAATAATCGGTGAAGCAATAAAACTCGCCCCCGGCGAATAAAACTAAGGCACCTCCGTCAGGATGGTGCCTTTTATCATTTACTTCATCATTCTCCGTTACTTCTCGCCGCCCCTTAACGGGAAGACCACTTGCCGATTATCCTGCAATCCCATCTGGTCATATTATTTAATTCTTTTCTGACTATATTAATATAACCAATTCTTGGTATAATTAAAGCATCCAAAGGAAAGAAGGAAAAAGAATATGAAAAGGATTTTAACGGTGCAGGATATCTCCTGCGTGGGTAAGTGTAGTTTGACGGTGGCTCTGCCTATAATTTCCGCCATGGGTGTGGAGTGCAGTATACTTCCCACAGCGGTGCTTAGTACCCACACAATGTTTAAAAATTTCACCTGCAAGGATTTAACGAGTGAAATAGAGCCAATTACAGAACATTTTAAGAAGGAAAATATGCAGTTCGATGCCCTTTACACAGGTTACCTTGGCTCTTTTGAGCAAATCGACCTGATGAAAAAGCTTTTTGAGGATTTTAAAACCGATTCTAACCTTACCTTCGTGGACCCTTCCATGGCTGATAACGGCAAGCTTTATGACGCATTCGACGTACCTTTTGCAAAATATATGGCAAGCCTTTGCGCTAAGGCAGATATAATCGTGCCCAATATCACTGAGGCCTGCTTTATGACAGACACAGTATATAAGGAAAGCTATGACGAAGCTTACGTAAAGGATTTACTTTTGAAGCTTGCAGACTTTGGCTGTAAGATAGCAGTTTTAACGGGTGTTTCCTTTACTGAAGGCGAAACGGGTGTAATGGCTTACGATAAGGAAAAGGATGAATTTTTCTACTACCGCCACAAAAAACAGTCAAGAAGCTACCACGGCACGGGAGATATTTTCAGCTCCACTTTTATAGGCGCCATGATGCGCGGTAAAACCTATAAGGAAGCTATAAAAATTGCTGCTGACTACACAAGTGAGTGCATCCGCCTGACTATTCTGGATAAAAGCATTCCCTGGTACGGAGTAAACTTCGAGGAAGCAATCCCATTCTTACTTGACAGCTTAAAATAATAAACTGAACAAAAATAAAGGATGAGTAGGCTCATCCTTTTTTCTTTATTGAAGTGCTATCCACAGAATAAAGCATACTATCGAAACCAAGAAGCCCGCAATTATCATTAAACAGTTGCAGCCGTTTTTCAAGCTTAGTTCCTCTATCTGTAAACAGCAGTTTTATTCTTCATCTATGTAATAATCGTTTTTGGGGAGAAGGGCGTTTGTGTCCTCCTGACTAAGGGAGCTTACGTCCTTAAGCTTGCGGCGAATCTGATTTGTTCTTGTGGTAACAAGCTTGTCAAGCTCCGCATCTGCCTGACGAAGTCTCTCCTGAGTTTTGACAAGAACTTCGCTGAACTTATCAAATTCCGTTTTAACAGCACCTAAAACCTGCCATACCTCGCCGCTTCGCTTCTGTATTGCAAAGGTTCTGAAGCCCATCTGCAGGCTGTTCAAAAGCGCCGCCATTGTGCTGGGACCTGCAATATTTACTCTGTATTTATTCTGCAGCTCCTCCACTAAACCTCTGTTAACTACCTCTGCATACAGACCTTCAAAGGGAAGGAACATAATGGCAAAGTCCGTGGTGTTGGGCGGGTCTATGTACTTGCTGCTTATGTCCTTGGCGCAAAGGTTTATTCTTGCACGAAGCTGAGCCGCAGCTGCTTCAATTTCATCCTTATTACCTGTATCGTAGGCATCCATTAAAGCTGCATAGGTATCGCCGGGGAACTTAGAGTCAATGGGAAGCATTATAGCCTCGCCCTTATCGGTAGGAAGCTTTACAGCGTACTCAACGGGGTCACGGCTGCCCTTCTTTGTAATTACGTTTACCTCGTACTGTTCGGGAGCTAAAATTTCCTCCAATATAGCGCCAAGCTGAATTTCACCTAAAATACCCCTTGTTTTAACGTTTGAAAGGACCTTTTTAAGGTCGCCTACACCGCTTGCCAGGCTCTGCATTTCACCAAGGCCCTTGTAAACCTGCTCAAGGCGCTCGTTAACAAGCTTAAAGGAACCTGTAAGCCTGTCTTCAAGAGTTTTCTGCAGCTTCTCGTCAACTATTTCGCGCATCTTGTCAAGCTTATCGTTATTATCCTTCTGCATATCGGAAAGGGATGTGCTGATAGTCTGGCGGATGTTTTCAAGCTTCTTTTCATTTTCCACGGAGAAGGTCTTAAGGCGCTCCTCGGTGCTTAAATTCATCTGGTTAAGCTGGTGACTTATACCGCTTCTTATTATCTCAATTTTTTCAAGTGTATTCTTTGAGCTTTCGTCAATACGCCTGCTTTGGTGCTCAGCCTCGTTTTTCTGGCTTAAGGAAATCATTTCACCTAAGGACTTAACAGAATTCTGTGTGGATTCAATAACCTCGGTGCGAAGGTCACGCTGGTCATCCTCAAGCTTTTCTTTAATTTCGTCAGCCATTTTCTGCAAATCCGTTTTATTAATGCTTTCCTTTTTAGTAAGCTTAATTAAAAGCACAGCCGCTAAAGCTATTAAAGCTGCAACAAAACACAATAGGACAATGAGCAATATTCCGTTTGTATCCATTTTTACTCCTTTAATTTTTGTATTTTATAACCTCTTCAATGTAGGCACAATAAGAGGTGGGCTCCCCTTTATAAAAAGGAGAGCCGCTTACTGACATAATTATTTCTCGATTTTTGTACCGCCTGCACTTCTTACAGAAAGAATGTGGCAAGTACCCTCACCGAATACAGCCTCAATAGCAGCCTTATACTCAGCTGTCAAATCCTTAGGTACGTATGCCTGAATTGTACCTGCAAAGCCGCCGCCGTGAACACGCCATGCGCCCTTGCCTTCAAGGATATTCTCGCTGATGGAGAGAGCAAGAGTCAAGCCCTGCTCAGCGGGATTTACGCTGGAAAATACGTTCTGTAAGCGCTGTAAGGAGGATTTACCGGACTTGATTACGTAGGACTTAAAGGTTTCGAAGTCCTCGCTCTTTAAAGCCTCGGCTTCCAATTTAGCAAGCTTATTATCGCTGAAGAAGTGAATAGCGCGAAGAACAGCTCTGTCGCCGAATAAAGCACGAAGCTCCTTGATATCCGCCATAAACTTTTCTTCGTCAACTTCCCTTAAAACTTCCTTGCCGTAGTGAGCTGCAATCTTCTTCATCTCACCGGGGATAGCTGCGTACTCGAAAGTAAGGTCGGCGTGGCTGCCGCCTGTATCAACAACGCAAAGGTCGTAGCCGTACTTTGCAGGGTCGAAATCAATTTTCTCAATTTTAGGCTCTGCCTTGTTTTCAAAGTCAATTGCGCTGAAACCGCCAATGCTGCTTGCCATCTGGTCAAGAAGACCTGAGGGCTTACCGAAGTAAACGTTCTCGGCAAACTGTGCTATCTGAGCAACTGTAACAGGGTCAATAAGACCGTCGTTATAGAAATGATTCAAAATTGTAACAACAAGCACCTCAAAGGCAGCAGAGGATGAAAGACCTGAGCCTTTTAAAACGCTGGAAATTGTGTAAGCGTTAAAACCGCCAACCTTGTAGCCGCGGTCAACTAAGCCCTTGCAGATACCTCTTATTAAAGAAGCGGACTTTTCCACTTCCTTTTCCTTTATTTCAAGGTCAGCAGTGTCGATTTCGTCAAACTTAGTGTATTCATCGGACTTTAAAACGATAATACCGTCCTCACGCTTGCAGGCGGCTGCAACAATATCCAAGTTAATGGAAGCTGTTACAACAGCACCGCGCTGGTGGTCAGTATGGTTACCGCCAACCTCAGTTCTGCCGGGCGCGCTGAAAAACTCAGGCTCAGCATCTGTTTTAAAGAACTCCTTGAATTTTTCCGTTATGTACTGAAATCTTTTTTCCTGATTTGCTAAATTGTCCTTATAAAGCTCGTTAAATTTTACAATCATTGTTAGTACTCCTTTATCAAAAATCAGAATGCCTTTTGATCAATAAACTCTTTGAATTTTTCAAGACTCATAACCTTCTCGATATCGTCAATGTGAAGGACCATTGCCTTTTTATTGGAGAAGTAAAGAATAACCTTCTGCTTTGTTGTTCTGAAAAGAACTATATCGCTGTAGCGTGCCTTTGTGGTTTCGCCGTTCTTTGTGTGAACAATACCGTCGGTAACGAATTTATAAACCGTCCTTGTTACCTTCATTGTGTCGGGTAAAGCTTTTTCTATTTTACTTATCTTAAGCTCAGTCATAAAGATTATAAGACCTGCTTCAAGAACAAGGAACACCAACGCAAAGATAATGAAGCTTACCACGTTGAAACTGCCGCCAAGACCTGTGAAAAGATAGGAAAGTGCAAAGGGAAGTACAATATAAACCGCAAGAATGAAATTGGACTTTAAAAGCGCATTGTAATAGAAGAAATCACGGTAGTCCTTTTTGCCGATGTCGGTAGCAATTGTAAATTCGCCTGCCTTTTCGGAAATAAGCTCGCGGTTATTAATACGTTTTAAAAGCTCATCCAGGGATTCTTCCTCACCGTCATCACGGGCGTAATTAACGTCCATGTCGTCCTCATCATCCTCATCATCTTCTTCCTCCTCGTATTCCTCATCTTCATCCTCAAGCTCAGAAAAAACGGGAAGATTTTTAAGCTGCTCTTCAAGTTCTTCCTTGCTGAGCTCAGCTTCTTTTTCTTTATTTTCTATAATCTCGCTCATTATTATAAAATTCTCCTTGAAATTACAATCTACTATTTATGTTACCACAGAGAAGGAATAAAGTCCAGCAGAATTTATTAACTTATCATTTCGTTAAATTCTGCTTCGGTAATTACCCTTACACCCAGCTCCTGAGCTTTCGTAAGCTTGCTGCCTGCCTCCTCGCCTGCTAAAACAAGGCTTGTCTTTTTGGAGACAGAGCCTGCCGCTTTACCGCCAAGGCTTTCAATAAGCTCCTTGATTTCGTTACGGCTGTAGCCTGAAAGAGTACCGGTAACAACTATGGTCATTCCCTTTAACTTGTCACCCTTTTCCTTTTTCTCCGCCTTCATATTAAGGCCTAAGCTCTCAAGCTCTTCTATAAGCTTTCTTACGGACTGAAGCTTAAAGAAGCTTTCCGTTTCCATAGCCATAATTGAGCCAAAACCCTCTATACCTGCAATTTTTTCGCTTGTTGCATTTAAAAGAACTTTCAAATCGCCGAATTCCTCAGCTAAAAGCTTTGCACCTGCAGCACCAACGTGAGGAATACCCAAGGCAAAAATCAGCTTGCTTAAATCGTTGGACTTGGATTTTTCGATGGCGTTCAGTAAATTTTCCGCACTCTTTTTGCCAAATCTTTCAAGAGTTAAAAGCTTTTCCTCTTTAAGTCTGTAGATATCGGAAGGTGAGGAAATAAGCCCTGCGTTTAAAAGCTGCTCAATAAGGCTCGGTCCCATACCCTCAATGTCCATAGCGTCACGGGACGCAAAATGAATAAGATTTCGCATAAGCTGAGCGGGACAGTTGGGGTTAACGCACTTTGTGGCGGCTTCGCCATCCTCCCTGAATACGGGCTCACCGCAGGAGGGACAATTCTGAGGCAGGTAATACTTTTCGCTGTTTGCAGGGTTAGCAACCACCCTTAAAACCTCGGGGATGATTTCGCCTGCTTTTCTTATAATGACCTTACTGCCGATTCTTATATCCTTCTCGGAAATAAAGTCCTGATTGTGGAGTGTGGCACGGCTGACGCTTGTACCTGCCAGGTTAACGGTTTCGAATATGCCCGTGGGAGTTAAAACGCCTGTCCTGCCCACGGCAACCTCGATGTCAAGGAGGGTTGTCTCCTTTTCTTCAGGCGGATATTTGTAAGCTTCCGCCCACTTGGGGTACTTTGCCGTGGTGCCTAAAGCCTCACGCCTTTCGTACTCGTTGACCTTTATAACCGCACCGTCGATGGGATAATCGAAGCTTTCACGCTTGTTACCTATCTCCTCAATGCTTTCAATAATCTTCTCGGGGTCACTTGAAAGGCAGTAAGAGGGCGCTGTTTTAAAGCCTAAGCCACTTAAAAATTCCAAAGTGCCCTTGTGGTTTGTAAGTGTTACACCTTCGCTGTATAAAACGTCGAAAATATATATGCTAAGGCTTCTTTTAGCCGCAATTTTCGGGTCCTTCTGCCTCAGGGAACCCGCCGCCGCATTACGGGGATTTTTAAAAGCCTTTTCGCCGTTTAATTCCTGCTCCTTCAAAAGCCTTTCGAAGGAAGCGTCCGACATATAAACCTCGCCTCTGACTTCAAGGAAGGGGATGTTTTCCTTTAAAACCTTGGGAAGCTCCGTAATGGTTCTGATATTCTCGGTTACGTCCTCACCTGCTACGCCGTCACCACGGGTAGAGCCGCGGACAAATCTGCCGTTTTCATACTCAATAGCAACGCTTAAGCCGTCAAACTTAGGCTCTAAGATAAACTCCGTTGCACCGATTTCCTTGTTTATTTTATTTATAAAATCCCTTACCTCGTCGTGCGAGAAGGAGTCGTGCAGGCTTTGCATGGGTGCTCTGTGGACAACCGTTTCGAAATTATTGTAAATTTCGCCGCCTATTTTCTTGGTGGGACTATCCTCACTTACAAGTTCGGGGTATTCGCTTTCTAAATTCTGCAGCTCTCTGTAGAGCATATCGTACTCAAAGTCGCTTATCTCGGAAATATCCTCGGTATAGTACTTTTTTCCGTAGTAATTGAGCTTTTCGGTAAGCTCCGTGATTCTTTTCTGTGCATTTTCTTTATTCATAACTTTATCCTTTCGGATTTAATTATTGATCAGGCTTTTATTTTTAGGTATACTTACCCTCCGCTGAAATAATCGGGCACCTCGCCTACTATGATCCTTTCAGCCAGAATGTACTCTGTTGAAAAGGGGAGGCTTTCTCCTTTATATTTCATTGATACTGTGTTCATATTACCATTAATAACAAGCTTTAAAACGTAAAGGCTCTGGTTTACACCGCGGCTTTCAAAGCTTTCTTTAAAGCTTACTTCCGCCTTGCCCACAAAGCTTATCCTTACAGGTATGGGAAAGCCGATACCTTCCAAGAGATATACTCCCGTAAAATTACCCGAGGGAATAAAGGTAAGGGAGGTTTTATTCAAGCTTTTATTAAGCTTTTCCGTTATTTTCACCTTTAGCAAGCTTAAATTATAGCCGTCAAGTAAGTATCCGCCGTCACTTTTTTCGGTACCCTTCAGGTATTCAAGGGACTCCTTAAGGCTGTCGCCTGCAGCCTTTTGAAATATAGCGGAAGCTTCGCTTTCGATTACCGCCGCCTTTATATTATTTATATTAAAGCCTGCAATTATTAAGGAAAATATGTAAAGAATAATAATGGGTAAAAGTAAATTTCTTATCCTGAAGGAAACTCTTTTACGCCTTTTTCCTGTTCTCTGTCTATTCATAAAAAGCCACCCCACATACTTTATAATATGCGGGAGGCTTTATTTTGTTAATTAATTCTTTTTAAAACCTCGTCGGTAGGAAGTCCGACTATATTTTCGTATTCTCCTTCAAACCTTTCAACAAGCTTACTTCCTATGCCCTGAATTGCATAGGAGCCTGCTTTATCCATAGGTTCCTTTGTTGCGATATAGGAGTAAATATCCCCGTCGCTTAAATTTTTAAAGCAGACCTTACTTTCCACAGCGAAGGTATCAACGGCAGTATTTTTAATAATGGTGACACCTGTGAAAACGCTGTGAGCCTTGCCCGAAAGGGCTTTCAGCTGGTTATAAGCATCGCTTTCGTCCTTAGGCTTACCGAATATTCGGTCTCCTAAGGCAACCACGGTGTCAGCCGCTATATAAATTTTATCTTCCGCCTTAAGCTCCTTAAAAACCGCCAAAGCTTTCCTTTGTGAAATAAGCATCACGGCATCCTTTGGAGAAGTACCCTTTTCAATGCTTTCATCTGCATCGGAAACGTAAACATCAAACTTCACGCCTCTTTTTTCAAGAAGCTCCTTGCGCCTTGGTGAGGCTGAGCAAAGTATTATATCAGTCGTCATAGCCGTTGGGGTTCATTGTCTGCCAGCGAAGGCTGTCCTGACACATATCGTCAAGAGTTTTTACTGCCTTCCAGCCTAATTCCTCGTAAGCCTTTTTGGGGTCAGCGTAGCACTCGGGAATATCGCCGGGACGCCTGGGGGCAATAGCATAGGGAATTTCCTTACCGAAAGCCTTGCTGAATGCCTTTACCATCTCCAAAACGCTGTAGCCGCGTCCTGTACCAAGGTTATATATCTTAAGACCGCAGTTACCCTTTTCGAAAAGCTTAAGTGCAGCGGCGTGGCCTTCTGCCAAGTCCATAACGTGGATGTAGTCACGTACACCTGTACCGTCGGGTGTGGGATAATCGTCACCGAAGATGTTTACCTTCTCACGCTTACCTACAGCAGTCTGTGTGATGTAGGGAACTAAGTTATTGGGAATATCCTTGTGGTCCTCGCCTATCATACCGCTTTCGTGTGCACCCACGGGATTGAAGTAACGCAGGATAACGGGGTTAAAGTTTTTATTTGCATAAGCATAGTCAGTAAGAATTCTCTCAATGAAAAGCTTTGTTGTGCCGTAGGGGTTTGTTGTGGAGTTGGGGAAATCCTCGGTAATAGGTACGGATGCAGGGTTACCGTAAACAGTTGCGGAGGAGCTGAAGATAATATTGTTACAGCCGTGCTTTTCCATAGCTTCCATAAGTGCAAAGGTGGAAACAAGGTTATTTTCATAATAACGAAGGGGAATGCTTACGCTTTCGCCAACAGCCTTTAAGCCTGCAAAATGGATAACCGCATCAATTTCATTTTCACTGAAAATTTTATCCATTGCCTCCTTATCGCAAACGTCAGCCTCGTAGAACTTAATCTTCTTGCCTGTTAACTTCTCAACACGGAGAACTGACTCCATTTTACTGTTAGAAAAATTATCAACACATATAACCTCGTAACCCTTATTTAAAAGAACAAGGCTTGTATGTGAACCTATATAACCGGCGCCGCCGGTAACCAATACTTTCATATAACTACGCTTCCTTTCATTATGAACTTACATATATATTTATTGTACCACAAACTGATAAGTATTTAAAGATTAATTTAATATTTTTCTAAAAAATACAAACACTTTTAAGGCTAATTCAGTTTGGAGGCTAAGGCTTATGAATAAGGTAAAAAAGAACGGCTCTTTATTTTTACTTGGCGGCACACTTTACCCTATAATAGAAATTCTCTGGCGCGGCTACAGCCATATTTCTATGGCTTTTGCAGGAGGGGTTTGTGTTGTGCTTATAAATAAATTCTGCTGTGAAATTATGAAAGGTAAAAGCATTATTTTAAAAGCTTTCACGGGCGGTAGTATTATAACCGCCGTGGAGTTTTTCACGGGGCTTTTTATAAATAAGTTTATGGGACTTAAGGTGTGGGATTATTCCTCTGCGCCCTTTAATTTATTGGGGCAGATATGCCTGCCCTTTACTTTTTTGTGGACAGCCCTCTCCGTCCCCGTAATATTCTTCTGCAAGTGGTTTACGAAAGTTATAAACAAATAAGAAAGCTTTGCAATATATCCGTGGGAAAACTTCAGCATACCGCAGATTATACGTAAAAAGGGAGGTAACCTAAGTCTGCCTCCCTTTATATTACTTATTCAACTGTAAAAGTCACAATTTCAAAAGGCTTGAAGCTGCGCTGATATTCCCTAAGCTTCTTGGTTTCACCGATATTTCTTTCCATAAGGTCGGTTTCGGTTAACAAACCATCATCCTTAAAGCTAAAGACAGCCTTAACGCTGTTGCCGTAAGGTTCATAAGCACGGATAACTGTTTTACCGCTGTCCTCCGCCTTCTTGATAGCCTCGATAACAATTTCGCCCTCAGCCTTGAAAAGCTCGCCCTTGTCGCATTCAACGCCAAGCTCACCCTCAGTTACGTATAAGGGGTTATTGAGAGCGTAAGCTTCCTTACTTACCTGACCGACAGACTCGTCACCTATATGGGGATAAATTGCATAGAGAATATCGTGCTCGCCCTTGTCAGCATCAATACCGGGGTTGTTCTGGCTTCTTAAAAGGTTAATGTCGATAGATTTTCCTATGGTCCTGAAGCCGTATTTTGAATCGTTAAGGAGTGAAACACCGTAATCACTCTGGCTTAAATCCACCCACTTGTGTCCGCAAAGCTCAAATTTTGCACGCTCGATAAGAGTATTATCGTTATTGGCACGGTTTATTTTACCGTACTGAATTTCAAAGGACGCGTGGTCGGTTAAAATATCCGTATTGACAGCTGTTCTGAGCATCTTAAGATTTTCATACCAGCTTGCGTGGAGCTTTACTTTAAGAATATTGCTGTTTTCCTCAAGAATCAGGTCAGCGTAAAGCTTTGAATTGTTATATTCATAAACCTGCCTGCAGATTGCTTTTGCACCTTCTAAGAATGTTTTGCTCTCGGTAAGCTTAAAGCACTCGGGTTTCTGGTCAACGTAAATTAAGTTAATATCCCAGCAGTCTGCCTGGGTGGGGTCCTCCTCCTTATAAATGCTGTATATATTGGAGGGTGCTGAAAGAGCTTCACGGCAATTAAGCTTATCATAAAGAGATATAAGGGCGCCGTCCTCACCGAATTTAGCTATAAGCTTTTCGTTTTCGATCACATTTTCATAGGCTTTAAGATTCTTACCTTCAGGCAAAGTGAATTCGTTTGCATAGCCCAATGCAGGTACCTTTGCAAAATATTCCTTGCCGTTAACCTCAACAAGCTCGGTTCTTTCAAAATTAAGGGAGTTAAAGGCGTAAGCCCTGCCCTTTGCTATCCTGCCGTAGCATTTTTTAGTAAGCTCTTTAATTTCCTGCCACAAAATTTCGTAGCGCTGCCAGGCCTCGTCATATACTCTTTTGATTGATGAGCCGGGGATAATATCGTGGAACTGGTAAAGCAGAACTTCCTTCCATATTTCTTCAAGCCTCTGCTGAGGGTATTCCTCACCTGATAAAATAAGAGCAAACTCCAGCTCGCGGAGGGCAAACTCGATTTTTCTGTTATAATATTTACCCTTAGCCTGACTTGTGTAGGTGCCCTGGTGGCGCTCCAGATAAAGCTCGCCTGCCCACTTCTGCAGCCTTCCTGCAGTTTTCTTTTCAAGGCGTTCAAACAACGGCTCTGCAAAATCAATATCCACGTGGCTTAAGCCCTGAAGCCTTCTTACCCTTCTGTATCTTTCCAAGAATTCAGGACCGGGACCGCCGCCGCCGTCGCCAATGCCGAAAAGCATTAAGGATTCATCACAAATACCGCTGTCGGAATAATTTTCCTCTGCGTGATGTTTGATAAAGGTAGGCTTTAAAGGTCCGTTATAGGTGCCTTCGGGAAGCATATGGGTGAATATCTCAGTACCGTCAATACCCTGCCATATAAAGGTATGGTGGGGGAATTTATTCTGCTGGCTCCAGCTTAACTTCTGGGTCATAAAATAATCACAGCCGGATTTCTTTAAAAGCTGGGGAAGTGATGCGCTGTAACCGAAAACGTCAGGCAGCCATAAATTCTTTACCTCCACACCAAACTCATCCATAAAGAAGCGCTTGCCGTATAAAATCTGGCGCACTAAGCTCTCGCCGCCCGCTAAGTTGGCATCAGCCTCAACCCACATACAGCCCTGAAGCTCCCATCTGCCCTCTTTTACCTTTTCCTTGATTTTTCTGTAAAGCTCGGGGTGTTCCTCTTTTATCCACTGATAAAGCTGGGGCTGGCTTGCACCGAATTTATACTCGGGATATTCATCCATTAATGCAAGCACGGTGGAGAAGGTTCTTGCGCCCTTTCTTTTTGTTTCTCTTATGGGCCACAGCCAGCCTAAGTCGATATGGGCGTGACCGATGGCTGTAAATTTAAGGTAACTGTCCTCAGTTTCCTTAAACATCGGCTTTAATTTCTCGCGGAATTTAAGTATCTCCCCGTCGGAAAGGTCCTTTAATTCCAGGCAAGCGTAATAACACTCAAAAAGAACTCGGTTATACTGGGCTGATTTTTCATCCACAGCATCAAGTAAATCGTCAAGCACGTGAAGGTCGTAGAAGGCGTCGCGGACGTTTACGTTGCATATAGCGATGTCAGCATCGTAAAGCTCGCCATTCTCTTTGTAACTACCGAAAAGGTCGTTACAGCCTGCATCCATCCATATATCAACCACTTCGTTTCCTTCTGAAGGATTTGCGATATGCCACAAACGTTTTGTGTTTCTGCCTCTTTGGGGATTATGCTGTGAGGAAACACAGGTTATGCCGCGCATGGGAACACCGTCATTGCTGAAAATACAGCCTTCACCGTTAACGTCAATTAAAAGGTCCACCCTTTTACCCTTACATTCGGCAGGCACCTTACCCGTAAAATGGAACCAACCGCAATCAAAAAGCTGACCCCAGCTTTCATTTTTTCTGAGCAGGGCGTATTCACCCTTTGTTCTGTCCGCAAAAGATAAGGGTTCCTTTGATTTATAAACCTCGGTTTTAAGCTCGCTTACCTTTGTATACATATTTTCTTCCAGCTTATTTAAGGTAAACTTAATAACACCGCGGTATCTGTCCTTTAAATATGGCATAATAACTCCTTTCAGAATTTTCCTGTGCCTAACTTATTTTTTCTTGTTTTCTATGTTTCCCAAGTATTCAAGAATTTTTCTTGAAGCAGCTCTTTTTGCGTTTGCCTCAGCGGCAAATTTTAAAGCAAGGGCGTTTAAATCGTCCCCGTTTTCCAAAGCAAACAGAAGCTGTGAGCTTACCTCCACCATGGCGTCCGTCTGGGTATTTGTAAAGCCGCCGTAAAGCTTCTCGGTTTTTTCACCCGTATTCAAAAGCGCCGCAATATCCTGAATGGAAAGAACAGACTTTAAAATACAAATCATAATAAGGCGGGAAATTTGCTCCTTTGTGTACTTCTTTTTCTCGGGATGCTCAATAAGTCCGTTCTTTACGTAGTTATTTATCATACTGCTTGAAAGCAATTTATCGTACTCGCCGCACTCATAAAAGCTTAATTTTTCACCCAGCAAGGTGATAACCTGATCCATATATAAATTTATGTCAGGCAATTTATTCCAGGGAATGGCGCCTAACTCCACGCCGCTTGCTGCCCATTCCTTTAAATCTGCTTTATTTTCTGCACCCATACCTCA
>JAGBID010000114.1 GCA_017935165.1 Clostridia bacterium
AAGAGGAAGCAAAAGCGAAATACAGCAGTACCGACGCCTACAAGGAAAGTGAAATAAAAACCAAAGGCTATACTAAGGAAAAGTGGAATGATGTAGGAAACGGTATGGACGAAGTTCTTTCGCTTTTTGCTGATTGTAAAAATGAAGGGAATGCTGCTGACAGTGAAAAAGCACAGAGCTTAGTAAAAAAACTTCAGGATTATATCACGGAGAATTTTTATACCTGCACCGATGAAATTCTTGCAGGTCTTGGTCAGATGTACGTTTACGACGAGCGCTTTAAAAATAATATAGATAAGCACGGCGTGGGTACGGCTGAATATATTTCAAAGGCAATAAAGATTTACTGCGGTAAATAAAATTATGGAGGCGGAATAGTATCTGCCTCCTATTTTGTTGACAATTAATATAATTTAGTATAAAATGGTAATCCCTAAATATAGTAAAAGGAGAAGAAGGATGTCGGTAATAGAAATTTACGGTGAAAACAGATTTCCGGAACATACAAAAGTGCGTGAAGCCTGCAGAGGAATTGTTATTAAGAACGGAAACATACTTCTCTCCTACGAGGTTAAAAGTGACCAATATTTTATACCGGGCGGCGGTGTTGAAAATACTGAAAGCCTTGAAGAGTGCGCGGTAAGAGAAATTTCCGAGGAGACGGGGTTTTTAACAAAGTGTGCAGAGGGATTCTTGACGATCAATGAATATTATGAGGAATGGCTTTTTATAAGTCACTATTTTGTCTGCGATATAATAGGTGAGACGGAAAGAAAGCTTACAAAAAGGGAAGCAGAGGCAGGTCTCACCCCTGCATTTATTCCATTTAAGGACGCATTGAAAGTATTTTCAAAGCACGGGGACTACGCTCCGACCGATGAAATGAAGCGCGGTGCATATTTAAGAGAATATAAAGCTCTTTTGAAATTTGAAGAATTATACGGAGAAATAAAATGAACGAAGTAAATAAAACTCTATATATACCTCTTTACGGCAAAAGCTACGTAAGTGAAAAAGGAATAATCCTTAATGATAAAAAGGCGGAGGAAATTTGGAGGAAAGAGAAGTTTCCTTTAAAAGGTAAATCAAAATCCAAATGGCTTGCCTATTATATGGCTATGAGAGCAAGAGTGTTTGATGATTACCTTAAAAGTGAGCTTGAAGGAGATGCTGTGGTAATTCATTTAGGCTGCGGAATGGACAGCCGTATAGAAAGGGTAAAGCTTTTCGGTGTGAAATGGTATGACGTGGATTTTCCCGACGTTATTAAAGAAAGAAAAAGGTACTACTGCGAAACCGATAACTATAAAATGGTAGCTTCAAATATAAATGACAGCAGTTTGTGGAGTAAAATTCCAAGTGGAGAAAACGCAGTTATTTTACTGGAAGGCGTAAGTATGTACCTTAAAGAAGGGGAGATAAAGAATCTTTTCAGTAATATAGAAGCAAAGTTTAAAAATATTAAGATACTTGCGGATTTCTATACCTCCTTTGCGGCAAAAGCTTCAAAATATAAAAATCCCATAAATGAGGTAGGCGTTACCGAAGTTTACGGAACAGATGACCCAGGTGTTTTTGAAAGAGAAAGAATCAAGTTTTTCAAAGAACACAGTCTTACTCCTGAACATCTGATAAATGAACTTAAGGGTATGGAAAAAGTAATTTTTAAAGCTCTGTATGCAGGAAAAATATCCCAAAAGCTTTATAAATTATATGAGTACAAAAGCAGTAACTGACTTAAAGTATGACTTGAATTTTACTGTGTATTATGGTATTATAATAAAATCTTTATGCTATTAAAGCAGAAATTTCCGTGAACGGAGGGTTTATAAATTGGAAAATCAGCAGAAAAGAAGTAATTTTACAGGTTCTATCGGTTTCGTGCTTGCAGCTGCAGGCAGTGCCGTTGGTCTTGGTAACATTTGGCGATTCCCTTACTTGGCGGCTAAGGATGGCGGCGGTGTATTCCTTTTATGCTATATAATTTTAGCACTTACCTTTGGTTTTACACTTCTCACAACAGAAATCGCAATCGGCAGAAAAACAGGCCAGAGTCCATTGACTGCATATAAGCATCTTGATAAAAAATTCGGTTGGGTTGGTTTACTGGCTGTTATTATTCCCGGTCTTATTCTTCCTTACTACAGTGTTATCGGCGGCTGGATACTTAAGTATCTTGCTTCTTACGTAACAGGCGGCGCTCATGCGATGATGAGTGACAGCTACTTTACAGGCTTTATTACCAACGAGTGGGAGCCCCTTATCTGGTTTGTTTTGTTCCTTGGTGCTACAACCTTTGTTGTATACAAAGGTGTTAACTCAGGTATAGAGAAGCTTTCAAAGGTGCTTATGCCCATACTTCTTGTAATGATTATTGCTATTGCAATATTCTCACTTACACTTAGCCATACAGATGATAGCGGTGCTACAAGAACAGGCCTTGAAGGCTTTATGGTTTATCTTATCCCCGATTTCACAGGTATGACCTTCGGTAAATTCGTTACAATTCTTATGGATGCTATGGGACAGCTTTTCTACTCCATAAGTGTTGCTATGGGTATTATGATCACATACGGCTCCTACGTTAAGAAGGAAACAAACCTTTCCAAATCAGTTAATCAGATCGAATTTTTCGACACTATCGTTGCTTTCCTTTCAGGTATGATGATTGTTCCTGCGGTTTATGCATTCAGAGGTACTGAAGGTTTATCTAAGGGCGGTCCCAGCCTTATGTTTGTTTCACTTCCCAAGGTATTCGGTGCTATGGGTGATATAGGTGTGGTAGTGGCTATAATATTCTTTATTATGGTTGTTTTCGCTGCTTTAACTTCCTCTATTTCCATTATGGAAGCTCTTGTTTCCAGTGCAATGGATAAGCTTCACGTAACAAGAAAGAAGGCCACCGTTATAGTTGCACTTATCGCTCTTGTTCTCGGTTTAGTGGTATGCTTCGGCTATAACTTCCTCTACTTCGATTTAATGCTTCCCAACTCCGGTGTACCCGGTCAGATTCTTGATGTAATGGACTACATCAGCAACTATGTTCTTATGCCTGTTGTGGCTATTGCTACCTGCATACTTGTAGGTTGGGTGATCAAGCCCAAGACAATTATTGATGAGGTAACGGTAAACGGAGAGAAGTTTTCAAGACGTCAGCTCTATAATATTATGGTAAAGTTTGTAACTCCTGTAATGCTTTTCTTCCTTCTCTTACAGTCTTTAGGTTTATTTAAGGTTTAAAATTAGGGATGCTCTGAGCTCTTCAGAGCATCTTTTTCTTTTATAAAAAAGTTGTAAAGTTGACATAAATATGTTAAGCTATTAGCATCATACAATATCAAAGGAAAAGTAATATGGATAACAGAAAGTGGTTTAAAGAAGCAGGTTACGGCATGATGGCACATTGGGGGCTTTATTCCCTTCTTGCCGGTGAATATAAAAACAGAAGAGTAAAGGACTATGCTGAGTGGATACAGAGCTTTATGGCGATTCCCAACGAGGAGTACGCTATGCTTGCAAAAAGCTTTAATCCCATATATTTTAACGCGGAGGAATGGATAAAGCTTGCTAAGGATGCAGGAATGAAATATTTTGTGTTTACCTCCAAACATCACGACGGATTTGCACTTTATCACTCAAAGGTAGATAAGTTTAACGTAGTGGATGCAACGCCTTTTAAAAGGGACGTTGTAGGTGAGCTGGCGGAAGCTTGCTACAAGCATGGCTTAAAATTCGGCTTGTATTATTCACAGGAGCTTGACTGGCATCATGAGCACGGCGGCGGTTACGACCAGTTTGCGCCCTGCTCAGGTACTTCCTGGGATAATAACTGGGATTACCCCGACAGAAGTAAGAAAAACTTTGATATATGCTTTGAGGAGAAAATCAAGCCTCAGGTTAAGGAGATACTTACAAATTACGGAGATTTGTGTTTGATTTGGTTTGATGTGCCTCATACAATTAAGCCTGAGCAGAGTTTAGAGCTTAACAGAATGGTTAAAGAGTACCAGCCCGACTGCCTTATAAATTCAAGAATAGGTAACGGCGCTTACGACTATGTATCCTTAGGTGACAACGAATATCCTGAGGAAAAACCCACAGGCTTTGAAAATGCAGACCCCAACTCTTTAGGCGGATATAAATATTCACCTTACGGACTTTATGAATCCGCAGGTACTTTAAACAGCTCCTGGGGTTTTAAATATTTTGACCAGAACTGGATAAGTCCCGAGACAATAGCTGAAAGGCGCAGCAAAATGAACAGCCTTGGCATCAATTATCTTTTGAATGTAGGTCCTGACGGCCTTGGCAGAATACCTTCTTTTTCTAAGGAAATTCTTTTACAGGCAGAAAAAATTTTCAAAAAATAATTAAAAACCCCAAAAAACAGATGGTTTTGATTACATTTTGATGCTTTTTCTGTTTACAATATACAGTATGATAAATTAGGAAAGAAGAATCAAAATGATAAATATACTTATTGCTGAGGATAATGAATATATAGCAAACCTTATAAAGCTTAGCTTAAGACAGATGGGTTATTTCTGTGACGTTGCATACGACGGCGAGGAAGCTGCAAACCTTGCAGAAAAAAAGGTGTATGACCTTGTGCTGCTTGACGTTATGATGCCAAAGGTGGATGGTTTTACCCTGTTTGAATATATCCATCAGATGAATATACCGGTTATTTTTATTACCGCAAAAAACTCCGTTAACGACAGGGTTAAGGGTCTTAAGATGGGCGCGGATGATTATATAGTAAAGCCTTTTGAGGTTTTGGAGCTTCAGGCAAGAGTTGAAGTGGTTTTAAGAAGGTACAATAAAACTTCTAAAATTATCGATATAGCAGGTCTGTCAATAGATACTGAGAGTATGACGGTTAAAAAGGATGGCGAGGAATTAAGGCTTACTCCCAAGGAATACGAGCTGCTTATTTTCCTTGCAAGAAACCCGGGTAAAGCTTTATACCGCGAAACCATTTACGAGCGTGTGTGGGGCGGTGAACTTGAATACGGAAGTAAAACTGTTGACCTTCATATACAAAGGCTCAGGAAAAAAGCAGGCTGGGAGAAAAGGCTTGTTTCCGTAAGTAAGGTAGGCTATAAGCTGGAAGTATAATTAAAAAGTAAAGGCAGAGTTAAAATGAAATTCTGGATTAAAATTACAATATGTATGCTCTGCCTCATGGCGCTGATTTTCGGTATAGGAGGCAGCGCCATTATTAATTTATCTTTTGACAGTTTGCTGGATGCGGAAACCCAAAACGCCCAGACAGCTTATAAAAGGCTATTAAGCACTATTTACGTAATGCACGAAACCGATGGATGGTCTCAGGTAAACGAACTAAGCGGTGTTATAAGTACTCTTGACTCCAACGGTGTGGTGGATTTTGAGTATTTACGTGTAAGAACAGGCGGTACTGCAATATATACAAGTGTGGGTGCCAATACCGTGTTTGTAAACATCACTGAAGGTATTGACAGCGAACACTGTGTTATAAACCTCAGAAAATCCATAATGGATGAATATTTAATACAAATAAGCGGAATGGTCACCGTAGGAAGCAGGGATATAAGAATCGATGCGGTAAGGGACATTTCCTACATATATGAAATGCGTGAAAGACAAACCGAAATCTACCGTTACGTATTTATTATAATGGTAGTACTGTGTTCAGTTTTGTGTCCCCTTATTTCTTACTACCTTACAAAGCCTTTATCAACGCTTTCAAAAGCAGCCAAGGAAATTGCGTCAGGTAAATTTTCCTCCCGTTCAAGGATAAATTCCGGCGATGAGGTAGGTAAGCTTTCAAAAGAATTCAACAATATGGCGGAGCATATCGAAAAGAATATAACCGAAATGGAGAATATGCTTAAAGCAAGAGAGGAGTTTATGGGCAGCTTTGCCCACGAAATGAAAACTCCCATGACATCCATCATAGGTTATGCGGACCTTATTCGTTCAGGAACTCTCTCTGAGGACGAAAAGGCTGAAGCTGCCAACTATATTTTCAACGAAGGCAGGCGCCTGGAAAAGCTTTCCCTTACTCTCCTTGATATTTTAGTTCTCGGTAACGAAGAACCCAATATGAATTTATATTCACCTTCGGATATAGCTGCGGCTATGGTTAAAAATCTGAAGCCCATCCTGAAAAAAGAAAATATAGATATTTACTTCAAGGGTGAAAAGGGCAGGTGTTATTTGGATTCCGTCCTTATAAATACCCTGCTTATGAACCTTATTGATAACTCCAGAAAAGCCTTTGAAAACGGCGGAATTATCCTTGTTATGGTTATAATGAATGAGGAAGGCGCGGATATTATCGTGCAGGATAACGGTATAGGAATCCCTCAGGAGGCGCTTTCACGCCTTACGGAAAGCTTTTACCGTGTGGATAAGTCCCGTTCCAGAAAACGCGGCGGCAGCGGCTTGGGTCTTTCCCTGTGCGCCAAAATAGCAGAGCTTCACAGCGGCGAAATAAAATTCTTCAGCCGTGAAGGAAAGGGCACGAAAGCCGTTGTAAGCATAAGAAAAGGCAGGGATAAAACAGCATAATGAAAAATATAAGAAATTATATTATCGTTTCAGCTCTTGCTTTTATAGTAGTAGCGTCCTGCTTTTTTATGCCTGAATTAACAGACCTTTTCGACGGCAGGAAGGAAAAGACTTATTCATTTGAAACGAATAAAACAAGCTTTTCCGTTTCGGACAACGTACCATTTGCATTAAGGTTTACAGAAGTTCTCCCTGTTGCCGAAAAATACAGCGGAAGCACTGACCTTAGTGCCCACGATGCAAGAATGAGTGCTGAAAACTTCTTTTATAGTATGAAACCCTGGAGGTACGGCTGTGTTCTGGAGTTTATGAATGCCGAGCCTTTTAACTGTAAATCGGATGAGTACGGTTCCTGCATAGTGTGGAAGGTGTATTTTTACAGCGAGACACTGCAAAGCACCTTGATGTTTGCAGTTAACGATTCTTCAAACACTGTGATAGGTTTTTTCACCCATTATGATGGGGGAGATAAGAATATGCCGCTGCTTATAAACGATTATTATTACTATATAAATAAATTTCTTCCCGATATGGTACGCTACTACGGCTGGGTAAGTGCCTACAGCAATATGGAAACAATATTGAGCGGAAATATAACTTATAAGATAGCCTTCGTAGATGAAGATGGCGGCAGTGCTTCGGTGATGATGTACTATGATTACCGCTCAGGCAACGTTATATTCAATATGGCGAATGATTCATTTGAAAGTTACCGTGTAAATGAAAGTTACACGGAGCAATATTAAAAAAGAAAGGAAAAATAAAATGAAAAAGAAAATTATAATAATGGCAGTTTGTGTGCTTACTTCTTTAACTTTGATATTCGGTTTATGTATGCCTGAAGTTTTTTCGAAAAACATTTCAGGTGTCGGGATATCTGAAAATGTAAGCGAGAAAACCGACATAAACATTGTGGAAGCATTAAAAGAAGCTCCCGATTGCCGCGTAAGTTCCCACGCTCTTGGTGGTAAGCCCATGTCCACCGATTTAATAAAAGAGGAACTTTCTTCTTTGGTGCACAGCGTGATAAATACCGATAAGTATTATATATTTGATTGTGACCATTTTGAGCCTTGCGGTGTTGAATCCGGTGAGCGTATACTCTGGTCAATTTCAGCTCACGTTTCAGGTCTTCCCGATTACAGACATTCCTTTAGTTTCGGTATAGTGTTCGATGAAAAATCACAGAAAGCAGTAAGTCTTGAGAGTGATTTGGTTGTATCAATAGACGGTGACACTTATTTTTACGAGAACGCTTGCAATAAGGGTTATAACCCCCAAAAAGAGCTTTTGGATAAAGCTTCTGAGAATGTTGAGCTCTATACGGGTATTTATGCCGAATACCTCGGCATGACCTTAGAGGATATTTCCTTTGACCATTATCATTTATCAAGATATACCTTCAATGCAAAACTTACAGATGCTGATGGCGAATCCGTAACGGTAAAAGTAAGCTATAACGTAGAGAATGGCAGATATAATTTTAATTATTAAGGAAAGGCTAAAATGAATGAGAAAGATAATTGCTACCGCTGTAATATGTATATTGGCAATCTCAGTTCTTGTTTTCTCATTTTATATGCCTGAGTTATTCTCCAAAAAAACTGACGTTGTGGCGGATACCTATATAGTGGAAGCTGATAAAACGGAATATAAAAACGAATATGATATCATCGAAGCTTTAAAGTCGGAATATAATTACGCTAATGATTATAAGATTGAAAAAGGTACATCGATGACGCGCGACGAAGTTGCGGCAGAGATGAAAGTGCTATTCTATACTATAGTAAATGAAGAGACGCCCTATGCGCTTTATTTAAGAAGAATAGAGCCTTATTATACAGATTCAAGAGAACGTATTGTATGGCTAATTACTGCTGAAGTTTCAGGTTATTCCGATAAAGATAACGTGCTTCATTTTACCTTAGGTTTTGATGAGAAAACTAAAAAAGTAATATATATTTGTTCCGATTACGTTATAGAGTCGCCCGATGACAGTTATTTTTACGAAGAAATATACGAAGCCGAATACGACCCCGAGGAAAGTTTTTTAAACGAAGCTTATATAAATACCGAAAGCTTTGTAAGCCTCTTTGCCAAGTACCTTAATTTAACCGTAGGCGAAGTTTATTTTGACCATTTTCATCAGCATAGGTACACTTTCAATGTGGAATTGTGGGACGAAAAAGGTCAGACTGTTACGGTAAAAGTAAGCTATAACCTGGAGAACGGAAAATATAACTTTAATTATTAAGGCGGTAACCCCGCCTTTTTAATTTTCGTTAAAATCATTTAAAATCCTTGACATTTGATTTATTTGTGGTATTATTATAAATAATTTAGCACATAAAAGCTTTAAATCGCGAAAATCTCAGCAATCACGATTTCAGAAAAAAGGAGAGCCTTTGCGAGGGCAAAGGTATATTACTATTATGGCAAGAGAATCTAAAGGTTCACTTATGACCGTGCGTGATGACGTACGAGTACTTGACGCTACACTCAGAGACGGCGGCTTGGTTAATAATTTTTATTTTGACGACGATTTTGTTAAGGCACTTTATGCAATGAACGTTGCTGCAGGCGTTGACTATATGGAATTTGGTTATAAGGCTTCTAAAGATATTTTCGACCCCGACAGATTCGGTAAGTGGAAGTTTTCAAGTGATGACGATATAAGAGAAATAGTAGGCGAAAATAATACTGACCTTAAAATTGCCGTAATGGCTGACGTAGGCAGAACCAATTTCAAAAGGGATATACTTGAAAAGAAGGATAGTCCCATTGATATGATAAGAGTTGCTACCTATATAAATACTCTTCCTGCTGCAACTGAAATGATAGAGGATGCAAAGAAAAAAGGCTACGAAGCTACAGTTAACGTTATGGCTGTTTCCAAAGTAGGCAGGGAGGATTTAAACCACGGCCTTGAAATTTTGGCTCAGTCCAACGTGGACGTTATCTATTTAGTGGATAGCTTCGGTGCATTTTACCCCGAGCAGATTCACAGACTTATGGACGATTACCTTGAAATAGGTGCAAAATTCAATAAATCAATAGGTATTCACGCTCACAATAACCAGCAGCTGGCTTTTGCAAATACTATCGAATCCTTACGTCTTGGTGCCAGCTACCTGGATGCTACCGTGTGCGGTATGGGCAGGGGCGCCGGCAACTGCTTCCTTGAAAGCTTACTTTCCTTCCTTAAGAATCCTAAGTACAATATGATTCCCTTAATGAAGTTTATTGAAAAGTATATGGTAGAGCTTCGCAAGAAAGAGAAGTGGGGCTTTGACCTTCCTTATCTTTTAACAGGTGTTTTAAACAGCCACCCCTCAGCTGCTATTAAGTTTATTGGCGAGGATAGAACCGATTACTCCCAGTTCTACCAGGATATTTTGGACGATATAGGTTAATAAAAAGAGATCCCGAGGTCAAAAGCCGCGGGATTTGCTGTTTTAAAGGCGGTAAATGAATTGTTTACTCTAAAAACAGCTATTCTCTTTACAGTAGATTGACTTTTTGCTAAGAAATTATTATTATCTATATAGAAAAATAAAAGGAATAATAAATATGAACAATATAAAGTTTGGAATGAACATAGCAAAGCTTCGAAAAGTAACAGGCTTAACGCAAAAAGAATTAGCCCAGAAGCTGAATGTAACCGATAAAGCCGTTTCCCGCTGGGAAAGGGGAGTTGGCTTCCCCGATATTTCGTCCCTTTGCCCCTTGGCGGAAGCTTTAGGCGTAAAAGTATCAAAGCTTTTAGATGCTGAGGACGACGATGAAGAATTAATAAACGAAAATTTGCTTCAGATAAACGGAATGCTTGCAGCTAAGGATTTAAAGAAATCAGAAATATTTCTCTTCTTAACGTCTTTAATTTTAATTATTGTTTTAATTTTTACTACGTTATTCGGTATTAAATATTATAAATGGAACTATGAAAATACAATTGAAATTCAAAACAAATTCAAGGTAGTTTCAAAGGTCAGAATGAAATACGTAGAAGGTTATAAGGCGGTAGAAAATGGCGAATTCATAGCTATGGAGCCTATAGGTGAAGTTTGCATTGTAGTGGATGCTGATGAGAATTACGGAGAAAGTCCGTTTATGGTTATATGGTGATAATATGAATAACGAATATACAGTAGAAAATATCAAAAAAATTGAAAATGAAATTAAGCGGAATAAGGTAATTATTTGCATTATGTCTTTAGTTTTACTCGTTTCCATATTTTTTCTAATCTTTTTTGTAAAAAATTATAAGGAATGGCACGAAGGTGAATGGGCAGGATGGGATATTTTAAACACGAAAACAAACGAGTTTGTGTATAATGACGACTTGAAGCTAAAAAGAGTGGAAGGTTTCAACAGTGATAATTTAGAATATTTGGGGCCTATATATATTGAAATAGATTATTAAAAATCCCGAAGGATTAATTCTAAGAATTTTTCCTTCGGGATAATTTTATTTTAAATTAAATATTAGGGTTGTTTGCCGATATAAGCTAAAATACCGCCGTCTACGTAAAGGATGTGACCGTTAACAAAGTCGGAAGCGTCTGAAGCAAGGAACACTGCAGGACCCTGTAAATCTTCAGTTTTGCCCCAGCGTGCAGCGGGAGTTTTAGAGATAATGAACTGGTCAAAGGGGTGACGGCTGCCGTCAGGCTGGCGCTCACGGAGGGGCGCTGTCTGAGGTGTTTCAATATAACCGGGGCCAATGCCGTTACACTGAATGTTAAATTCACCGAATTCGGAGCAGATGTTTTTAGTCAGCATCTTTAAGCCGCCCTTAGCAGCTGCATAAGCGGAAACTGTCTCACGGCCAAGCTCACTCATCATAGAGCAGATGTTAATGATTTTACCGTGACCCTTCTTTTTCATAGAGGGGATAACAGCCTTAGCACAGATGAAAGGAGCGTTTAAGTCAACGTCAATTACCTTTCTGAATTCCTCGGCACTCATCTCTGTCATGGGAATACGGCGGATAATACCTGCATTATTAACGAGGATATCAATTACGCCTATTTCCTCCTCAACGGTCTTTACAAGCTCGTTAACAGCCTTTTCGTCTGTTACGTCGCATACGAATCCGCGGGCTTTAATGCCCTTTTCTTCGTAAGCCTTTAAGCCTTTGTTAACAAGCTCTTCGTTAATGTCGTTGAAAACAATAGTAGCGCCACAGTCTGCATAAGCCTCAGCAATAGCAAAGCCAATGCCATAGGATGCGCCTGTTATCCAGGCAATTTTATTTTCTAAGCTGAATGCATTTAAATTCATATTATAGTCCTCTTAATTATCGAAGTTCTGTTGTGGGGATATGGTCCATATCGTCGAATTCCTGGTTCTCGCCGCCCATTGCCCAGATAAATGTGTAGTTGCTTGTGCCTGCGCCTGCGTGAATGCTCCAGGAGGGGCTGATAACAGCCTGCTCGTTCTGCATAACGATATGTCTTGTTTCATTTCCCTCGCCCATCATATGGAAAACAACGTTATTCTCGGGAACTTCGAAGTAGAAGTAAACTTCCATTCTTCTTTCATGTGTGTGGGCGGGCATTGTGTTCCAAACGGAGCCGGGCTCTAAAACTGTCATACCCATTGAAAGCTGGCAAGTTTTAAGTACTGCAGGGTGGATAAACTGATTGATAACGCGCTTGTTGGAGGTTTCAAGTGCGCCTAAGGGCTTCTTAGCTGCGTCAGCTATTTTGATAAGCTTTGTCTCGTAAGATGTGTGGGCAGGAGCGGAAACCATATAGAACTTAGCAGGCTTGCAGCTGCACTTGGAAGCAAAGTAAACTTCCTTAGCGCCCTTTGTGATATAAAGGCAATCCTTGTAGCCAAGCTCGTAAACTGTACCGTCAACTGTAACTGTACCTTCGCCGCCTACGTTGAACATACCTATTTCACGTCTTTCAAGAAGGTAGTGAGTACCGAAGTTTGCCCAAACGTCAATGCCCTTGTCGATGGAAACAGTCTCATTTACGGGCATAACGCCGAATGTAACCATACGGTCAACGTGGCTGTAAACAGCTGTAACTTCGTCAGCCTTAAAAAGATTTTCAATGAGGAACTCGTTTCTTGTTTCCTCTGTTGTATAGCGCTTAAAATCACGCTGATTGCAGGAATAGCGGATATCCATAATATTTATTTCCTTTCAAATCAAATGTAATGTGTATTCATTTTAATTAAATTACAATTTTATTATAAGGTTAAAGCGGTTTAAATGCAAATTAATTTAATTTGTAGTGAGTGGGAATTTATTTACATACCGCAGGAAATTTCAGTACCAACTGAATTGTAACCTGTAGCCATAAGCTTCTGCATAAATCTTAAGTAAGGTCTCTTATAGCGGCGCTTCATAACTTCGCCGTCAACTGCATCGGTATCTGCCCAAATTTCAACAGTATCGCCGTTTTTAACCATAATGTGTTCGCCGGGGAGGTCTACCATTTTACCGAAACGGATGTAATGGTCGCTGTCAATGTGAGCAATTGTATTTCCTTCACAGTCAATGATGTCACCAACCTTGCCTTCTTCCATTACGTAGAACTCATGGTAACCGTCACCGTTGATGTCAATGGGGTGAACGTGGTAGCCGGGGTAGGGAAGTGTGAAGTCAAGTTTTTCGCCTGTGTAAGCATCGAAGTAGAATACACCTGTAACGTTATGTGTGAAACCGGGAGCATTGGGGTCAAATACCTGCTGCATA
>JAGBID010000115.1 GCA_017935165.1 Clostridia bacterium
AACAGGCAATAACCACCACAGCGCTATGGGTGACAGCTTCGTTTGGGAATTTGTATGAAAGGTGGTAACCGTCGAAGGACGTTTCCCCTGCCGCATATCCGTCACCTGTGTCGGTAACTACAAGGCAAACCTTCTGGCCGAATTTGTTTTCTCTTATTTCGCTTTTATAGTCAATGTATCCGTCATAAAACACGTAGCTTGTAGCCATAAAGAAAAGAATAAGAACTATAAGAATAATTACGGTGCTTTTATAAAAGCTTGTTAAACTTTTAAGCTTATTAAAGTCCATTTTCATCAGTTTTTCTTTCATACTAAGCTCCTTTTCGTTCGGTTTATTGTTAATAGACCTTTTCTTTGTTTTAAGTCTATCATATATAGACCTATTTGTCAAGGCTTAGTTTGAAAGATTATTTTCAATGTCACGGATAACTGCGGCTATGGCGCTTTCCTCGTTACTTACCGTTACCTTGGTTGCCTGAGCCTTAACAGCTTCGGGGGCGTTTGCCACGGCGTAGCTTATGTCGCTATATTGGAACATTGAAAGGTCGTTAAAATTGTCGCCTACGGCTACGGCGGTGTGAATTTCGGGGATAAGCTCCTTTATTTTAGCTATCATCTCCCCTTTACCGCCCTCCTTGTTCTGAGCTTCGAAACCGTTTTCGGAGCTTTTTACAAACTTCAAGCTGTATTTATCTGCAAAATGCTCTGTACAGTAGTCAACAGCGCTGTCGATATTTTCAAGGTCGGTGAATATTATGTACCTTGCGATTTTTTCCTTATACTTGCGGAAGAGATATTCCACTTCATCCTCGGTTGTCACCTTAGGGAGAAATACCTCCTGCCTTGTGTAAAAGTCCACTATCATTTCATCCGTGTTTGCAATTTTGAAGACGGCATCGTCCTCACCTGTGGCGCAGACGTTTTTAACGCTTTTAACTTCCCTTATAAGGTCCTTTAAGAAAAGCCTTGCCTTGTCACCCATATCAGAGACAAACACAGCCTTCTCCGCTTTTAAATCGTAAAGGACGGAGCCGTTGCTGGCTATTACGTAGGTGTTAGGCGTGAAGCGGTTGCCGTAATTTCTTGCATAATGAGGGAAACGCCCCGATGCTACGGTGAAAAGTCCGCCGTTTTCCTGAAAATACCTGATAGCATCGCCGTTTTCCTTTGAAACGCGCTTTTCCCTATCCGTTAAGGTACCGTCACAGTCACTGCAAATTAATATTCCGCTGAACTTACCCATTCTGATTCTTCCTTTTTCTTAAGTAGTCCTCAAGAATTATTGTGGCGGCAACAGCATCAACAACGTTTTTGCGCTTTTTACCCCTTGTGTCGGTGTTATTTAAATAGCCGTGAGCTGTGATGGTGGTACCACGTTCGTCACCGAATTCCAAAGGAAGCTCTGTTTTCTCCTTTAACATCTCGCCAAAGGCTCTGGCTGCCTGAGCACTTTCACCCTCGGAGCCGTCCATATTTTTAGGCAGACCCAAAACAATCATCTCGGGCTTTCTTTCCTTGCAGATTTCGGCTATTCTTACAGCAAGCTTTTCCCTGTTGTGCTCTGTTATTACTTCCACAGGTGAAGCCAAAACCTCGAATTTGTCGCATATTGCTACACCTGTTCTGACTTTTCCTAAATCAACTGCTAAAATTACCATAATAATTCCTTTACTTTGAGCTTTCAAGCTCTTTTATCTTGTCTCTTAAATATGCGGCGTGCTCGAATTCAAGAAGCTTTGCGGCAGCCTTCATTTCCTTTGTAAGCTTTTCGATTTCCATTCGCTTCTCGATATCGCTCAGGCGCTTTCTGGGTATTTTTCTATCCTCTTTATGGCTGGATATTTCAAGTATTTCTGCAACGTTCTTTACAATAGTCTGCGGCGTTATGCCATTTGCTTTATTGTAAGCCTCCTGGATTTCACGCCTGCGGTTGGTTTCCGAAATTGCCTCCTCCATTGAGGGTGTGACGCTGTCCGCATACATTATAACCTCGCCGTTAGCATTTCTTGCGGCTCTGCCTATGGTCTGTATTAAGGAACGGGTACTTCTTAAAAAGCCTTCCTTGTCGGCATCAAGGATTGCTATTAAGGAAACTTCGGGAATGTCAAGACCTTCCCTTAAAAGGTTGATACCTACAAGCACGTCAAAAACGCCTAAACGCAGGTCACGGATAATTTCCATTCGCTCCACGGTGTCGATATCGTAGTGCATATACCTGACTTTTATTCCGAATTTATCAAGGTAGTCGGTTAAGTCCTCCGCCATCTTCTTTGTTAAGGTTGTGATAAGGACACGTTCCTTTCTTTCAACACGGAGGTTTATTTCGGAGATTAAATCATCTATCTGCCCGTCTGTTGGCTTTACGGTGATAAGCGGGTCAAGAAGTCCCGTAGGACGGATAATCTGCTCGGCTATAACCGATGCTTTGTCCATTTCAAAGTCACCGGGTGTTGCGCTTACGAATATAGCCTGATTTATTTTGCTGTAAAATTCGTCGAAATTTAAGGGTCTGTTGTCGTAAGCAGAGGGCAGGCGGAAGCCGTATTCAATTAAGCTTTCCTTTCTTGCTCTGTCGCCTGCATACATTGCTCTTGTCTGGGGCAGAGTTACGTGGCTTTCATCCACGAATAAAAGGAAATCTTCGGGGAAATAGTCAATAAGTGTGAAGGGAGCTGTGCCCTTTTCCCTGCCTGACATTACACGGGAATAGTTCTCGATGCCCTTGCAGAAGCCGATTTCACGGAGCATTTCCATATCGTAGCGGGTGCGCTGCTCAATTCTTTGGGCTTCTATTAATTTACCCTGAGATTTAAATTCCTCTACCCTTTCTTCCATTTCACTTTCAATTTCCGTAAGAGCCTTTTCAAGCTTCTCCCTTGGGACTATATAATGGGATGCAGGGTAAATGGCAATGTGCTTTAAATCGGCAATTTTGTCGCCTGTTAGGGGGTTAAACTCCGTGATTCTGTCAATCTCGTCACCGAAGAACTCAACTCTTACAGCTTTGTCGCTTTGCTCTGCAGGGAAAATTTCCAAGGTATCACCGCGTACACGGAACTTATTACGCTGGAAATTTACGTCATTTCTTTCGTACTGCAGTTCTATAAGCTTGTCGATAACTTCGTCGCGGTTCTTTTCAATTCCCGGACGAAGGGAGATTACCATTGTGCGGTAGTCGATAGGGTTACCGAGGGAGTAAATACAGCTGACACTGGCAACGATGATAACGTCTCGCCTTTCACTTAAGGCAGAGGTGGCGCTGTGCCTTAATTTATCTATCTCATCATTTATGGCGCTGTCCTTTTCGATATAGGTATCCGTCTGGGCTATATAGGCTTCCGGCTGGTAGTAATCGTAGTAACTAACGAAATACTCAACTGCATTATCGGGGAAGAATTCGCGAAACTCAGTGCAAAGCTGAGCTGCCAAAGTTTTATTATGGGCAAGCACCAAGGTAGGCTTATTTAATTTTTCAATTATATTTGCCATTGTAAAGGTTTTACCTGAGCCCGTTACACCCAAAAGCACCTGCTCGCGGTTACCTTTTTTAATGCTTTCTACAAGGGTCTCAATTGCCTCAGGCTGGTCGCCCGTAGGTTTATAATTACTTTTAAGAACAAATTTATCCATATTAATTCCTTTTGGGTCAATCGCTTGTTAAAAACTTAGAATTTTCAAACACTTCATAAGGATTGAGATTTTTAGCATACTCAAACATTTTTATATACTGTTTATTATTTTTCTTCTTGATGAAAAAGTCCGTTATTATAATTGTTGGCACGTCCTTAACAAATATGTAAGCATAGAGAATGCGAAGCTGCATATTTGACTTTTGAAATTTGAAGGTATAGAAGTCGCCGTTTTTATCGTACTTGACTTTATCGTCATTACATATTTTTTCAAAGGTAATTCCTTGCTTTTCGTACTCGGTGATTCTTTCATATAATACGTTTATCGCGCTTATTATGGAGGACTGCAGCTCGGGAGATTCCTTATAATACTCCTTTTTATATACGTAAATATCCAAATTTCGCACCTCCCTTTCTTTTTATGCCAAACTTTTATCCAATATAATTTTACTTTAAAATTCCCGTAATGTAAATAGATATTCGAAATTTTGTTTGTTTTTCTACAGAAAAAGGGCGTTCATTTAAGAACACCCTTTAGCTTTTAAAGTATTTTTATTTCGCGTTTTTCTTTGTCAATAAGGATAAATTCAGGCTTCTTAACCACACTGCCCTCATCCTTGCCGAAGGCTTTCTGCCATTCTTCCAGGCTGTATTTGCCCTTATACATGGTAACTTCACCTTCGGTGCTGTAATAAGTATTGTTGTTGGCTTCAATTACCATTAAAGGTGCAATGTGCTCAGTGTGATAAATTGAAGGTTTATCGGTGATAAATACGTTATTTTCAAAGAGAAGTCCTAAATGGCTTTCGTTTCTTGAAACCCTTACAAGCTCGTTACCGCTAAAAGCAAACACGTTATTTCTCAGTACGTTGTAGCTGCCGTAATGCTGGTGGTAGCAGTTATCCTTACAATTATATATAACGTTATCCTCAAAGGTAATGTAGCTGCTGCCCTCGTCGGTATAAAGTCCCCAGCCGCCATAGTGAGCACTCGTAATATCGTGGATAAGGTTACCTTGTACGAGAGTGCCCTCCTGATATCCTAAAAGGTAGATACCGCCCATATCGGAAAGCCTGCCCGTGCCGATGTGGTGGATGTGGTTATTCCTAATTAAATTCGCATAGGTATTTGAAGGATAATAACCCCAGACAAATCCTGCGGAAATGCCCGAATAATCCAGGTAACAAATCTCCTTGTCGGATATTTCATTATTTGAAGCGTGGTTAATAAGTATACCGCAGCCTGCAGCATAGCGCTTACCGCAATTTTTTATAAGATTCTTTCTTATTATGCAGCCGCTTGTACGCTTTTCGCTGCTTTCATTTGCATCGCCGCCGTAAACCTTTATACCGCCTGCGCCTGCGTTTTCAATTCGGCAGTTTTCAACTCTTATATTCTCGCTGCCGTAGCTTATTTCAACTGCGTGAACGCCCATACAGAGAAGATTTACGTTTTCAAGGCAGCAGCACTCGGCATTTTCAAAGAGCACAGCGCCGTGAGCTGCGTGAACTGACTGGGCGTCGGAGGCAAATTTTTCCTCCTGCTCTTTCATATCTGTACTGTTGCGGCTTACGTAATCACCCTTAGAGCCTAAAAGTGTGATGTTGCGGATTCTTATAGCCTTTAATTTATTATCAGGCTCACCGTTAACTTTAAAAATTCGGGACACTGTAGGTGCAATTATCTCTAAGTCCTCAATATTTTTTACGTTTTCCTCGGGGATATAGTAAAGCATACCGTTTTTAACGTCCAGGAACCATTCGTTTTCATCACTGAAGGTTTCGGCTATATTTTCAAGGTAATAGTGAAGGTCGGAGGTATCGTTTTTTTCATAGTCAACAGTAATTGCAAAACGTGACCTATATTCCATTGTAAGCTTGCCTGTTTCTTTTTCGTAGCTTTCTACGGGTGAATGCTCGTCTATCCAGTAATGGTAGAAGGAAACAATGCTGTGCTCGATTCCGCTTATATTATTAAGGTCCTCTTTATTTGCTATAAACCACTTGGAGCCGTCAAAAAGCTCCTTCTTTTCACCCATTTCGGTAGCTACAGCTTTTAAAGTACCGTTTTTAGGGTACTTGGTGCTTTCTGCTCTTTTGCCGTTTACGTAAAGGTCAGTAAACTTCCACTTGCCTTCCTTGACTTCGGGAATATACAGGGAGATACATTCCTTACCGTTAAAGACGTCCTTTTTAAAGCCTTTTAAAATTTTACCGCCGATTACTCTTGCGTTTTTATCGTAGCCCTCTAAAGTGACGTTGCTCATATTGTGGTGGCCGCCGAAAAGTGAGCAGGTGTTTTCGCTGAAGCCGAATTTAAGGGTGTTGTTCATACAATAATCGCCGATAATTTTAATGCTTATATTATGCCTGAGACCTGAAGCTCGCATACAGAGAATTACGTACATTGCCCTTTCCAAAGTCCTGAAAGGACCTGCGCCGTATTCGCCCACTTTTGCACTTGTGCCCGTATAATTATCGTCACCGCATTCCTGTGAAACGTAAATAGTTGAAGAATTATTCTGTGTAAGCATATTGACCCTCCTGTCTTTTTACTTAATTATATAGATTATTTTAAAGCTAAGCAAGACAAAAACTATATAATATATAGACAGATTTTAGCCTTTTTATATATTTAATTCTTAGCGAAAAATTTACCAATATAATTTTACTTTATATTCTCCTTAATGTAAATAGAAATTCGAAAATTTGTTTGTATTAAAAAAAGGCGCACAGTTTTTTCTGTGCGTCTTTTAAACTATTTTGTTAAATCTCGTTATAGAAAAGAAGTAAGCTTGCGGGGGCTTTTGTAAATTTAACTTTTAAGCCTTTAGTAAGTTCAGCGCCTTTAATTTTAGCTTCCTCTCTTACAAAATCCTCATCAGAGAATGTTAATTTATATTCTTTATCAATATCTATATCAGGGAGATTTAAAATAAAGTTATCGGGGGCATCTTCACGCCTTAATACTACCGCCACGGCTTTGTTTTCTTCCCTTATTTTTAAAGCGTAAGCCACGATATCCTCTTTACTGTCGGAAGGAGGAGTAATTGCAGTGAAGTCACCAAGCCAATATTCACGAAGGGATAAAGCTTCCTTCATAGACTTGTGGATTGTATCCAAATCGCTTATGCCGTAATTTACCGCATCGGAGCACTTAAAGTTTTCACTAATTATAGCTTTCATTGAATTTCTTTCAAACTCACTGTCAATAATACCTGAAAGAAAACCAAATTCGCATGCAAAGCCTGTTGTCATAGCAGAGCGCATAAAATATGCTGTGTAATCGAAAGTGCCGCCCTGATGATAGGGAATATATCTTGAAAGGCAAATATTCTCGTTCTGAGTAGCTAAAGGAGAAGGTCTGCAGCTCATATCGCTCTGCCATAAAGGAATTGCGCGCATATTTGTTTCTACATCAATAAGTCTGCCGCCTGAAGCGCAGTTATCTATAAATAAACCGGGGAATCTTTCCTTTAAGCCATCCCAAAGCTTGTAGATACCCTCTGTAAACCTTATTTGAGCTATACCGACTCTATCTTCCTCTTCTATTGAGCGTAAATAAGAATATGGGTCTATATTAAAATCCTGGCGGTAAATATCAACGCCGTTATCTTTGATTATTTTAGAAATATTTTCTAACTGATAATTTAAAACTTCCTCGTCGCCAAGGTTTACCAAGCGTCTTTGAGCATTGGGGAGGCTTATAATTTTGCGCTTATCATCTTTAAATTTCTCGTAAACGTCTGTACCTGGCATAGCACGAGCTGGCTCAAACCACAGAATAAACTTCATTTCATTCTTATGAGCTAAGTCGCTTATAGACTTAAGTCCGTTTTTAAAGCCTTCAGCATATTTATAATTTCCTACACCTGTTCTGAAAGCGCCGTCAAACCAGCAGGCATCAAGCCAGAAACTGTTAACGTACTCGCATTTTGCCGCATTTTCTATAATGGCAAGCTGTGCGCCTTCTGTTTCAAAAAATACGGTTTCGTTAATTTGCGGCAGATTACCCCAATAATATCTATCGAAACAAGAAGCACTAACGGGGAAAAATGCCTTGTCAGGCTCTGCGAAACTATAAAATTCTCTATGGAGTTTAACAAAGTTCTGGCGAAGTTTATTTACGCCGCCCTTACCGATGTAAACGAGAGCACGGACGGAGCGGACCTTCTCATGGGGTAAAAGATAAAAATCACAATCCTGAAAACCTGCTTTCATATTAACTGAATCAGCGTTTCTTGTAACGCTTAACTTCCACTGACCCGACCAGCCGATACCGCAAACCAAACCCTCTCCTTTTGAATCCACAATATCGAAATAAGGGAAGGCGCTTGTATTTGAAGGACGGGCGCCAAAGGGCGCTCTTTCAACGCTTGTACCGTCATTAAGCTCAAAAGTTTCGGGGTAGAAGGAATAAATCGTACAGTCGTCGCCTCTTAAGGTATTAAACTTTACTTCATCCGTAACGGCTAAATCCAAATCCATACCCATAAGCTCGGTGATCCTGGGTGAATTTTCTTCGGAATCATTTAATACGTTTATTACCCATGAGAATAAATCCTCGGCTTTATTCTCGAAATCTACGCTTATTTTTATATTTCCGACTGTTAAGCCCTTAACGCCTATGGGGTAATATTCACCTCCGATTTTAACTGATGCAATTTTCTCGGGAAAATCTTTTTTACACATATTAACGCCTCTTTATATGAATAATTTTTATAATTACGTTTACTTCAATACTTTTATCTCACGTTTTTCTTTATCGATTAAAATGTATTTTGGTTTTTCGATTACGGTGCCTTCGTCTTTATTAGCTACGGTCTGCCATTTATTTAAATCGTAACCGTTTTTGAACATTTTAACTTCGCCGTTTAAGTCCCATACCTTATTGTTATTGGCAAGAAGGCAAGTAGGAGGACAAGTCACCCAGCAATCATAAACGTAGTTACCGTCCGTAATGTAGGTATTATTCTCTAAAAGAATACCCACATGACTTTCATTGCGGCTTACTCTAACTAAAGCTTCGCCTGAGAAAGCGAAAACGTTGTTTCTTACTGTATTGTAGCTGCCGAAATGCTGGTGGTAGCAGTTATTCTTGCAGCGGTAAACCACGTTATTTTCCAAAGTGATATAGCTGCTGCCTTCATCGGTATAAAGTCCCCAGCCGCCGTAATGAGTACTGATAACGTCGTGAATATGGTTACCCTCAACCACTGTACCTTTCTGGCAGCCTAAAAGGTAAACGCCGCCCATGTCGGAAAGCCTGCCCATACCTAAGTGGTGAATGTGGTTATTTTTAATAATATTTCCGTAAGTATTGGAAGGATGGTAGCCCCATCTCCAGCCAACGGAGATACCTGTGTAATCGAGGTAACATATTTCATTATCACTTACTTCGTTATTGGAAGAATGATTAATGAGCACACCGCAGCCTGCTGCATAGCGCTTACCGCAGTTTTTAATTAAATTCTTCTTAATTACACAGTTAGAAGTTTTATTTTCTATGGGCTCGTTTACATCATTACCGTATATTTTAACGCCGCCTGCACCTATATTTTCTATATTGCAGTTTTCTACGTGGATATTTTCTGAGCCGTAGTTAATTTCTATAGCATGCACACCCATACAGCTTATATTACAGCCGTAAATACCACTGCACTCTGCTTGCTCAAAAAGAATAGCGCCGTGGCCACCGTGTACGGACTGAGCATCGGAGGCAAATTTGCCCTCTTCTTTCATAGCGGTGTTTACCTTACTTACGTAATCACCTCTTGAAGCAATAAGGTCTATATTTCTGATTCTTACACCGCAGAGCCTATGCTCGGGGTAGCCTTTAACTTCTATAAGTCTTTCTAAAGTAGGAGCAATAATTTCAAGCTTATCGATATCTGCGCCTTCTTCAGGGATATAGTAGAGCATACCTTCCTCAACGTCTAAGAACCACTCGTTTTCATCACTGAAGGTCTCGCCTACGTTTTCAAGATAGTAGTGCAAATCGGAGCTAAGGTTTTCATCGTAATTTACAGTCAGCTTGAAGCGTGAAGTATACTCTAAAGTAAGCTTACCTGTCTCTCTGTCGTAGCTTTCTACGGGTGAGTGCTCATCTATCCAGTAATGATAGAAGGAAACAATACTGTGCTCAATACCCTTGATATTCTCTAAATCTTCCTTCTTTGCAACAAACCACTTGGAGCCGTCAAAAAGTTCTTGATCAAAGTTCTCTTTTTTACCGGGATTTTCAGTTGTTATTGCTTCTAAAGTTCCGTTTTTGGGGTAACGGGTACTATTTGCCCTCTTTCCGTTTACGTAAAGATCAGTAAAATGCCACTTCTTTTCTTTTACTTCGGGAATATAAAGAGAAATGCAGTCCCTTCCGTTAAAATTATCCTTCTTAAATCCCTTTAAAATTTTACCGCCTATGAGTCTTGCTTTTTCGTCGCCATAGCTTTCAAGAGTAATATTGCCTATTTCATGCTCAGGTAAAAAATCATTGTCACTTTTATCAATACCAAACCGTACGGTATTTTCAAGGCAATAATCGCCAATCACTTTAATTGAAAGAGGCTGCTTAAAGCCGCTTGATCGTAGAGAGTTTATCCTATAAAAAGCTTGATTAAAAGTTCTAAGAGGACCAAATCCGCCATCTGATACCGCAGGGCTTGTGCCGCTGTAACCATCGTCACCATAAGCCTGAGAAATATAAATATTGGATGAATTCATAAGAGTTAGCATATATTTTACCTCCTTAGGTTTATATATTTATTTTAATCGGTTTAAAAATAAATGCAAGACAAAACTTAACAAAATATAGCCAAATATTAGCCCTTTGAATTTTTAACTGCCCTGTAGTAAGATGCTGTGGTGGAAAATCCCGCTCTTTCGGAAGCTTCTATAACACTTAGTCCGCTTTGGCTTAATGTTTTTACCGTGCCTATTCTGAGCTCGGTGATATATTCGTATGGAGTCATTCCTATTATATCTCTGAATTTTTTTATGAAATAATTCTTATTTAAGAATACCCTTGAAGCAATATCATCAATTGTTATTTTCTCGGTATAATGTTTATGGATGTATAAAAGTGCCTCACTTACAGCTTTATCTTTTATCTTTTTATCATTCATAAATATATTTAAAATAAAATATTCCATAAGATTTTCAATAAGCTTTATTTCAGGCAAATTATCAGTAAAATCCATAAGAGCGTAAAAGCCTTCGTGATGCAAAGGCGAAATACTTTCAATAAGTTCTTTGATATATAGCGCGGTTTTATATAGAAGGCTATCATCTTTTTTTATTATAACAATCTCGTTGAAGCACATGGAGTTTAAATCTATAAAGCAAAGGTAACTATGGTTATATAGCTTTTCGCTTTGGCTTAACTTATAGTCCACAGTATAGGGAAGTATATACACGTCGCCTTTTTCTACTCTTATTTTCTTACCGTTATAATCAATAAAGCCTTCGCTGTTATTGGCAAAGTGCCAGCTGTTAACAAGGCTCACTTTTTTATTGTGCCAGTTTTTTGTTACACCGTGACCTAAAGCCAGAATTTTTACCGCCATATTCCCTCCTATATGAATATTCGCAACAGTTTGATTTATATATGATATTCAGAATTTTCTGTATTTTACTTATAATTTTATTTAAGCATAGCGTTTATTAATTTTAAAGTCAATATAAAATGTGAATTTTATACACAGAAAGGATGAATTTTATGAAGAACACTATATGGGCAGAAATCAATAAAAAGCTTATAGCCGATATTGACTGCACTAAAGACTTTGGCGAAAACTATTTTGAAATTGGCGAAAGTATTTTAGTTGAAACCGAATTCGGCGCTTACCGTGAAGCGGCAAATGTAAAAGGCTCAAGATTCGGTTATCGCTTTCAGCTTGAAAACAAGCAGAAGCCCCATTTAATGGTAATTACTTATCCCGATGATAAAATTAGATTTATGTGCATTCAGAACGGCACTAATTACGATAGCACCACAAGCTTAATGACAGGCTACAACTACCCTTTAAGCTACAAAATGGAAAAGCTTTATCTTTTATATTGGCCTCGCTGGACTGACGATAGCATTGTGTTTACATCCTACAGTATTCCTGATGAGGAGCCTGCGGCAGTAAGCAAAATAGAGGTTTACGAGCTTGAAAAATTGCCCGAAAACCTAATGGATGAGGAATGCTATAAAGAGAACAAGC
>JAGBID010000012.1 GCA_017935165.1 Clostridia bacterium
CGGTGTCACTTTTGGAAATTTCTGTTTCACTCTCACTTTCCACATACTTTCCCATAATAGTTTGCTCAACAACTACCTTGCTTTCATTGTTGCTATCTTTTAACGTGTCATTTATTGCAGTAGCAGAGCAACCTGAAAATATTAAAACAATTACTATCAATAAAGAAATAATACTGTATCTTTTCATAATTGAACCTCCGATTAATTTATAATTCTATTTTACCGCTTGAATATAAGCTTGTCAATAATTCCTATGATATTCGTTATTTACGGCAACAACTGTTGTGAAGCTTAGTTTGGTGCATTTTGCCGCAGACCATTACATCTTACCTTGAAAAGCAACCCCTCCGTCTCGCAAAGTGTTGCTCGACCACCCTCCCCTTACACAGGGGAGGCGAGTTGCATGTGGTGGGGTTGTGTCGCAGTAGTGGGTCCCCTTCCCCAGCGGGTAGGTCACACGGGAAATTCGCAGCCTCATTAATCGTAGTGACAACATTTATGTTGTCAGTTCGCGTGAGCGAGATTACATTAAACCTTAAAACTGTATTAAGTATTAGGCATGGTGTAATCTTGCCTTACGGCAACGTGACAGCAAATTTCTTCGAAATTGTAATCATATCCCTACGTTTATATATTTTTTACCGTCGAAGTTATGGGGCACCTTCTCCGGCGGGTAGGTCACACGGGAAATTCGCAGCCTCATTAATCGTAGTGACAGCATTTATGCTGTCAGGAAACGCCGAAGGTGTTTGATTACGAAGAACCTTGAAACCACTGTAAATATCTGACTCGGTGTAATCTTGCTTGCGCGAACTAACCGCAAATTTCTTCGAAATTGTAATCCTATCACTACGGTTGTGTATCACCACAAACTTTCTGAAATTAATAAAGGACCACCGAGGACGGTGGTCCCTACAATTATCACCGCAAGTTCGGCGAAAATGTGTAATATCGTAGTCTGCCTACTATACTGCCTTCCTCGCTGGGGAAGGGGCCGCCCCTGTTCCCTCGCAGGAATATTTAAATGCGTCGCAGACCGTTAACGTGCCGAATACACACATCACTTATCACTTCTCATTTATCACTCACCGCAACGCGGCGATGCCGAGCTTAATTATCCTGCAATTTTTCTTTTATCTGCTCTTTTAACATTTCTATAGAAGTAAAACCGAATTTACCTTCTGTTTTTTCGTATCGCTCTGAGTAGGGCTTAAGGTAACTTTCTCTTTCTTCTTTAGTTTTCCTTAGCGCTTTTAAGAGATTATCCACGGTCTTGCCTGAATACACACAGCCCTCTTCCTCCTCAAAGGCTGAAATAACGTAGCCATCATCAGTTACGTAGTAATATCCCGTTTCTCCCGAGTAAGCAAAATATTCGTCTTTTTCATAGCCGTTTAAAAATATCAGTGATATTGGTAAAATAATTTTCTCACCGTCTTTGGGTCTTGGCGTTGTGCCTTGATTCATAAGTCCGTAAGCAAAACAGAATTCGTCACCTTCATTAAAAATTCCTTCCGAATCTTTTATCACTTTTACTCTGTGAATTCGCATAGTCGCGCCTTTATTTATCCTTTCCCCTGCTTCAAGCTCAACAAACTCCGCGTCACCAATTACTTCACAGTAAGCGAATGTATCTGTATTTTTTACAGTTTCGCGAAAGGAGACCTCTTTAAAATCAGTAGAACCCCAAAATGAAGGGTCGAACTTATAAATGCGGTAATTATTTTTCTCGCGGATTTTTGCAACTTCTTCCTCTGTTAATATATCCTCCGGTATCAAGGAAGGAATTATTACCGACGCTGGAATGATAAAAGCAAGAACCAATAAAGCTATAATAATTAAATTCTTTTTATTTTTCATAATATTCACTCCTTTCAGTTTAATTTTATATAAAATAAAAACGCTTGTCAATCTTCAAAAGAGGTTATACGGAAAAATAAAAAGGGAGCCCCAAGAGGCTCCCTAAGAATATAAATTATTATTTTAAAAGTAAGGTTACAATCTTCTTTGCTTTAACGGTGATTTTTGCTTTGCCGTTTTCTGCCTTTATTTCTGCGCCCTTGTTTTCGGCTAAATCACTCTCGTAAAGCTCTGTGAATAAGCCAAGTTCCATAGTAGCAGTTACGTCCGCATCATAGGGATTATAGAGCCTTAAAACGGCATACTCTCCGCTTTCGCTCCTTTTAAAGGCGGAGGTACTGATTTTTGCCTCGGGAAGGCTTACCATATTAAGCTTGGCTGCAAGCTTGCCCTTATTTACGTCGATATCGGCGGTGAAATAAGCATCGTCGCTGAAGTCACGGGCAGAAGCGAAGGCTGTTTCCTTGGTTTCAGCACTATAAGGCACGAAGGAATATTCAACCTCGTATTTACCCTTAAGCTGCATTTTGGGTGTGGGGAAATCGCCCCAGTCGCCAACTTCGCCAATGGCACGCAGTATGGTTAAGGCGGCGGTGTTTTTTCCGTTTCTTAAAATCTCGTACTCGTGTAAACCTCGGGTTGCAACAGCAAAGCCGTAATCACCGTTTTCAAGAGCGAAGAAGCTCTGACTTCTCTGGCAGAAGGAGGGGTTAAGCCAGCCTTCCCAGGGAGTTATATTTCTCTTTGTTAAGTCGAACTGACCTTCGCTTACGCTGTAGTCGGTATCAATTTCAGCATCAAAGAGAGCTCTTAAGCGGTGGTTTTCACAGCTGTTAATATACTCAGTTTTAATGTCAAGGCGGTCGATGTCCTTAGTTAATGTGATGTGGGAAATAATGTCTGTCTTTATCTTTTCCTCACTTCTTACCTTCTTATCGTGGGTGAAGGGGATATCGAGAGTAACTTTTACCTTAAAGGTTACGCTGTAAGGAGTTTCCTTTTCAAGGGAAATTTCGGCAACAGAATTTTCGCTTGTTATATCGCCGCCGTCAAGAGGTTTATAGTTGTAGCTGTCGCCCTTATCGGCGCTGTCCTCAATGATATTAAGGTTCTTATATACCTTGCCGCTGCGTTTGTCAAGTAAGGTGATACTGCCGTTAGCTTCAATACCAAACTTAATATTGTCGTTTTCGGCTCCTTTTTCGTAAACCTTTATAAGCTTGTCGCTTGCATCCTCTTCAATTACTTCGAAAAGCTGATAACCGATACCGCACATTGTTACGGGGAATTCTATCTCGTAGCGGTTGACAAACTTCACCTTTCTGAAGCTATCCTTAGGAAGTGTGTATGTAAAGATATTTTCCTTTAATGTATAGGAAACGGGGATAATTTCGCCGTCAGGTGCTTTTAAGCTGATGCCCTTAAGCTTTTTCTCCACGGGATAATCTATATTGGCTTTCACTACCTTGGTACCTGTACCTGCCACGCTGTGGAAAACAAGCACGCTCTTTTTCTCGGCATTAATATTCTTTTTAATAAAGTCAACAGCCTCGTCCCTTACGTACTCACCTGTCTGCAGGGATGCAGAGAAGCGGGAGTACATCTCGTCCGTTACTTCGTCGCTGCTGCAGCAGCAGATAGAATCGTGGGGATGGTTCTGCATAAGCTTTTTCCAAGCGTGGATTATCATATCCTCGCGGTATTTGTCGCCGTTTAAGTCGGTAAATACGCTTATGGGTTCTGCCTGCTGAGTTAAAAGGTTCTGCACCTTGTGGTTAAACTGCTTTAAAGGAATGTGAGTGGAGGCTGTATTGACAAGCATATAAAGTCCGTTGGTGCCCTGACCGTTTAATTCGCCCGTTACTCTGGGGAATTTATGGCTGTAGGGTTTTACGGCTTCGATATAATCCTTAAAATTGCTTTCAACTACCTCAATATTTTTGTCCTTTAATATTTCGTTACCAAGTCTTATGGCTTGTGTTAAATTCGTCTGGATAGGCTGGTGGTCACAGCCGTTCATACCTAAGTAGTGGTCTGTATAGCCTGATGCTTCACACTCCCCTACCATTCTTAAAAGCTTTTCCTTTAAAGCCTCGTATTCTGTGGGAAGCTCCATTGCGTTACAATACCAATGGGAGAACATAACGCCCACGACCTCGCTGCCGTCGGGTGAACGCCAAATCCACTCGGAGGGGTTCTTTTTCTCGGCAATTTTATTGTCCGCGCCAACCTCGCTTACGCCTCTGCCGAATACGGCGTTATCAATTCCGAAGCCGCGAACTATCTGGGGTGCCTGGGCAATATTACCGAAGGCATCTGGGAAATAGCCGCACATAACGGGGTCAGCACCGATTTCCTTACAGAATTTTATACCGTAAAGCATATTTCTTACGTTACTTTCACCGCTTATTAAATATTCGTCCTGCAGGATATACC
>JAGBID010000116.1 GCA_017935165.1 Clostridia bacterium
AGCTTAAGGGCACGGCCTTCAACTAAAACGGGTTCGAATGCCTGGATACCAAGGCGGTGAAGTGTAGGAGCACGGTTAAGAAGAACGGGATGGTCCTTGATAACGATTTCCAGTGCATCCCAAACCTCAGGCTTAGCTCTTTCAACTGCTTTTCTTGCAGCCTTGATATTGCCTGCAGCACCTGTTTCAACAAGACGCTTCATAACGAAGGGCTTGAAGAGCTCAAGTGCCATTTCCTTGGGAACACCGCACTGATACATTTTAAGCTCAGGGCCAACAACGATAACGGAACGGCCGGAGTAGTCAACACGCTTACCAAGAAGGTTCTGACGGAAGCGGCCCTGCTTACCCTTGAGCATATCGGAAAGAGACTTAAGAGGTCTGTTATTGGGACCTGTAACAGGTCTGCCGCGGCGGCCGTTATCAATAAGGGCGTCAACAGCTTCCTGAAGCATTCTCTTTTCGTTTCTTACAATAATATCGGGAGCGCCAAGCTCTAAAAGACGAGCAAGACGGTTGTTACGGTTGATAACTCTTCTGTAGAGGTCGTTAAGGTCGCTGGTAGCAAATCTGCCGCCGTCCAGCTGAACCATGGGACGGATGTCCGGAGGAATAACGGGAACTACGTCAAGAATCATCCACTCAGGCTTGTTGCCTGAAACTCTGAAAGCTTCTAAAACTTCAAGTCTCTTAAGGATTCTAACCTTCTTCTGACCTGATGCATTTTCTAATTCTTCCTTAAGCTCTGCTGCAGTAGCTTCAACGTCCACCTTCTGTAAAAGTGTTTTGATAGCTTCAGCACCCATACCTGCTTCAAATTCATTGCCGTACTTTTCACGCATATCTCTGTACTCTTTTTCAGTAAGAGTCTGCATTAAGGAAAGCTCACGAACTGAACCGGGATCGGTAACTATATAGAGAGCAAAGTAAAGAACCTTTTCAAGTGTTCTGGGAGAAAGGTCAAGGATAAGGCCCATTCTGGAGGGAATACCCTTGAAGTACCAGATGTGGGAAACAGGAGCAGCAAGCTCAATGTGACCCATTCTTTCGCGGCGAACCTTACTTCTTGTAACTTCAACGCCGCATCTTTCACAAACCTTACCCTTAAAGCGGAAGCGCTTGTACTTACCGCAGTGGCATTCCCAGTCCTTTGTAGGTCCGAAAATTCTCTCGCAGAAAAGACCGTCTCTTTCGGGTTTAAGTGTACGGTAGTTTATTGTTTCGGGCTTTTTAACCTCGCCGTAGGACCATTCTCTGACCTGATCGGGAGAAGCAAGACCGATTTTTATAGATTCAAATACATTAAATTCCATTTATTTATTTTCCTCCCAATCAAAACAGATCGTCATCATCGTCGGCGCCCATTTCGCTGTAGAAAGCGGAATCGTCGTCATCATCCAAATCGGAAGCAAAAAGGTCATCCTCGTCATCGGGATTTTCGATGGAATAACCTGAAAGGTCATCAGCAACGTTTTCCTCATCCATAAGGCTTGTTGCGGGAGCGAACTCGAGATCCTCGTCCTCGTCAAAGTTCTGGCGAAGGTCGATTTCCTCGCTGTTCTTGTCAAGAACCTTAACGTCAAGGCCAAGAGCCTGAAGCTCTTTAATAAGAACCTTAAAGGACTCAGGAATACCGGACTTGGGTATGTTCTGACCCTTAACGATGGATTCGTATGTCTTAACACGGCCAACAACGTCGTCGGACTTAACTGTAAGAATTTCCTGAAGAGTATAAGCTGCGCCGTAAGCTTCAAGTGCCCAAACTTCCATCTCACCGAAACGCTGACCGCCGAACTGAGCTTTACCGCCAAGGGGCTGCTGTGTAACGAGGGAGTAGGGACCTGTGGAACGTGCGTGAATCTTATCATCAACAAGGTGATGGAGCTTGAGGTAATACATATAACCGACTGTTACGGGGTTATCGAAGTATTCACCTGTTCTGCCGTCACGAAGGCGGAACTTACCGTCCTCTGTCATGGGAACACCCTTGAAGAATTCACGGGTATCACGCATTTCGTCTGCCATTTTGAAGCACTCACGGATATCCTCTTCGTGTGCGCCATCGAATACGGGAGTCATAATCTTCCAGCCAAGAGCCTTGGAAGCCATACCTAAGTGAACTTCAAGAACCTGACCGATGTTCATACGGGAAGGAACGCCCAGGGGGTTAAGAACGATATCAAGGGGTGTACCGTCCTCAAGGAAGGGCATTTCTTCAACAGGAAGAATTCTGGAAACAACACCCTTATTACCGTGACGTCCGGCCATCTTGTCGCCAACGCTTATCTTTCTCTTCTGAGCAATATAGCATCTTACAACCTTGTTTACGCCGGGGCTTAATTCATCGCTGCTGTTTTCTCTTGTAAATACCTTTACGTCAACAACAACGCCGTACTCACCGTGAGGCACACGCAGGGAAGTATCTCTTACTTCTCTTGCCTTCTCACCGAAGATAGCGCGAAGGAGTCTTTCCTCAGCTGTGAGCTCTGTTTCACCCTTAGGTGTAACCTTACCTACAAGGATATCTCCGGCACGAACTTCAGCACCGATTCTGATGATACCTCTTTCGTCAAGGTCAGCAAGTAAATCTTCATTTACGTTGGGAATGTCTCTTGTAATCTCTTCAGGTCCGAGCTTTGTATCTCTTGCTTCCATCTCGTATTCTTCAATGTGAATAGAGGTGTAAACGTCGTCACGAACCATTTTCTCGTTAAGGAGAACGGCGTCCTCGTAGTTATAGCCTTCCCAGGTCATAAAGCCGATAAGGGCATTCTTACCGAGGGAGATCTCGCCGTTTTTAATACCGGGGCCGTCAGCGATAACATCGCCTGCTTCAACTCTTTCACCTGTTGAAACTACGGGAACCTGGTTAATACATGTGCTCTGGTTGGAGCGGATAAACTTAATAATATCGTACTCGTCGATTTCGCCGTTGTCAGCAGTAATTCTGATCTTGTCAGCAGATACATACTTAACAACACCGCCGCGCTTAGCAAGTACGCAAACGCCGGAGTCAACACCTGCCTTGAATTCCATACCTGTACCAACGATAGGAGACTCGGTACGAAGAAGCGGAACAGCCTGCTTCTGCATGTTGGAGCCCATCAGCGCACGGTTGGCGTCGTCGTTCTCAAGGAAGGGAATCATAGCTGTAGCTACGGATACAACCATTCTGGGGGAGATATCCATGTAGTCTACCTTCATGGGGTCAACTTCAACGAACTCGTCACGGTAACGGCCTACAACACGGCTGTTTACAAATCTGCCGTTTTCATCAAGGGGTTCGTTAGCCTGTGCTACAACGAACTCATCCTCCATGTCAGCTGTCATATAGTAAACTTCATCAGTTACAATGCCTGTTTCCTTGTCCACCTTACGGAAAGGAGTTTCAATAAAGCCGTAACGGTTAATTTTAGCAAATGTAGCAAGGTAAGAGATAAGACCGATGTTGGGACCTTCGGGAGTTTCAATGGGGCACATTCTGCCGTAGTGAGTATAGTGAACGTCACGAACTTCGAAGGATGCTCTGTCTCGGGAAAGACCGCCGGGACCTAAAGCAGAAAGTCTTCTCTTATGTGTAAGCTCAGAGAGGGGGTTGGTCTGATCCATAAACTGAGAAAGAGGTGAGGAACCGAAGAATTCCTTGATTGCTGCAGTTACGGGTCTGATGTTGATAAGAGAATGGGGAGAAAGAGCCTCGCTGTCCTGAGCCTGAAGTGTCATTCTCTCGCGGATAACTCTTTCAAGTCTGGAAAAACCAATTCTGAACTGGTTCTGTAAAAGCTCACCAACGCTGCGGATACGACGGTTACCTAAGTGGTCGATATCGTCTGTTACGCCAAGGCCGCAAGCTAAGCAGTTCATATAGTTGATACTTGCAATGATATCCTTGATTGTGATGTGGTTGGGAATAAGTGTAGCCTTGTTGAGTCTTAAAGCAAGCTTTAACTGCTCCTCGTCCTCGCAGGAATCAAGAAGAGCCATTAATGTCTCGCAGTCAACTCTCTCGTTGATATCGCTTGTCTTTTCAGCGTCGAAATCAACGTACTTAGAAATGTCAACAGTACCGTTGGAAATAATCTTTACTTCCTTATCGTTAACTGTTACGAATGCTTCCATTACACCTGCATCGTCCATCTCTTCAGCAAGAGCGCGGGAAACCATCTGGCCTGCTTCAGCCATTAACTCGCCTGTGTAGGGGTTAACTACAGGACGGGAAAGAACCTGGCCTGCAAGTCTGCCGGAAAGGTTTAACTTCTTGTTGTACTTATAGCGGCCAACTCTTGAAAGGTCATACTTCTTAGCATCGAAGAAGAAGTTGTGCATTAAGCTCTTTGCGCTTTCAATCGTGGGAGGCTCGCTGGGACGAAGCTTTCTGTAAACTTCGAAAAGTGCATCGTCAGTATTTTTGCAGGTATCCTTTTCAATTGTAGCAAGGATTCTTTCATCCTCACCGAAAAGGTTGATGATCTCTGTATCGGTACCGATGCCGAGAGCACGGATAAATACAGTAATCGGGATTTTTCTGTTCTTATCAATACGAACGTAGAAAACATCGTTTACGTCGTTTTCATATTCAAGCCAGGCACCGCGGTTAGGAATAACTGTGGAGGAGAAAAGCTCCTTACCTGTCTTATCGTAGTCCATTTTGAAATAAACGCCGGGTGAACGAACAAGCTGGGATACAATAACACGCTCAGCACCGTTGATAACAAATGTGCCGCTGTCTGTCATAAGGGGGAATTCACCCATATAAACTTCGTTGTCCTGAATCTCGCCTGTTACCTTGTTTTCAAGTCTTGCAGTTACTCTTAAAGCAGCGGAGTATGTTGCATCACGCTCTTTACATTCAGTAACGCTGTAGTTGGGGGTTTCATCAAGCTTGTAATCGATAAAATCAAGTACAAGGTTGCCGTTGAAATCAGTAATACCGGAAACATCCTCGAATACCTCTTTCAAACCCTCGTGAAGGAACCAGTCGTATGAATTCTTCTGAACCTCGATGAGGTTGGGCATATCAAGAACCTCATTGATTCTGGAGAAACTCATTCTGGTATTTTTACCCATCTTAACCGGTTTAACATTTACCATTGCAGCTATCACTCCATTATAAATTTTTTTGGAATAAGATTTTGTATTTGCACGCGATACTTAATATTCAAAATAACCATAATATAAAGTCCGCAATTGGTCACCAAAGAAAATAAGAAGTAAATTTACGGTAATAATAAATTTAGCTTGCATTCTCTTTTGTTTTGTGGTATCATCTTAGCTGTAAGGCCATAAGGCGCATATGCACCCATAATGATACAGTATAGTATTGTATCACCTTTTTTCGTGTTTGTCAACAGGTTTTTGGGCGATATGTGCAAATTTCGGCCTATTTTTTTATGCACATTGCATATTGACAAAGTTGATTCTGTGTGATACACACTTAATGCTTCAATATTTTGGTATTTTATAAAAAGAAGGTGGAAATGCGCCTTCTTTTTTGTTATAATGGGAAAAGGTAAAATATTCGGTTTTACCAAATTTCGGTATACTATATATAATAAGAAAGTGAGATAAAGTAATGGCTAAAAAATTTATGCGAAGCCCTGCTTCCTTAATTCCCCCAATTCCAATGACAAGCCGTTTCGTTGCCCCTTGGGACACAGCAGGCTGGTACTATATGCTGCCTGAAATGTATATCGGCTGCGACCTCTACTCAAACTGCGACGATAAATTAAAAGAGATAGACGAAAAGTACCTTGGCGCTGACTACGTTGTTTCCTTCAATTCCTACGCTGACGGTTTTGACGATAAGGAAGAGCTTGAATTTTTCGCTGAGCGCGATATTACGGTTTACTGCGCCCTTGACAAGAAGGCTATACCCTGCTTTATAAACAGCTGGGAAAACACCAATGATACTATGCTCTCCGATAAAGGCACAGAGTACGCTATTTACAGCAAGGATTACAAGAAGGGCGACCACGTTAATGTACCCGGCTTTAAGGGTGACTGCAACCACTTCTTTGTATTCGTACTCCCCAAGGACTGCGACTACGTGGAGGAAAAGGTTCCCGAGGCTGTAATAAGCGACGTGCTTCCCGAAAACTACGTAAAGAGAACTTACAAAAACTATATCACCGACGTATTTAACGGCGAAAGCATCTGCCCCTGCTATGAGCTTGAGGGTGATGTTAAGCATTTAGCCCGCAAGGAAGAAGCAAGGGACAAGTACCTATCCTTAAATAAGGCATCCATCAAACGAAGCTTTGAAGGCAGCAACAGAATTGTTTTAACAGCTAAAATAAACGTGGCTGCAGGCGGTAAGGCTATACTTACCCTTTTAAATGAAAAAGGCGAAGCCCTTTCCGATATAAGCTTTGATTCCGGTAAGATAACTTCATCAAATGAAGAGGTTATAGATTATAAGGAAAACACCGACCTTGCAATCCGCCTTGTTTATAACGGCAAAAAAGGCACAGCGGACGTATTTATTAACTGCAGAAAGGCTAAAACAGTTAAGGCTGTAAAGGGCGATGTTAAGGCATTCAAGCTTACTTCCATTGAAAAGGAAACCCAGCTTGATAACCTTACAGTTACAGACGATACCGAGGTTTTCGTAGTAAACGATAATTTTGAATGTGAAGCAAGCCGCTACTTAGCTTATTCCGAAAACGCAAAGGTAGAAACCACAGCCTACCCCTTTAAGGATTCCGTAGCTTATAAATTAACTTCCAAGGATGAAAACGCTGCAACCTTCTCCTACGCCTTCCCTGCAGTTGAGGGTTTAGTCAGTGTGGAATCCCTCCTTATTACAGACTCCGAGGAATTCTCCTTAGCACCTATGCTTACTGATAAAAACGGCACGCCTGCTATGCGAGTTGCCCTTTACCAGAATAACCTCTATGCTACTGACGGCGATGAATTCGTAAGAATTTACGGCGGCACAACAAACTTCCTCTACTACCCCTGCAAGAACGTTATCAATATTAAGGTGACTGTTGACACTAATAAGGGCACCTACGACCTTATGGTGGACGGCTCCTACCGCGCTAAAGGCTACAAGCTTTTAAACCCCGTTAAGGAAATTGCAAACGCAGTTTATTCAGCTAAAAAAGAAGCTCTTACCTTAATGCGTGTAAGAGTTTACGATGATGCGGATTTAGCCCGTGATGTTATACCCAACGCCCCTGTGTTTGACGTTACAAAGGAACCCTACAATGCAGTTCCCGACGGCAAAACCTTTGTAAGAAAGAACATCCAGAAGGCTATTGACGATGCCGCATTCACAGGCGGTACTGTTTACCTTCCCGAGGGCACCTACTACACAGGCGAGCTTATTTTAAGAAACGATATGACCTTGTGGGTAAGCAAGAACGCAAAGGTATTCGGCACTCACGACCACAGCGAGTACACTCTCCGCTCACCCGGTGACAGCCGCTGCGGTTACTTCTCCTTAGGCAGAGGCTTTATTTACGGCGAAAACATATCAAACGTACGCGTAACGGGCGGCGGTGTAATTGACGGCAACGGCAAGTACCGTTTCAAGATGAACGATCCCCACCCCGACAGACGCCTTGAGGAAGCTCGCCCCGACATATTCCTCATTGAATATTCCAAGGATGTTACTTTGGAGCACATCAACTTAAAGAGCCCCGGCTTCTGGACAGTTGTTCCCCTTGGCTGTGACCACGTATTTATCCGCTACTTAAACCTGGATTCACTTAATACTCCTAACCGCGACGGAATTAATCCCGTTGACTGCAGTGACCTTACCATTTATTCCTGCAACATTATAGCAGGTGACGACGGTATCACCTTCAAGAGCTCCGAGCCACACGGCTGTGAGAACATTGACGTTTACGACGTTGTTATCCAGAGCCTTGCCTCAGGTATTAAATTCGGTACCGATACTTACTGGAGCTTCAAAAACGCTCACATCAGAGAGTGCTACATCAAGAACGTTAACCGTTGCGGCATTTCCCTTGAAAGTGTGGACGGCGCTGAGGTTGAAAATATCGTATTCGAAAAGATAAATATGACGGACGTTGGCGCTCCTGCTTACATCTGCGTTGGCGACAGAAAGCGTCTTCCCCGAAACGGACATCCTCCCCGCCTCGGTTACATTAAGGGTGTGCTTTTCGATAACCTCCGTTTCGAGCGCCCCTACCCCTTCAGCTTTACGAAGGATATAAGGGAAGTACTTTGCATTGGTCAGTATGACCACGCAAGAGTTGAGGACGTAACCTTCAGAAACTGCTACTTCGTTTTACCCGGCGGCTTTGATAAGATACCTCCCGAGCCAAGAAGACTTGACGACGGTTACCCCGAGTACGATAAGCACGGTTTAAGCGCAGGCAGCGTGTTCACGGTAAAGTGGGCTAAGAACTTCAGGATAGAAAACAGCGAATTTATCCTTGAAAATAAGGACTACCGCCCCAGAATAGCATACTTTGAATATAAAAAATAATAAATAAGCATAATTAAAGCCGAAGGTAAGTGATTATATCACTTTAATCCCTCGGCTTTATTTTATTCTGAAATAGCTTTTTCTATTATTTTTACTTTGCTTTCATCATCTGCAAATATCATTCCGTCTTTTGATGCAAGAGTGTAATAATAACTATCTGCATCCTTATATTTCCTGCTGAGCAGTAAAATCAGCTCATCCCCTTCTGCAGCTACGTCGCTTATAAGATCTGCATGTATTTCTCCATCGGATGAACATTCGCCTTTTAGCACCTCGAGTATTTCACAGCTGTGTGTCTTGTATGGAAGTTTGCTTTCTTTATAGTAAGCTTTAATTCTTACTTTAACTATTAGGTCACATTCCTTAGCCACCGTTTCAAGTTTTTCATTTCTGAAAATTTCGGGAAGGTACGGTTCCTCGTCATAACCTCTTTCTTTTGCAAAGTTAACGATAAAAGTAACAAGGTCTTTCGCATCGGCATTTTTACTTAAGGAAATAACTCCGTCATGCCAAACAATTGTCTTTAAATCAGTAAGATTCACTACGAGTGCACCTACAGGATAATAGGTAGGCGTGTCATAAAACACGGTATCTCGCTTTTGAAGGGATAACAAATACCTGTTACCTTTTATATAAGTTTCGCTGTTTTTGGAAGAAAGACCGTACAGTTCATCAAAAATAATAGTTTCTTCCGGTACGTCCCCATACAAGGTTTCAAGTTTTTTAAATTTCCATACTCCCAAGTCGCCGTTCATTTCAAAGGAGTCAAACTCTGCCACTACCATAGCAGTACTCCTTTCGACAACACTGCTGTAAAAATAATCGAGGTCAGACAATCCGCCCTCATAACACGCTCCGTCTGAATGGTCACTGAATATATACACCGCATTCTCAGGCACGTCCTTTATATCCTTCAGGTAGCTTTCATATTCTGTGTCGCCGTTATTATAAGCAAAGGTGCAACCAAGGCATACCAAAATCAAGATAAGCACACACCCTGCTATAATAAGCGGAACAAACCTCTTTTTCTCAGCCATATTTACACCTGCTTTCATTATTTTTATTGCATCTTTATTATACATCATATAATATTCTATGTCAATAGATAGAAAAAATAGTGAAGCATTATAGCTCCACTATTTCGAAAATTATTAAGCTGTAAACAGACCTATTAAAGCCATAATGCCAAACCACAAAATCGGCACTATAAGTGAGGGCAGCATATTCATGGTCTTAAAGCTTTTTATGTTAAGAATGGAAAGTCCCGAGCAGGCAATAAGCACGCCGCCGACTATAGAAATTTCCGTCATTAATGCTTCGGGGATAAAGGGTCCCAAGAAGCTTGCAAGAAGCCATATACTTCCCTGCCATAAGAAAAGCACGCCTGCCGCAATAGCTATGCCGAAACCGTAGGTGGAGGCAAGGACAGCGCTTGTTACAAAATCGAGAGTTGCATTTGTGAAAAGGAAGGTGTTATCACCCTCAACGGCACTTTTCACGGGTCCCAATATGGAAAGGGTACCTATACAGAAAAGCAGTATTGCGGTGGAAAGTCCGCGGCTTAAGTCCGACTTACCGAATTTCGTAACAAGGGAATTAAACCTTTTATCTATATCAAGCACACTGCCAAGAAGTCCGCCCAAAGCCAAACTCACTATAAAAAGCACGGGATAGGTACTTTTAGGAAGGTTGGAACAAAGTGTGCTTATGCCAAGTCCTGCAGCAGCAAGACCTACGGCGTTAAACATAGCATCCTTATATTCCTCTTTTATTTTCTTTCCGAAAAATCCGCCCACCAAGGTGCCTGCCAAAATGGTGCTTACGTTTACAATGGTTCCTAACAAATAAATACCTTCTTTTTGCTTTGTTTATTTCTTTTCTGCGTTATGCACAACTATCTGCTGGAATGGAATTTCAATGCCGTTTTCGTCAAAGGCAAGTTTAACCTTCTCCTGCATATCAAAATAAACGTTCCAATAATCAGCACCAAGAACCCATACCTTAACTGCCATATTTACGCTGCTTTCGCCGTGACTGTCAACAGCAATAATAGCGGAAGGTTCCTTTAAAATTCTCTCATCGGCATTTACTACTGCAGCTAATACTTCCTTTACCTTTGCAATATCGGAAGTATAGGAGATGGAATATGTTAAGTCAAGGCGTCTGTTCTCCTGAGTAGAGTAGTTTATAACAACACCGGAAGTAATTGAAGAATTGGGAATAACTACCTCTTTATTATCTACAGTAAGAAGGGTAGTGTTCAAAATGCTTATGGATTTAACTGTACCGGAGTTGCCGCCGATTGTTAAATAGTCGCCTATCTTAAAGGGTTTGCTGAAAACAAGCTGAACACCTGAAATAAAGTTTCCGAGTGTACCCTGTAAAGCGAAGCTTGCAGTAAGGCCTGCGGCACCTAAAGCAGCTACCATATTGGAAATATTGATAATGTTGGATATTGCTACGAGAACAACAAGACCGAAGAGAATTGTTCTTATTACGGAAATCAAGAAGCTTGCCGCCGCCTGATCTACGTTTTTATTCTTAATAATCCTCTTTACTGCCTTAGTAGCTAAATTTACAAGCCACCAGCCGACAACAATAATAATACCTGCGTAAATAATGTTCATACCGGTATTAACAGCCCATGTCTGAAGCCACAATAAACCGTCTGAGAATAATTCTGTCATAATTATATGGACTCCTTTTTAAATTTTTTAATATTTTACCACCACATTATATTTTTTTCAAACTTTTTTATGCAAATTTGTTAAAATATATGTAAATTTCTTTTTCTTTATGTTATACTTATTTTAATTATGAATAATTTCACAGAATTTTAAAATAAGGAAAACTATGAAAAACGAACAGCTTACAAAGAACTCAATAAGTGAAAGCTTACTTAATAAAAACGTTTACTATGCTATGCTTTCATCCC
>JAGBID010000013.1 GCA_017935165.1 Clostridia bacterium
AGGGATTGGGAAAGATTGGGTTTACATAATATATATCCCTTCCCCGAGATGATGCTGAAGGAAAGTCAGCGATTAAGCGCCGAGGACAGACGCAGAATATTTGATATGATACGCTCTAACCCCAAGTTTAACGGCTACAGCTTAACGGGACTATTGGATCACGGTTGGTGCGGAGAGGGACTTTGGAGCTTATGGAGAAGGTTCAAGCCTGAGGTTTACGAAGCTGTTTGTGACGGTTTTGCACCATTAAGATTCTGTCTGTTCAGTAAAAACCATGTGTATAGCGGTGAAAGCTTTGAAATTGAAGCGGTACTCAGTAATGAATGTGTATTAAAAGAGGGTATTTACGAAGCAAATTTCGCCATAATCGGTGAAATGGGTACTATAGAAATGTGGAATGAAAAGTTTGAAATTATCGACGATTCCTTCGCAGTACCCGTAATGAAAAGAGCTATCACCTTGAATGTGCCTTCGGGAAAATATAGCTTATTGGCTTATATGAAGGGTGCCTCTCCCTTGGGAAATAAGCTTGATTTCTTTGTTACAAACAGAAATGATATTAAGTGCAAAACTGATAAAATTACTGTTTTGGGACTTGAAGAAAGCACCTGTAAATATCTTGAGGGTAAAGGTATAAAGCTTCACAAATTTGAAAATAAGGGTGAAAAATTTATATTAGCAGGTAAAAATCTTACTTATGATGATGTAGAAAGCTTGATAAATGCTTCTGAAAACGGAAGTAAAGTGCTGTTTATAAACAGCGGAGCTTTTTGCGGCGAGAGTATAAATGCCTTGAAAACAGATGATATAAAGCTTCAGGGCATATGGAACTGGCTTTACCACCAGGAAAACCTGCTTGTAAATAAGGAAGTATTCAAGGGTCTTGGTACGGGACTTTTAAACCAGAAAATTTTCGGGCAGACACTTAAAGAAAAGTGCTTTGAAGTAAATATAACCCCTAAAGATGTTATCGCGCCCGCTTTCTACACAGGCTACCATAGCTTTAACGGTTCTTACGGCTTAAGGTATAATGCCTTCGGTATTAAAAAGGGTGAAGGTATGCTTTATTTCAGTTCATTCCTGGTGGAGGAAAATTTAGGTGATGAGCCTGCAGCTGAAATTTTACTTAATAACTTCATAAATTATTTAGCCTGAGTCTATGCTATTCCTCTTGCCTGAAGCCTTGATATCCGTTATAATTATAATGTTTACGGAAAGGGTGAGTGAAATGATTAAAGGCGCTATATTTGATATGGACGGTACACTGCTTGATTCAATGTACTACTGGAATAATCTTGCGGAGATTTTTGTAAAGAGTCTGGGAGTTAAGGTCAAGGAACCCATGCCCAAGTATATAGAGGGTAAAACCTACCGCGAGACTATAGTGGAAAATGTAAGAAAATATTTCCCCGATATGTCATACGAGGATATTATAGAGGGTTGTTTTGAGCATATAAAAGTGCTTTACAGAACTGAGATTCAGCCTAAAAAGGGCGCTGTAGAGTTTCTTCAGAAGCTTCAGAGTATGGGAGTCAGGATTTGTATGGCTACGGCTACCGACAAGGAGTTTTTGATACCTGCCCTTGGACGCCTTGATATGATGAAATATTTCGAAAGAATCACCACCTGCAGCGAGGTTGGAATAGGTAAAAGCGATCCTCTTATTTTCCGTGACTGCCTTGAATTTTTAGGTACCGAAAAGGAATACACCTATATTTTTGAGGATGCACTATACGCCATTAAAACGGCTAAGGCGGATAATTTTAAAGTCTGCGGCGTTTACGACGTAAACGAAGGCTTTGAGGAGGAAATAAAAGCTCTCTCAGATATTTACGTAACAGATTACGAAGAATTTTGGGAAAATATCTGATATTAATTAATGGTGGGTTATGGAATATTTAAAAATATTGCAGCCTCTTAATGGCGATTATCTGAATAGCCGTGACGGAGAGTGGCGTGGCGGCGCTTTGTGGACAGAAGTAAAAACAAACAAAAAAGCTAATATTAACGGTATAGATGCAGTTTATAGCGAGGCTCAAGAGTGTTTTATCGCTTTAGTTCCTCTTTTTGGACACAGAAACATTATAATTGCCGATGATGGTGAAGAAAAAGTTAAAATTACCGTTTTCACTATAAAAGACGAGTTTATAAAGCGTTTCAGAATATCGAGTGATGATAATATTCTGTTTTTAAAAGAACTAAGTGAAGGGGACTATAAATCAATTTTTGACCACCGGTATCTTTCGGTTTATAAAAAAGCCCACGAGCTTTACGGCGCTAAAGTTCAGCTTAATTTATTCTATGCGTTTGATGAGAAAGCCCAAACCTGTTTTTCAAAGCGCAAGGGTTGCTTCGACCTTTCTATGATGACGGAAAGATACAAGGATGAGTTTATAAAAAATGCCCATTGGCTTAAGCTTGCCTTTCACGCAGAAAGCGAATTCCTGACAGACCTTATAAATATGCCTCAGGAGAAAAGGTGAGAGAAGATTATGTAAAAATATTCCGAGAAGTAAGCCGTTTTGCCGGCAGGGAGTGTATAAGCAATTCTACAACCGTTCATTGGGGTGAAGGAAACAGAGAAGTGGTAAAGGAACTGCGTACTTTAGGTATTCGTTCACTTACAGGTTACTTTGAAAAAGATTCAATGGGTAACCCACTTGTGAGCTATTATTTTGATATACCCACCCTTGAGCACCTTGGAAATAGAGATTTTATGATGGATACTGAGGCTGATATGATATTCGGCCGTATTGACAGAGTTCTTAATATCGGTTCTTTAAGCGAGGTGCTGAAAGATGTTTATGAAGTTTCGGAGGATAAACACCGCGGCGGATTTGTTTCTTTGATGATTCATGAACAGTATTTTTATGATGATTATAAGAATTATCTTCCTGATTTTGAAGAAAGAGTACTTGATTCCTGTAGGATATTAATTGAAAAAGGCTATAAGGCTTCATTTATAAACGACATAATAGCCGAGCCTGAAGCTAAGGATAGCTTGCTTTTCTGAATATAATCATTACAAATTATAAATAAACGGTTGCCCTAAAAAAGGACAACCGTTTTTATATTTAACCTATTAAATGAATTAAAACAAAGTAAAATTATTTTTATTGTAGGTAAGCAGTCCTTCCTTTTGCATTTTGCTAAGCTCTAAGGACATAGCGCTTCTGTCAACGGAAAGAAAGTCAGCCAGCTGCTGGCGGTTAAAGGGTATAGCGAAGGAAGCTGCACGGTGCTTTTCCGATTCCTCCGAAAGGTAGGAGATAAGCTTTTCGCGGGTAGTCTTTTTAGTGACGTGGTCAAGCTTTCTTATAAGGTTAATATTTTTCATTGAAACGGCACGGAATAAATTCTCCACGGTTTTTGTGTGGAAAACGCAGGCGCTGGTGCAGGTGGTAAGCATTTTCCTTATATCGAAAAATATAACCGTACTGTTTTCCATGGCAACGGCATCGTTTAATATCACGCCGTTACCGGGTATGGCGTAAGCTTCTGCAAACATTTCAAGGGGTCTTACGGCGTTTACAATGGAAAGGTTACCCCAATAATCGCTTTTTTGAATATGGATAAGCCCCTTTAACAGAATACCGAAACTGCTTATGCTTTCGCCGTGGCGGAAAATATACTCGCCTTTTTTAAATTCTGCTTTTCTTGCCTGAAGGCAGTTAAGCATACTTTCAATTTCACTTTCGCTTATACCCTGAAATAGGGCGGTTTTTGCTAAACTGTTTAAAAATTCTTTCATAAAATCCTCAAAACAATGAATTACGTTGTAAATACAACATACATATTGTAATTATTTTATTATAATAAGCTTACAAAGTCAAGAATATAAACAGGAGAGAAAATTATGCTTAGAAAAATAATTAAAATAGATGAAGAAAAATGTAACGGCTGCGGCGCCTGCGCTAAAGCCTGCCACGAGGGCGCTATTGAAATGGTGAGCGGCAAGGCAAAGCTTACCAAGGAGGATTACTGTGACGGTTTAGGCGACTGCTTACCTGCCTGCCCTGTGGATGCAATTAAATTTGAAATAAGGGAAGCCCCTGCCTATAACGAAGAGGCTGTATTAGCTTCAAAGAAGGCAAAGGAAGAAGAAAAGGGTAAGCTTCCCTGCGGATGTCCCGGTACAAAGAGCAGGACGATAAAGCGCACCGAGAGAGAAGATGAGGAAAATACTCTGCCCGTTAATGCATATATTCAAAGTAGGCTTCAGCAATGGCCCGTGCAGATAAAGCTTGTGCCCGTAAATGCACCTTATTTTGACGGCGCAAACCTTTTGATTGCAGCTGACTGCAGCGCCTACGCTTACGGGAATTTCCACAATGAATTTATTAAGAATCGTGTGACCTTAATCGGTTGCCCTAAGCTTGATATGGTAGATTACAGCGAGAAGCTGACGGCGATTATCAGGAATAACAACATAAAAAGCGTTACCGTCACAAGGATGGAGGTACCCTGCTGCGGCGGCATTGAGAATGCTGTGAAAAAGGCTTTGATGGACAGCGGTAAGTTCATTCCCTGGCGTGTTGTGACAATTACAACGGACGGAAGGCTTATTGAGTGACAGCAGGCGATTCGTGAATTGCCCCTACAATTTCGTCCTTATCTTAGACAGGGTAAAAAATAAACGGATGTGAAATTCTTGTGAAAATCACATCCGTTTTTTATTCTGATAATTTTATGGATTATTCAAACCTGGGTAAGGCTCTGCCGCCGCCTGTTTCGTTGAGGGTTACGTAAACGGATTCTACGTAGCCTTCATCATCATAGCGCAGGCTTACATTATAATCCTCACTTACATAGCTGTAAGCTATTTCCAAAAGCTCGTCGGGATTCTCCATAATATCATATTCATCAATGGGGTAAGCAAAGTCAAGGCCGTTATAGATATAACCATCCCAGTCAATTGCAAGGTAGGGGGAAGCTGCTTTGCCTGTTGTTTCTAT
>JAGBID010000117.1 GCA_017935165.1 Clostridia bacterium
AGGGCAAAGGTTTTGTGAAAAAGATGAAAGTTGTATTACTTCAGGACGTAAAGGCATTAGGTAAAAAGGGCGAGCTTGTAAATACAAGCGACGGCTACGCAAGAAATTTCTTATTCCCCAAAAAGCTTGCCAAGGAAGCTAACGCTCAGGCAATGAACGAGCTTAAAAATGCAGAGGAAAGCAAGGCATACAAAATTAAAACCGAAACTGAAAATGCCAAGGCTGCTGCCGCTGCATTAAAGGATAAGAAGGTTGTAATCAAGGCTAAAGCAGGCTCAAACGGCCGCCTTTTCGGTTCCGTTACAAGTAAGGAGATTGCCGAGGAGCTTAAAAAGCAGTTCAAAATCGACGTTGATAAGAGAAAGATTACCCTTGATAACGATATTAAGGCATTCGGTACCTATAAGGCAGAAATCAAGCTCTACACAGGTATCACAGCTGAGATAAGCGTTCAGGTAATTGAGCTTTAATTAATTTAGTATATTCCGAAAGGATTGATAAAAATGGCAGAATTTACAGGGGAGGCATTAAGCTCCTCAGCCGTACCGGGTATGGCGCTGCCTTACGCTCCCGAAGCGGAGCAATCTATATTGGGTGCAATTTTCCTTGCGCCCGAGGTACTCAGCACCGTAGCCGAAATGCTTCCGAGAAGCGAATATTTCTATCAGGTTGCTAACCAGCGAATTTACGGTTCTATGCTTGATATGTTTACCTTAGGTAAGCCCGTGGACTTCGTAACCACCATTGAGCATATGAAAAATTCAGGCACGTACGAGGAGGATACCGACAAGCCTTACATAATGAAAATAGCTCAGCTTGTTCCTTCCATCTCCAACGTTGACCGTTACTGCGAGATAGTAAGGGATTGCTACGACAGGCGCAAGCTTATTATGGCGGCAAGAAAAATTCTTGATGACAGTGCTGACGGTACAGCCTTAACAAGCCAGCTGCTTGATTCAGCAGAGCAGAATATTTTCGACATCAGGCGCGGTAAGTCCGTTCAGGGCTTACAGAGAATGAGCGAAGTCCTCTTTATGGTTTATGACAGACTGGACGCTTTAAACTCACCAGAGAGGGATAAGTACAAGGTATTCCTACAGGCATCGGCGAGCTTGATGAGACCATCACGGGTCTTAACCGCTCCGACCTTATTATTCTTGCGGCACGTCCCGGTATGGGTAAAACCTCCTTCGCCCTTAACATCGCCCGTCACGCAAGCGTTGTATGTAACCGCCGCGTTGCTTTCTTCTCCCTTGAAATGGGTCGCGAGCAGCTTGCTTCCAGAATGCTTTCCTCCGAAAGCTACATACAGAGCACTAAGCTCAGAACTGGCGAGCTTACCGAAGCCGAGTGGACAAGGCTTATAGAAGGCGGCGATATTTTAAGCAAGGCAGAGCTTTATTTTGACGATACCCCCGGTATCACAGTACCTGAAATGAAGGCTAAAATAAGAAGACTTCAGGGTGTTGACCTGATTATCATCGACTATTTACAGCTTATGAGCAGCGCGAAAAGAATTGATAACCGTGTGCAGGAAATTTCCGAAATCACCCGTAATTTAAAAATTATGGCTAAGGAATTAAACGTACCTGTTATCGCACTTTCTCAGCTTGCCCGTTCCAGCGATAAACGTAACGACCACAAGCCCGTGCTTTCCGACCTTCGTGACTCTGGTTCTATTGAGCAGGATGCCGACATCGTGCTTTTCCTTTACCGTGAAGCTTACTACCCCGGTGAAGGTGAAAACCGTGAGGATATGAACCAGAACAAGAGTGAATGTATTATAGCTAAAAACCGTCACGGTGAAAGTAAATCCGTACCGCTGCATTGGCAGGGTGAATTTACAAGGTTTACTTCAGAGGAATACGTCCGCCATGAATGATGAATTCTTTAAGTCTGCTTTAAATGAATTAAATAAGGCAGATAAAATCATAATCGGTCTTTCAGGCGGAGCGGATTCAGTTTGCCTTACCCATATTTTATGTAAGCACTTAGGCAGCGAAAAGCTTATCTGCGCCCACGTTAACCACGGTATAAGGGGTGAGGAGGCTTTAAGAGACCAAGGCTTTGCAAAAAGCTTTGCAGAAAGCCTCGGTATTGAATTTAAGCTTCATAAAGCCGACGTCCCAAAGCTTAGCAAGGAAATGGGAGTAGGGGAAGAGGAGTGCGGCAGACAGGTAAGGTACGAATTTTTCAATTCCCTTTGCAGCGAAAATTCCCTTATTGCCACAGCCCACAATGCAGACGACAACGCCGAAACAATTCTTATGAATTTAATGCGCGGCTGCGGCTTGAAAGGACTTTGCGGTATTCCTTTCAAAAGGGATAATATAATAAGACCCATTCTTTCATTGACAAGAGAGGAAATTGAAAGCTACTGCCTTGAAAATTCCTTGTCCTTTGTAACCGACAGCACCAACAATGAAAACGATTACAAAAGGAACAAAGTAAGAAACAAGGTGTTAAAGGAAATTAAGGAAATATCACCTGATTTTGTAAAAAACACTTTCAATACTTCAAGGCTTGTAAACAGCGAAAATTCCTATCTTGAAAGTCTTGCTTCAATAGAGCTTGAGAAAATCAGGAATAATAATTCTTATAATGTCTCTTCATTCCATACTTTAAGTGATGCTTTAAAGCTTAGGGTCATAAGTCTTATTTTAAAGGAAAATAGCTGCAGGGATATTAGCTCCCTTCACGTAAAAAGCGTGCTTAACGCAATCGAGAATCAAAGCTCCTGCAACGTTCCTTTTAATAAATTTGTTAATGTCAAGCAAAGCATCCTCACGGTTACCGATATTAACAGCGGCACTTACGGGGACGTAAAGCTCGAAATAGGTGAAAATTACATTAAAAAAGGCAAAATACTGAAGCTTTCTTTAAAAAATATTACCAAAAATGAAAAAGTTTACAATTTGTTGTTTAATAATCTTATAGATTGTGATAAAATCATTGGGTATTTAAGTGCAGGTAAAAGAAAAGAAGGGGACAAGTTCACCCTTACAAAAAGAAAGCTTACTAAAAGCCTTAAAAAATTATTCAATGAAATGAAAATCCCTGCCTCTCTTCGTGACGATGTTACAGTTATCCGCGATGAAAAGAACGTGGTTTTCATTGAAAATGTAGGTGTCAACGATTATTACAAAGTAACTGCTGACACAAAAAACATAATATTAGCAGAATTTTTATACGATAATATAAATACTATTAATTCTGAGGGGGATAATTAAATGAGCAGCAATATGTTAAACGACATCAGCGAGGTCCTTTACAGCGAGCAGGATCTTAAGGAAATGGTTGAACGTGTAGGCGCCGAAATCACTCGTGACTATGAAGGCAAAAACCTTCTTATGGTCAGCGTATTAAAGGGCAGTGTTGCTTTTATGGCAGACCTTATGCGCGCAGTTAAAATACCTGCACAAATCGATTTTATGTCAGTATCCAGCTACGGCGCAGGCGTTAAAACAAGCGGCGTTGTTAAAATTATAAAGGACCTTGATTTGAATTTAGAAGGTTACGACATTCTTATTGTTGAGGATATTCTTGACAGCGGTAAAACCTTAAACTACTTAATGAACCTTCTCTCACAAAGAAACCCCAGCTCCATTGAGCTTTGCACTCTTTTCGATAAGCCTGAAAGACGTGAAGTTCCTGTTTATCCCAAATACGTCGGTACAACCATTCCCGATGCTTTCATCGTAGGCTATGGTCTTGACTATGCTGAAAATTACCGCAATTTACCTTTCGTTGGCGTATTAAAGCCTGAGGTTTACGGCGGATAAATTTAATATTTAACATTCTTCGGAGGAAACACTTTTGAATAACAAAAAGACAGTAAAAAACCTTGCCATATACCTTGGTATTCCCATTGTTATACTGTTCATTATTTTCTTTATGTTCGGAAATAATTTAAACAGCGGTCCCAGGATATTATACAGCGACGTTTTGAATTATTTCGAAACAGAGCAGGTAAAGGAATATAAATTGGATCTCGGCACAGGCGAGATGGTGCTTACGCTTAATGACGAAAAGAACACTAAGCTTGGCTACGAGGTACCCAATATCTCACTTTTCTACGATGCGGTAGACGAGTATATCGCAAAATATAACGAACATAATCCCGAAAACAAAATGGTTCAGGACGTAAGAAGACCTGTTGAAACCAGCTGGCTTGTAAGTATGCTTCCCACCATTGTAATGCTTATTTTACTTGTTGCAATCTGGGCATTTATGTGGAAAAAGATGGCAGGCGGAGCCGCCGGCGGTAACCAGATGAACTTCGGCAAAGCCAGGGTAAAATCCCAATCCGACGAAAAGCGCAAGTGGACCTTTGCGGACGTAGCAGGCGCCGACGAGGAGAAGGAGGAGTTAAGGGAAGTTGTTGAATTCTTAAAGCGTCCCCAGAAGTTCAACGAGCTTGGCGCAAGAATTCCCAAGGGCGTATTGCTTGTAGGCCCTCCAGGAACAGGTAAAACCTTACTTGCAAAGGCTGTTGCAGGTGAAGCAGGCGTACCTTTCTTCTCCATTTCAGGTTCCGACTTTGTTGAAATGTTCGTAGGTGTTGGTGCTTCCA
>JAGBID010000118.1 GCA_017935165.1 Clostridia bacterium
GCTGTTGAAGTTCACTTTGGCGGCAGAATTGAGGAAAACTGGAACGGACCTTACCACACAGTTGACCACAAGGATTACACAAGCGTTACAGCTATCCCCTATGACCTTTACATTGCAGGTATGGACGGTAAGGGCATAAGCTTACTTCGTATCTGGAAGGCTGTAAGCGGCAACTTTGATATGAAGCTCTTTAACGGCGGTGACTACATCAAGGCTATGGAGCAGAACAGCATGGCTGAGGCTATCACAAAGGTTCTTTACCCCGAGGATAACCACATGGAAGGTAAAACACTTCGTTTGGAGCAGCAGTACTTCCTTTGCTCCGCTTCCGTTCAGGATATTATCAAGCGTCACCTTTTAACTCACTCCTCCCTTGACGACCTGCCAAGACTTGCAGCTATCCACTTAAATGACACACACCCCGTTCTTGCTATTCCCGAAATGATGCGCGTTATGCTTGACGAATGCGGCTACACATGGGAAAAGGCTTGGGACATTGTAAAGAGAACTGTTGCATACACAAACCATACAGTTATGGCTGAAGCTCTTGAGTGCTGGAACAGCGGTCTTATGAAGGCAAGAATGCCCAGAATTTACCAGATTATTGAGGAAATCGACCGCCGCTTCTGGATTGAGATGCGTGAAAAGGGCGTGCCCGAGTACAAGATCTGGCGTATGGCTCCCATCAATAACGACTACGTTAAGATGGCTAACCTTGCCTGCATCGCTTCCCACAGCGTAAACGGCGTAAGCGCACTCCACAGCGATATTCTTAAGAATAGCCTCTTTAACGATTTCTATATTGAAACACCCGACAAGTTCAAAAACGTTACAAACGGTATTGCTCACAGACGTTGGCTCAACCAGTCCAACCCCAAGCTTTCCGAGTTCTTATCAGGCGCTATAGGCACAAGCTATATTTACGATGCTTCCGAGCTTAAAAAGCTTGAAAAATATAAGGATGACGCCGCTGCCTTAGAGGAAATCAAGAAGATTAAGCTTGCCAACAAAGAGCGCCTTGCTTCCTATATCAAGAAAACTCAGGGTCAGACAGTTGACCCCGACTCCATCTTCGACGTACAGGTTAAGCGCCTTCACGAATATAAGCGTCAGCACATGAACGCACTTCACATTCTTTCCACTTACCTCTGGCTTCGCGAAAATCCCAATGCTGATTTCGTACCTCACACATACTTCTTCGGTGCAAAGGCAGCTCCCGGCTATTACTTTGCTAAGGAAATTATGCAGTTTATCGTAAGCCTTGCAAATATGATAAACAAGGATGAGAGAGTTAACAAGAAGCTTAAGGTTGTATTCGTTGAGAACTATTGCGTAAGCTGGGCAGAGCTTCTTACTCCCGCAGCTGAAATCAGCGAGCAGATATCCCTTGCAGGTACTGAGGCTTCAGGTACAAGTAATATGAAGTTTATGATAAACGGTGCTATTACAATGGGTACTCTTGACGGTGCTAACGTTGAGATTTGTGAGTCCGTAGGCAAGGAGAATATGTTCCTCTTCGGTATGACAACTCCCGAGGTTATGGACAGAAAGAAGTACGGCTACAATCCCAGAGAAATCTATGACAACAACGCTACTGTAAGAAACGTTTTGGATACTTTAAGAGGCGGTATTGACGGCAAGTACTTCAAGAACCTTCACAATGCACTTATGAATCACGACCAGTATATGGCTTTGGCTGATTTTGATTCCTACAGCAAGGCACAGCAGGCTGCAGCTAAGTTATACCTTGACGAGAAAGCTTGGGCTCAGAAGTCACTTCTCAACACAGCTAACGCAGGTATTTTCGCGGCTGACAGAAGCATCCGTGATTACGAAAACACAATCTGGCTTGGTACTACAGTTCCCGAGAAGGAACCCACAGTTATCACAAAGCGCAGAATTGTTAAGAGAAAGTAATTTAATATTAAGCTTAAAGGCGGTGGAGTTTAAACCCACCGTCTTTTTTATTTCTAATTAGAGAGTTGCTCTCTTTACAAATTCTGCTTTAAAAGTTATACTTATTTTAGTTTAAATATATTGCGGCGGAGGATAAAATGGGAAAGAAATTATCTGTAATTTTGCTGTGCCTTGCCTTACTCTTTACGGTTTCTGCCTGCGGTAAAGGCGAAAGCACCGAAAATTCAAACCCACAGAGCAGCACTTCACAAGGCAGCTTAGAAACAAATACCAAGCCTGATTCTGATGGTATCGTTAAAATATTTGAGGAAGAAAAGTTTGATTATAAGAATTACGATTTTATAAAGCTTATTAAGGATACAGCCTTTGTTAAAAGCACAAAAATCGGAAGTAAGGCTTCTGAAGTCCTTGAAATAGAGCTTCTTGAAGTAAATGAGCATAGCATAAAGCTTAAAATAAAAGCGCCTTATATAAAGCAGGAGCTTACCGATTGGTACGAAGAAAATTACAGCGGTACTGCCTCCCTTGAAAATGAAATATTAAAGCTTTTAAGCGGTGAAAAAAAGGAATATGTTTTCACCTTAAATTATTACGCTTCAAAGGGTGAGCCCCACCTTGACTACAGCGCTGAATTTTCAAGTGCCGTTACCTGCGGTATACTTGATTTTTCCAACTATATGGAAGCTTTATTCTTAAAAGAATTGGAGGATGGTGTTTATGATTAAAAGAATACTTTCCTTGATTCTTGTTTTCTGTTTAATAATTTCCGCCCTGCCCCTTTGTGCCTTTGCAGAGGAAACAGGCACGGTAAAGCTTTTGGTAAGAAAGGAAAATTACAAGGTTATCGACGTCATAAAAGAGGGCGACGAGATATTTATGAAAGCTGAGGACTTAAGCTTCTTAAGTAACTTCACCTTGGAAGAATGGGACAAAGGTGCCTACTTTACCCGCGGAGCAAAAACAGTTTACGTGGATAAAACAAGGAACACCATATCCTTTAAGGGCAGTGCCTACGGACTCAGTTTAAACCCCGGTTGTAAAACCTTAGAGGGTGTTTCCTATCTACCTGCTTCACAGCTTCTCCCCTGGCTTAACCTGCAGGTAGGTGTGGAGGATGGCGTACTTACCTTCCTTCCCAACTTATTTTCCCTTTGGGATATCCTTAGTGAATTTGATTTGGAAAGCTATAAATTCGACTTAAATGAAATCTGTAATACTATAGGAATTTCAAGCAGTTACCTTGAAAGCTCTGCCTTCCTTAAGAACAACGGCCTTGGTGCTTTAACATACCTTGTTTCCGACGGTAACGGCGCCACAATGGGTGAGGAAAACGCCTACCACGATTTATTCAGCGATATGATTAAGGACGTTTCCGCTACCGACACAAGCGTGGACAGTTGGTTTGACCACTACGATGCTTACTGTGATTCCCTTGACTTCTTCGGCGGTGTTATGGAAGTCTTTGACAAGGATATTTCCAAAGCTTTCGACACGGGAAATAAGCTTAGCTTTACCAAAAACGCTCTGGATTTACTTGTTTACACAGCCTTATTTGATACGGACGGCGAAAGCAAGGTGGATATTTTAAGAACTCTTGTAAGCGGTGCGGATGCAAGCAGCAACAGGAGCTTAGTTAAAGGTGCTCTTGATGTAATTGATGAATACTCAAACTACTGGGACGGTGTTTTCTCAAAAATAAAGCATCATATCTTCTCAGGTGTGAAGGATACTTTAAACAGCGCCACCGTCCTTGGCTTACTGAATATTGCGTATAAATATACGGAAAAGGAAAACGAAGCCATCGACAGAATCAACCTGCGCGAAAGCATAATGGCAGAAGCTCTGGACGGTTACCTTTGCCATACTACGGAGATGGATTTAAGCTCCCTTAACGACCTTGTAAACTTCATAATGCTTTACCTTTACTCATACGAGATGAATTACCGCGCTATTGCAGTCTATATGGAAAGTAATTACCGCGGACCTCAGTATGCCCACGATGAATATGTAACAAAGGCTAACGAAGCGGAAAAGATGCTGGGTTACTTTATAAGCCTCAGCTTTACCCTTGAGGATGATGCCGAGTCCTTTGCTTTCAAAAAGGAAAAGGCTGAAAAAATCAGGGAAGACTTTAAGAAAATCAACTTCAATTTAGTGCCAAACGTTGTAACCTCCTTTACGGAGATAGCCATATTCCTTGAATCAATGAAGGAAATGGGACTTCTGAATTTAAAATATAACTTAGAAGATATTGACGGTGACGATACCTTTGAGCTTATCGCTGAGTTTGACGCCATGGGTACCGAGGGTTACCCAAGCTTCTTCGTGATTGACCCCAATGCTCTCTCAGCTTCAAGCTATACTGCCCCTACCTTTTCGGAGTACCCTGAGCTGAAGGTTACTGATGAGGGCAGATATTATATTCACAGCAATGTAAACGGCGACTATACGGGCGAGGATTTCTACAGCATCAATAACGGACAATGGCAGAATGACTTTGGATATTACGCCTTCTATGACTATTCTCCCGTCGAGGAGGACTACGTAATTTCCGAGGAAGAATATTACGGCAGCGATGCCCAAAGCATAAGTGCTGAAGCTTATAACAATTTAAAGTCCGAATTGACGGCTAAGTTAAAGTCACCCACCTTTGCTAATCCCGATTTAAGTGACGTGCAAATAAAGTGCGATACAAAAACGGGACTTTCACAGATAAAAAGCTATTATATCTGGCACGATAACTGCTATTACCACTTCGACTATGACGTAAACGGTGACGGAATTGAGGACAGCGCCTACGTTTTCTACGGTGCCGCCTCCTTCTGGCAGGATAAATGCTATGAAATAAAATCCTTCGGCGGTGAAAACCACCTCTATTTCAAGGATGAAAAGCTTACTGTTCTGCTGGCTGAAAGTGCCAAGGAAGGTGTAAGGCTTCGCACCTGCCGCCTTACCCTGCCTGATTCACCCATTAATCTTTTAAGCGGTAAAACTATAATCGAGTTTGATGAAGATGAAAAGAGCTTCAGAATAGGCGACTACCTTTACGCTTACAGTCCTGATGGCAAACCCTTTAAAAATGAAAATATCCATTACCTTGCCGACCTTATAGGCAGAAGTCCCGAGGAAGTAGCCGCGGTTACTGATGTCTTTAACGAGGCTGAGGAAAAAGGCATTGCCTTCGGTGAGCTTTACGGCAGCGACTTAAGCTTTGTCTTCAGCGAAAATTACGGCGTACCAAGGGAAAGCTCCACCCTTAAAAAGCTTACCGTGTTTCCCGGTGAAAGCGAAAGGTGCTTTATAATAAGGGGTGTGGATACCTTCCAGTCCCCTGACGAGATGCTTAAAAATGCTGATAACTGCAGTCAATTCTCCGATTTTAACCCGTTTTACGGTGTTAACGGTGATATTGTCGGCTACGAGACCTACACAACCTACACCCACCTTAACGGTATGCTTTTGGGTGTAAAAGCTGTATTTGATTCAAAAAGCCTTAATGCCAAGCTGATGTATATGGAACTAGAGCTGCTTTATGATGCAGGTGATATTAAACCATAAGGTTAAACTTTATGCTTCCTGTTTCACAAAGGTTTAGTTTTAAAGAAGCGGTGTAATCCTTCTTTCATATCTTAAAATTCCCTCTTTCCTTTTCGGAAAAAATATAGTATAATAAAATTTATTAAATTAAATTGTTAAAGGATTTAATTCTTTATGTTCGATTCACGAAACAGCTTCAATAAATACCCCGTGGGTGCTGTAAAGGAAGGCACACGAATCCACTTTAAAATAACTGTACCCAGGTACTTAAGCTGCAACGAAGCAGTGCTTATTATCGAAAAGGACGGCTCCTGTGAGAGGATTGTCCGCGGTATGTTCTGGTGCGGCAAGGATGATAAAAAGGAAGAGGAATGGTGGGAGTGCCACTTTACCCCTGAGAAAATCGGTATTTACTACTATTATTTTGAAATCAAAACCAACCGCGGCAGAATGTCCCTGTATAGAGGCGTGGGCAAGAATGAAATAGGTAAGGTTTCAAACGGCAGAAAATGGCAGCAAACTGTTTACAGCAGGGATTTCAAAACACCCGACTGGCTTGCAGGCGGTATAATGTACCAGATTTTCCCCGACAGATTCTATAGAAGCGACAAGGCTCACACCCACCTTTATCCGGACAGAAAGCTTCACAGTAATTTCCACGATATACCTGACTGGCTGCCTAACTCCGAGGGAAGAATAACCAACTCTGATTACTTCGGCGGCAATTTAACAGGTATAAAGGAGAAGCTTCCCTACTTAAAAAGCTTAGGCGTAACAGCAATATATTTAAACCCTATCTTCGAAGCTCACTCCAACCACCGTTATAACACAGCGGACTACAGTAAGATTGACCCTCTTTTAGGCAGCGAGGAGGATTTTACTGAGCTTTGCAAGGAATGTGAAAATGAAGGCATAAAAATCATTCTGGACGGCGTGTTCAGCCACACGGGCTCGGACAGTATTTACTTTAACCGCGAAGGCAGGTACGGTAAAGGCGGCGCCTATAACGATAAAAATTCCCCCTACTATAACTGGTACAACTTTAAAAACTGGCCTGAGGAATACGAGTGCTGGTGGGATTTCGACACCCTGCCTAACACAAGGGAGCTTGACCCTCAGTACAACGAATACATTAACGGTAAGGGCGGCATAGCCGAAAGATGGCTTAAAAAGGGTGCTTCAGGCTGGCGTCTGGACGTTGCCGATGAGCTTCCTGACGGATTTCTTGACAATTTATATAAAAGAGTTAAGGAAACTGACCCCGAAGCTATAGTTTTAGGCGAAGTCTGGGAGGATGCTTCCAACAAAATGGCTTACGGTGTGCACCGCCGCTATCTTCTTGGCGGGCAGATGGATACGGTTATGAACTACCCATTCCGTGACGCAATATTAGGTTTCCTTGACGGCGAGCACTCCTCCCTTTGTATGGAGACCATCGAGAGCATTGTGGAGAATTACCCGCCTGAATGTACGAGGCTATTGATGAATCATATCGGTACCCACGATACGGAAAGAGCCGTAACCCACTTAAGCGGTAAATACAGGGAGTATTTTTCCCGTGACGAGCAGGCAAAGTTTACTTTAAACAGCGAGGAAAGGGTGATTGCCCATAAGCGAATGAAATTAGCAACATTGTTACAATTCACTCTTCCTGGCGTTCCCTCAATCTATTACGGTGACGAAGTCGGTCTTGAAGGCGGCCGTGACCCCTTTAACCGCGCCTTCTACCCCTGGGGCAACGAAAACCAGAACCTTCTTGAATGGTACACGGAGCTTAAAAACTTAAGGTATTCAAGTGATATTTTCAAGGAAAGCTATATGCGAAACGTCTATTCCCACGACCATATAATGTCCTTTAAACGCTATTTAACGGACAATAAGGGAAATATCACCGAGGAGATTTTTGTGGCTGTAAACCGCAGCGCAAAGGAAAGAAAGGTGCCCGTAAAGCTTACAGACCCCGTCACCCTGCTTGGCGAAAGCTATAAGGAGGATTTCACTCTCCCGCCCTTTGGCTACACCGTTTTAAAAACCAAATGAATTCACCATTGAAGCAGCTTAGTTACAGGCTGCTTCTTTTATTTCTTTCCTGAGCTTCTTAATGAAGGGTATCTGCCGCGACATTGTGTAGTGCCAATCTGTCACTACCTTACTGCCAATTTGTCACTACCCTACTGCCAATTTGTCACTACCCTACTGCCAATTTGTCAC
>JAGBID010000119.1 GCA_017935165.1 Clostridia bacterium
ATGAAGATGAATTTGAAGATCCTGATTATGAGATCATAGAAATTGATGATTAAAATATAATAAATCACTTACAAAAAGCTCAGAAACACCTGTGGTTTCTGAGCTTTTCTATTATTTAAAACAGTACAATTAAAAGAAGCTTGTGATGAAGATTTCGAGGCCGATGAAGATGAGGATTGCGCCGCCAAGAATACCAGCCTTGCCTGCAAGCTTTGTGCCTGCTTTTCTGCCGATGTAAATGCCGCCCATACAAATAAAGAAGGTGACAACGGCGATGATTAAAGCCGCAAGAAGTGCGGAAAGCAAATCGTAATCAGCTATGGTGAAGCCAACGGAAAGAGCATCAATGGAGGTTGCCACGCCCTGTACAACTAAAGCCCAGAAGCCTACACCCTTACATTCCCCGCACTCGCATTTATTGGTAATGCCCTCGTAAAGCATTTTTCCGCCGATAAAACCTAAAAGCGCGAGAGCTATCCAGGGGATAAGCACCTCAAAGGATGTAAAATACTGAACTATTGTATGTACGCAGACCCAGCCTAAGATTGGCATTAAAGCCTGAAAGAAAGCAAACATACCTGCAACACCGCACATTTTTCTTTTCTTCATACAGGGTTCGTTTAAACCGTTGGCAAGTGATACGGAGAATGCGTCCATTGCAAGACCAATGCCCAAAAGCAGACTGTTAAAAACTAACGTTACGTAAAAATCCATTTCCAAACCTTCCGTTTTTATTATTTATATTACCGTGAAGTATGATTTTATCACTAATACTGTGTATTGTCAATAAAAAAGGCAGTTTAAAAACTGCCTTCGATTTATTCGCTGTAAAGCTCTGTGGAAAAATATCTGTCGCCTGTATCGGGAAGGATAACAACAATATTCTTGCCCGCATTTTCTTCCATTTCTGCAAGCTTAACTGCTGCTGAAAGCGCCGCGCCTGAGGAGATACCTGCAAGGAAGCCTTCGGTTTTACCGAACAATCTTCCAAATTTCATAGCATCCTCGTCGGTAACTGTCAGTACCTCGTCAAGAATTTCTTTATTCAGCACCTGAGGAATGAAGTTAGCGCCAATACCCTGAATTTTATGGGCACCTGCCCTGCCCTCTGTTAAAAGGGGTGAGGCTGCAGGTTCAACACCCACTACCTTGATATCGGGATTTTTGCTTTTTAAAAACTCGGCTGTGCCCGTAATTGTTCCGCCCGTACCTACGGTGGCTACGAATATATCTACCTTGCCTTCCGTGTCCTCCCAAATTTCAGGACCCGTAGTAAGGAAATGTGCTTTTGCATTTGCAGGGTTTACAAACTGACCCAAAATAAATGAGCCTTCTGTCTTTTCCTTTATTTCCTCAGCCTTTTTAATTGCACCTGCCATACCCAGCTTACCGTCAGAAAGTACCACCTCGGCTCCGTAAGCCTTCATTGTGATAATTCTTTCCTTGCTCATTGTGTCGGGCATAACGATAATAGCCTTATAGCCGCGGGAAGCTGCCACGCAGGCTAAACCAATACCCGTATTGCCGCTGGTAGGCTCAATAATAACTCCGCCTTTTTTTAGAATACCTCTCTCCTCGGCGTCATCAAGCATCATTTTTGCGGCTCTGTCCTTAACCGAGCCTGCGGGATTCAGATATTCAAGCTTGGCAAATACCTTTGCTTTAAGATTAAATTTTTCCTCAATTCGGCAAAGCTCCATCAAAGGGATTTTGCCGATAAGCTCTTCAATTGACCTATAGATCATAATTTACCTTCTTTACTTTGATAAAAGTCCATCAATAAGCTGTTTTGCAGCTCTTGCAGAACGTCCGCCGCGCTCCAAAGCATATCGCTCGGCAAGTAAATCAAGCTCAGCTTCACCTATCTCAACGCCTTTATCCTTTGCAAGGTGGTGAACGATGTTGAGGTAAGTTTTCTTGTCGGGCTTATTAAAGGTGATGTGAATACCGAAACGCTCAGAAAGTGAGAGCATTTCCTGCATTGTATCGTTTCTGTGAATATCATCACCGTCGCGGTCGGAGAAGCTCTCCTTTACAAGGTGACGGCGGTTACTTGTGGCGTAGATAACCACGTTTTTCGCCTTGGCAGAAACACTGCCCTCCAATATAGCCTTCAAGGCGCTGAAGTTATCGTCACCCTTCTGGAAGGAAAGGTCGTCGATAAATATGATGAACTTCAAGGGATTCTCGCTAAGCTCGTCAAGGATGGCAGGAATCTCCATAAGCTGGTCTTTTCTTATTTCAAGAATTCTTAAGCCTTCGGTGTAAAACTCATTTACAACCGCCTTAATGGTGGAGGATTTACCCGTGCCTGCATCACCGGTTAAGAGGATGTTTGCGGCAGGCTTGCCTGTTAAGAGAGCTTTGGTGTTCTCGATTATGACGTTCTTTTCTCTCTCGTAATCAATAAGCTCACAGAGTCTGGTATTATCGGGGTACCTTACGGGTACTATATTGCCCGCCTGCTCAACGTAGAACATATGGTACTTAGCGTAAATACCGTAGCCGTACTTACCGATGTTTTCACACCTGTGCTTATAATCCTCAAGAAGGTCGATGTTTTTAATTTCAAACTCAGGCAGGATGCTGCTATACTCGCTTATAGGCTCCAAAAGCTCTTTTGAAGTAAGTGAAGCTATTTGCTGCAAAACCGCAATTTCCCTTTTAACGCTTTCCTTAATAACATCAGAAGGCTCTTTGTTTCTGCCAACAGCGTTTATATAGCAGTTTTCATCATTGCTTACTATACTTCTTACGTAGCCGCCGAGGCTTTCGTGACGGCTGTGGTAAAGCTTTGAAACAAACTCAGCGTATGAATACACAGCTGTTTCCTGATTGTTATCGCTAATATTATCAATATAAGCTAAAAGAGAGCTTATTACGGCATCCTTAACAAGGCTCCTGAAAACAGAAAGTGCCTTAATTTTAAGTCCCAATAATTTTAATTCTGACTTATTCATCAGTTAAGGATAGCTCCTTTCGCACCGCTTGAAACAAGGGCTGCATATCTCTTTAAATAACCTTTAAGTTCCTTTTTCTTGGGAGTGAAGTTCTTCATTCTCTCCTCTAAGATTTTTTCGTCAACCTTAAGCTCGATTGTGTTTTCGGGGATATTGATAGAGATGATATCGCCCTCCTCAACTACACCGATAAGACCACCGCTGGCTGCCTCGGGAGAAATGTGACCGATGCAGGCACCTCTTGTAGCGCCACTAAATCTGCCGTCGGTAATTAATGCTACCTGACTGCCAAGTCCCATACCCATAATTGCGGAGGTTGGGTTAAGCATTTCACGCATACCGGGACCGCCCTTAGGACCTTCGTAACGGATAACCACAACATCGCCGGGTACTATTTTACCTGCGTTAATAGCTGCCTGAGCATCCTCTTCACATTCAAATACCCTTGCAGGACCTTCGTGAACAAGCATTTCGGGTGCTACTGCACTTCTCTTAACAACACTGCCTTCAGGTGCTAAGTTACCCTTTAATACTGCTATACCGCCTGTTTCGCTGTAAGGATTTTCAATAGGACGGATAAC
>JAGBID010000120.1 GCA_017935165.1 Clostridia bacterium
ACAAATACTCACGAAGCTGAAATCACAAACCTCATCATTGAGAAGGTTTGGGAAGACGGCGACAACAACGACGGTCTCAGAACAGATGAAATCGCAGTTCAGCTTTACGCTAACGGTGAAAAATACGGCGATTACGTAGTTCTCGGTGAAGCTAATGACTGGACCTACGTATTGGAAGGCCTTCCCGTATTCAGCGGCGGCAAGCCTGTTGTTTATACAGTATTAGAGGCTGAGGTTGATGGTTACGAAGCTTCCTACAGCGAAATCGTTGACGGTAAACTGGTTATCACAAATACTCACGAAGTTGAAACTGTAGAGAAGGTTATCACAAAGGTTTGGGAAGACCAGGATAACGCAGAAGGTAAGCGTCCTGACAGCGTAACAATTGAAATTTATGCTGACGGCGAGCTTATGGAGACAGTTGAGCTTACTGCTGAAACAGAGTGGAAGTACACTCTCACAGGTCTTAAGTATGAAGACGGTGTTGAGATTACTTACACAATCAAGGAAGTTGAAGTTCCTGCAGAGTATGAAGCAGAGTATGACCAGGAAACATTAACAGTTACAAATACTCTTATCAAGAAGGTTCCTCAGACCGGTGACTATACAGATATGAGCCTCTTCATTATTATGGCAGCTATCTCACTTATCGGTTTCGGTGCAACATTCTTCCTTAAGAAAAAGGAAAACTAAAATAAAAGCTAAGGCCTCGGGGTGACCCGAGGCTTTTTCTTTGTTAAAATGTTGGGTGGTTGAAATAAAAATACTACGAAAATCTATTGCTATTTTCACTCTGTGATATTAAAATATACTTATCAAGTCAGGAAAGGAATGAAATTATGCCTATTTATTTTTATCCCGAAAAGAGAATATTCAAACTCGATACAGCTGATTCAAGCTATATTTTTAAAATATTCCAGGAAAATTACCTTGTTCATCTCTATTACGGCAAAAAGATCCCGGATACAAATCTTACAAAGTTTCACGACAGGTGCGTAAACGCATCCTTCAGTGCAAGAAATGCAAACTGGGGTGAAGCAGGTCCTTCTGTTGACGTTATGCCTATGGAGTATGCAACAAACGGCTGCGGTGATATGAGAATTACAGGACTTCAGGTAAGAAATGCGGACGGCAACGCATCCACTGATATCCGTTATATTTCCCACAATATTTATAGCGGTAAGCCGAAGCTTCCCGGCCTGCCTGCGCTTTATGCCAATACTGATGATGAATGTACAACTCTTGAAATAAAGGCATTTGATAAGGTTACAGGCCTTGAAGCTACACTTTTTTACACAGTATTTGAAAAGTACAGCGCTATGACAAGAAGTGTTGCAGTAAAGAATACTTCTAAAAAAGCTATGGAAGTCGAGAAAATTATGAGCTTTACTCTCGACTTACCTACCTGTGACTATGACCTTTATACTTTATGGGGTCGCCATAATTATGAAAGAACAACTGAAATCAGAAGACTTGCCCACGGCATTCAGGGTGTAACAAGCCGCCGCGGTTCATCCTCCCACAATCAGAATCCCTTTATGGCACTTTTAAGGGAAGGTGCAAGTGAGGATTATGGCGATGCTTACGGCTTTAACCTTGTATACAGCTCCAATCACAGATGTGAAATTGAAGTTGATTTTAACGGCTCCTCCCGTGTAATTATGGGTATAGACGATTCCGACTTCGGCTGGCACTTAACTCCCGGCGAAACATTCTATTCTCCTGAAGCGGTTTTAGTATATTCAAGTGAAGGTCTTGGCGGAATGAGCAGAACTTTCCACAAGCTTTATAACACAAATCTTGTTCGCGGTGAGTGGAAAAATAAAAAGCGTCCTCTTCTTATTAATAACTGGGAAGGTACGCATATGAATTTCGATGACGATAAGCTCCTTGATATCGCGAAGTGGGCAGCAGATATCGGCATTGAAATGCTTGTTATGGACGACGGCTGGTTTGGTAAGAGAAACGACGATAAATGCGCTCTTGGTGACTGGATAGTTAACGAAGAAAAATTAAAGGGTGGTTTAGGTCACCTTATTGAAAGAGTCAAGGCTTTAGGTCTTAAGTTCGGTATCTGGTACGAGCCTGAAATGATTTCACCCGACTCAGACCTTTACAGAGCTCATCCTGATTGGTGCATCCACGTACCCGGCCGTGAAACCTCATTAGGCAGAACACAGTACGTAATCGATATGACAAGAGAGGATGTCCGTGACTATCTCTTTAATATTATGTGTGACGTACTCGGGAATAATGATATCGATTACATCAAATGGGACTTTAACAGAAATATTTCCGAGGCAGGCTCTGCGCTTCTTCCACCCGAAAGACAAAAGGAATTCTTCCACCGCTTTATATTAGGTACTTACGACCTTATGGACAGAATTGTTAAGCGTTTCCCGCATCTGCTTTTCGAAAACTGCTCAGGTGGCGGCGGCCGTTACGACCCCGGTATGATGTACTATTCACCTCAGATCTGGTGTTCAGATAATACGGATTCTATCGGCAGGCTTGACATCCAGTTTGGCTCATCCCTTTGTTATCCTGCTTCCGTTCAGGGCGCTCACGTTTCTGCTTCCAGAAGAACCAACTACAACACAAAGAAGGACGTTGCTATGTGGGGCAGCTTCGGTTATGAGCTTGACCCTGCTAAGATAAGCGAGGAGGATAAGGCTGTTATCAGAACTCAGATAGCAGGCTACCATAAGTATTACGACCTTATCCACAACGGCGACCTCTACAGACTTATTCCCACTTGGGCTGACCCCTACAAGGCTGCATGGCAGTTTGTAAGTGAGGATAAAACTCAGGCTATGGTGACTGTGGTCAGAAAGCATCACGTCCGTGATGATAGCCTCTTTGTAAGACTTAAGGGTCTTGACCCCGATACTTACTATAGATGCGAGGAAAACGATGAAGTTTACTCAGGCGCACTTTTGATGTACGCAGGTATGAACCTTACCTTTGCTATTAATCGCGGTGACGGTCAGAGTTTGGCACTTCACTTTGAAGCAATTGAATAATCAAATAATCTCTGCTCATTTAATTGGGCAGAGATTTTATTTTACACTTGACCTTAATGTTAAGAAAGAATAAAATGGATGTATAAATATTGGCGGTGAAAGAATGACTTTAGAAGAAATAAAGTTAAGGCAACTTACAAATCAATACCTTATTAATCCAGGTGTAAAAGCAAAAGTTGTAAAGGACCTTTGCGGAATTCAGGCACAGTTTATGGCTAATGCGTATCATTCACTTAGAATAAGATGTAATGAATGCAACGAATCTGATTTCGGAGAAAATCTTATTAAGAACTGGACAATAAGAGGTACTGTTCATATTTTTCACGAGAGTGATTTGCCGATATTTATAAATTGTGACAGCGGAAAAAATTATCTTAAAAATGTATGGGATGATAGAAGCTTTTGGAATCAGAGAGAAAATTGGCATTTAACTCCTGAAAGGCAAAGCTATTTATCAGATGTTATTGTAAATGCATTAAAGAAAAAATCACACACAAGAGATGAACTCAAGGAAATTTGCCGTGAAAAAGGAATGACACCGGCAGAAGAAAGCAGTATGTTTGATCCCTGGGGTGGCGGAGTACGTGAACTGTGTGAGCGAGGATTTATAAACTATAAGGTTAAAGAAGAAAAAGAGTTTGCTCTTACACCAAAGTATGAGCCGTTGGAAAAAGAAAAAGCCGAATTAATACTTGCAGAAAGATATTTTAGAAATTTTGCTCCGGCTACAATTCACGATGCTATGTATTTTTTTAACACTACAAAGAAAAAAGTTAAAAGTTGGATTGAAAATTTGCCGATAAAGTCGCTTCAATTTGGTGGGAAAACATATTTTTATATAGAGAACGGAAAAAATTATAATTATAATATTCCTGACGTACTGTTTTTAGCAGGCTTTGATCAGTTGATGCTGGGTTATGAAAAGAAAGAAAACCTTTATTTAAAAAGCGAACATCTGCGCGGTATTTTTAATCTTGCAGGAATAGTGATGCCACCCTTACTTCTCAGGGGTGAAGTTATTGGTAAGTGGAAAAATCAAAATGGTAAACTTACGATTACAACTTTTGAAAATATCTATAGTGATGATGTAGCATTGATTAAAGATAAAGCTGAAAATCTTTTTGGAAGTATAAAAAGAATAGAGTTTATATAAAATGAAAAAGATTGTACCGAATTATTACAGTAAATTTAAATGTATAGCGGATAAGTGCAGGCACTCCTGCTGTGTGGGCTGGGAAATTGATATTGATGAAAGGTCCTACGATTTCTATAAGGCAGTAGGCGGTGAGTTTGGCAAGAAGCTTAAAAGTAATATTTCACTTGAGGATGGCACGGCACATTTTATTCTGGGTGATAAGGAGCGCGGCCCTTTTCTTATGGAAAACGGACTTTGCGAGCTGTTTATAAATCTTGGGGAGGATAAGCTTTGCGATATCTGCACAATGCACCCGAGGTTTGTAAACTACTTAAGTGACCGCGAGGAAATCGGTTTAGGTCTTACCTGTGAGGAAGCTTCAAGACTTATATTGAGTGAAAAGGATAAATTCAGTTTAATATCAAGCGGTAAAAACGAAGGAGAAGCCTTAAATGACGATGAAAGGGAAATACTTAGTTTCCGAGAGCTTTGCATTCATACAGTAACCGACAGAAGCAAAGGTATAAAAGAAAGGCTTGCTATCCTTTTATCACTTCCCGATTACTGTATGGTTCCTGACCTCAATATAAAATATTGGGCAGAAGAATACTTAAAGCTTGAAAGGCTTGATGCAGCCTGGGGCGAAATTTTAGAAAAACTTAAAGCTTTTAAGGGCGATTTACCTTACGAGGATATTTTAACTGAATTTGAAACCGAGTTTGAACAGCTTACGGTTTACTTTATCTATAGATACCTTATTAAAGCTGCAGAAGATTACTTAACGGCTGAGTATTTGCAGTTTACTTTTATTTCGGTATTTATGATTGCAAAGGTTTTGGCTTTAATAAAAGCTGAAAAAGGCGTAGTTAAAAGAGAAAACCTATTTGAGATAGCTCGAATTTATTCAAGTGAAATAGAGTATTCCGATGAAAATCTTGAAAACTTACTTGATATATTCAGTGAGATGAATTTCTAATGAAAGGAAGTAAATTATATGGTTCAGGTTGCGGCTGCCCTAATATGGGATAAGGGTAAATTTATGATATGTCAGCGCCCTGCTCACAAGACTAACGCGCTTTTGTGGGAGTTTGTGGGCGGTAAGGCTGAAAAAGGCGAAAGCATTGAGGATGCCTTAAAAAGAGAATGTATGGAGGAATTAGGTGTAAAAGTAAAGGTCAATGATATTTTTTACGAGGTTGACCACACTTATCCCGATATTACAATTCACCTTACTTTATTCAATGCAGAAATAATTGAGGGTGAACCAAAAATGTTGGAGCACGCTGACATTAAATGGATAAGCCCCAAAGAAACCGATAATTATAAATTCTGCGCTGCGGACAAGGATATAATAGCTAAAATTAAAAATTTAAATAAAGGAGAATTATTATGAAACTTTCAACTCAAACTGATTTGTTGGCTAAGGCATTTGGCTACGAGAAGGCTATAGAAATAATTGCTGAGAGTGGATTCGACTGTATCGATTTTTCTATGTTTCCTATGGATGATTTAAATCACCCCTTCTATAATGAGGATGCGGAAGAATATATGCGTACTCTCCGTGCTTTGGCTGAAAGTAAGGGTGTAAGTTTTAATCAGGCACACGCTCCTTTCGGTTTCAGCGGTGAGGATGAATTGGATTTCGAAAATAAAGTGCTCCCTAAAGTCACAAGGGCTATGAAGCTTTCTTCTATTTTAGGTGTAAAAATAATAGTTGTTCATCCCCTTCATCACGTTGCACCTTATAAGGGTAATGAAAAGATGCTCTTCGATTTAAATATGAAGTTTTACCGCGCTTTAATTCCTTACTGTGAGGAGTATAATATTAAAGTGGCTACAGAAAATATGTGGCAGGTTGACAGAAACCGCGGCTATATAATTCACGACACTTGCTCTACCGCATCGGAGTTTAACGCATATTTAGACGAGCTTAACTCACCTTGGATCGTTGGTTGCCTTGATTTAGGTCACTGCGGCTTAGTAGGCGAGGATGCAGCCGAGATGATAAGAGCTATGGGTAATAAACACATAAAGGCTTTGCACGTTCACGACAATGACCATAGAGCAGACCTCCACGTGCCTCCTTTCTACGGAAAAATGGATTGGGAAGGCATTACAAAGGCACTTGCTGATATAGACTATGACGGCGACTTCACCTTTGAAAGTGATAACATATATAGAAATATGCCTGATGAATTTAAGCCTGAAGCGGCTAAGTATTTGGCAAAAATCGGCAGAAAACTTATTGATATGATAGAAGGATAAAAATAATGAACACTATTAAAATTGATAAAAAAGACGCTAAAATTATAGCTCACCGCGGCTTAAGCGGCATTGAAACAGAGAACACCAACGCTGCATTTATAGCTGCAGGTAACAGAAGTTATTACGGAATCGAGACAGACGTTCACAAGACCCTGGACGGCAAGTTTGTGGTAATTCACGATGAATTTACGGGCAGAGTTGCCATTGATAATATAGACGTAGAAAAATCTACTTTCGATACCGTAAGAAGAATTCTTTTAGCGGACAAAAACGGTGTAAAGGGCAGGGAGGACCTGCATATTCCCACTTTAAAGGAATACATAAACACATGCAAGCGCTATGAGAAAATGGCTATATTGGAGTTTAAAAACTCATTTACAGATGAAGAGATCGGAAAAATCTGTAATGAGATTATCGAGTGCGACTATTTAGATAAGGTTGTTTTCATTTCTTTTAATTACGATAATTTATTAAAGCTAAGAAAAATCTACCCTCAGCATCCTGCTCAGTTCTTAACAAGTAAATATAGCCGCGAGCTTTTGGAAAGGCTTGTAAATGATAAGCTCGACCTGGATATTGATTATCACGCTTTAACTGAGGATATTGTTAAGAAAATTAAAGCTGCCGGTTTAAAGCTTAATGCATGGACAATCGACAGTAAAGAAACCGCCGAAAAGCTTATTTCCTGGGGACTTGACTTTGTGACAACAAATATTTTGGAATAAGCTCTGAGGTTAACGGAGACAGAAAATGAACCCTATATTAAATGAAAAGTATTTTGTGCCTGATTGTGAGGCACGCGTAATGCCTGACGGAAGACTTTATATTTATGGTTCATGGGATATTCCCGGAAACGGATACTGCTCAAGGGAGTTGCACCTTTTTTCTACAGATGACCTTGAAAACTGGCAGCACCATGGAGTAATTTTCAGTACCGAAGCAGGCTCTGAAAACGGTATTCCGTGGCTTGAAAATCCTATACTTTTTGCTCCCGATGCAATTTATAAGGACGGAAAGTATTATTTATACCTGTGCGGTCCCGGTAAGAAAGGTAACTATGAGGGCGTGGCTGTGGCTTCTACCCCTGAAGGTCCCTATAGCGAAGCTTGTGAAATTGACGTAGGAGATTATAAAAGTATTGACCCTGCAATTTTTGTAGATGACGATAACCAGGCTTATTATTTCTGGGGGCAGTTTACTTTAAAAGGTGCTAAAATGAACCCCGATATGAAGTCAATTGACAAGGATAGCTTGGTGGATGATGTTTTAACCGAATGGGAGCATGGCTTTCATGAAGGTGCTTCCATAAGAAAGCGCGGCGATAAATATTATATGGTATATACCGATATTTCAAGAGGACGCGCCACTTCATTAGGTTATGCTGTTGCCGATAAGCCTTTAGGTCCTTACAAAAAATGCGGCATTATTGTTGATAATATTGGTTGCGACCCTGAAAGCTGGAATAACCATGGTTCTATTGCCTGCTTTAAGGGAAAATGGTATGTATTTTACCACCGCTCCTCACAGAATTGTGATAGCTGCCGCCGTGTTTGCATTGAGCCTATTGAGTTTGATGAAAATGGGTATATCAAGGAAGTGGAGCAGACTTCTCAAGGAGTATCAAAACCCATTGACGCAAGAAAAGAAATAAGAGCAAATCTTGCCTGCAGGATGTTTAAAAAAGCTTACATAGCTCCTATAGACGGGTATGAGTGCGTTATATTTAATGGTGAAAAGCATTGGGACACGCCTGATTTTGCCGAATATAAGTATATTGATTTCGGTAGCGGCAATGTAAATAAAATGTCCGTAACCTTAAAAGGCAAAGGTAAAATAACCGTTAAAGCGGAGGATAATACTCTTTTAGGCAAAAGTGAATATGAACTTGGTGATTTCGGGGAGATAACTTTCCCCATAAATAACCTTAGCGGTGTTCATCCTGTTTGGGTTTTTATTGAAGGTGAAAAAACATATCTTAAAAGCTTTAAATTTATGTGAGGAGATATAAAATGGCTGACCATTATAATTTATACCCTTTAAAGCATTTTGCTGCTATAGTAGCTGATGCTATGGAGATAGAATTGCCTGAAGCTTACGAAAAAACTATTCCTTGGGTATCTAATATATTAAAGGACCGTTTAGGCGGTAAGGCTGACAGAGTTGTATTATATCATGCGGATGCTGTCGGTCAGTACATCTGGCAGAAGTATACAAATCTTTTTGCTCCCGTTTACCGCTATTCAAGCTTAAGCTTGCCTTTTTTAAGTACAGTACAGTCTGTTACTCCCGTTGCTCACGCTTCAATGTATACGGGTTTAGATCCTAAGTGCCACGGCATTGAAACTTATATACGCCCAAAGCTTCAGTGCAGCACACTTTTCGATGTGCTTTTAGAGCAGGGTAAAAAGGTTGCCATAATAGCTCAGACAGACTCAACCTTCCTGCATATTTTCGCAGGCAGAGAGCTTGATTATTTTGAATGCAGTAATAATATCGAGATAAGGGAGAAGGCTTTGGAGCTTATTGCTAAGGATGAATATGACCTTATCAGTATACATACCTTTGAGTATGACAATGCCGCTCACGCATACGGACCTGAATCCAAGGAAGCTCTTAACGCTATCTCTTTAGAGGCTGAGACCTACGCTTTACTTGCTAAGGAGCTTATAAAATTTAAGAATGAGCACAATATTCTTCTCACTTATTCGCCTGACCACGGTCAGCATTTAACAGAGGGTGGCAGTGGTGCTCACGGCAGTAAGCTTACAGAGGATATGAATATTCTCCACTTCTTCCACACTATCTGACATAATTTGGAGTATTAACCTTTAGTACTACCTATGATATAATAACTAAGGCTTACATGGTGATTAAACTGTGTAAGCTTTAATTATTATGGAAAGGAAATCAGTATGAAAAAGTTAATATCATATTTATTCATCCTGCTGTTTTCGGTAGGAATTATCAGATACTCAGGTGTGGAGGTTGAGGCTTCAGGCAGTATAAAGGCAGGAATAGTAAACGTTTCAAGCGGTAAGCTTAACGTAAGGTCTAAGGCATCAATCACCGGCAGTATATTATCATCACTTAATAAAAGCGATTACCTTACTCTTATTAATAAAGAAGGTGATTGGTGGTATGTGGAATTTGCTGACGGAAAGTACGGATATTGTCACGAGGACTTTGTAAAGGAGACTTACGGAATATCCAAGTACGTAAACTTAAGCTATGGCAGCCTTAACGTAAGAAAAGGCGACGGCACCGAATATTCCATAAAGGATAGCCTTAATAAAGGCGAAAGAGTCATAGAGCTTTGGACAAAGGGAAGTTGGAGCTATATTTTATATGACGGAAACGAAAAAGGCTTTGTAAGTACAAAATACTTGTCCTCGGGTAATACTGAAAGCAGTGTTTACGGTAAAATAAGCTTAAACGTACCTGATTTTAAACAGACGGATTCCCGTTGGTCAGGCGTAAAGCTTGGCGCTTCAGGTAAAACTATCGGTCAGATAGGCTGTACCACCACGGGAATATCCATGATGGAGTCTTATAGAAAGGGTTACAATATTTATCCCAATGAGATGGCTAAAAGGCTTAGTTATACTTCTTCGGGAAATCTTTACTGGCCCTCCGATTATAAAGCTGTAACAAGTAAATCGGGCTATTTGGAAAGGATCTATAACTTGTTAAAGGAAGGCAAACCCGTGCTTTTCGGTGGTAAAAACAGCTATGGTTCACAGCATTGGATAGTAATAACAGGCTTTAAAGGTGGGGACAGCCTTATTCCCTCAAGCTTCACCATTAACGACCCGGGTTCAAACAGAAATACAACCCTGCAGGATTATTTAAATTCATATCCCATTTTCTATAAATTCTTTTATTATTGACGGATATGAAAATTTGCTGTAAAATTTAATTAATAAATAAAAAGGAAGATGGAAAATGAATTTTACAGAAATCGCTGAAACAAGGCAGTCCTGCCGTAATTATGATTCAAACCGTGAAATAGAAAGAGATAAATTAGAGAAAATACTTCGTTCCGCACAGCTTGCACCCTCCGCCTGCAACGGTCAGCCCTATCATTTTACCGTTTGCAGAGGTGAAAAGGCTAAAGAAGTCGCTAAAGCTACAATGGGCATGGGAATGAATAAATTTGCTGTTGATGCACCCGTATTAATTGTAATCAGCGAAGAAAATTACGTAAAAACAGCCGCTCTCGGCTCTAAGCTTAAAGGCATTGACTACCGCTCAATTGATATCGGTATAGCAGCAGCTTACATTACAGCTGAGGCGGAAGCACAGGGCATAGGCTCCTGCATTTTGGGCTGGCTGGACGATGCTAAAATAAGGCAGATAACCGGTGTTGATAAAAAGGTTCACCTTGTTATTACCTTAGGTTATCCCAAAGAAGGAGATAAGCTAAGAGCTAAAAAACGTAAGGATTTAAAGGAGCTTGTAAGTGAAATATAATATGAAAAACGTATTAAAAATATTTTTCATAACGCTGCTTTGCTTGTGTTTCACAGCCTGCCAAAATACAGCAAACAGTACTGAAGCAAAGGAAGAAAAAGTTCCTGAAGAATACGGCGACACCATAATAGTTGCAAGGGATGAATTCTTAAATATCTTCAAAGACTTTGAGGATTTAAAAATAACCGAAACAAAAACAATGGGCAGAACGGATATTGAAAAAACCTTGCTTATAGAGTTTAGCTACACTTCAAAAAACGGTGACGGCGTATACGGTTTTATTATGGACGAGGACGAATACGGCAACGCTGTTATCGTGGAGCAGGGTACGGATATTACTGTGGATAAGCTTTTAAGTCCTGATAAATAATAAAAATCCTGCTATCGGGGCTTATAATATTGACTTTAAGTGAAAAATGTGCTAAAATTTATAAAAATGTGTATTGGAGGTTTGTACCATGGAGCATATTAAGACAATCAACACTAAGAACCTTTGTGAGAGCGCAAAGAACGGTGGCTGCGGCGAATGCCAGACTTCCTGCCAGTCTGCTTGTAAGACAAGCTGCGGTATTGCTAATCAGCAGTGCGAAAACAAGAAGGAAAGCAAGTAATTGCAGATACTGAATGCCGCCCCTTAAAAGGCGGCATTTTTTTCGTGAATAAAAAGCATTTGCTTTAATATATAAAGAGGAATATAAAATGATACATCAATATAAGCTTGGTAAGTATAATATAGTTTTGGACGTTTGCTCAGGCGCTGTTCACGTTGTGGATGAAGTAGCCTACGAGATTATTGCAATGTTTGAAACAAGCGATAAGGAAACTATCATCAAGGCTATGAAAGAAAAATTCGGCAGCCGTGAGGATATCAGTGATAATGATATAGAGGAATGCTATAATCAGGTTGTGGAATTAAAGAAGAGCGGTGCTTTATTTGCTCCTGATACCTTTGAGAGCATGGCGGGTACTTTAAAGGCTAAAACAGCAGGCGTTGTTAAGGCTTTGTGCCTTCATATTGCCCATACCTGCAACTTGAATTGTTCTTACTGCTTTGCAAGTCAGGGTAAATACCACGGTGAAAGAGCTATGATGAGCTTCGAAGTTGGTAAGCGTGCCCTTGATTTTCTTATTGAAAATTCAGGTACAAGAAGAAACTTAGAGGTTGACTTCTTCGGCGGTGAGCCATTAATGAATTTCGATGTTGTTAAGCAGCTTGTAGCTTACGCAAGAAGCATAGAAAAGGAAAAGAACAAAAATTTCCGCTTTACTTTAACAACCAACGGTGTACTTATTGATGATGACGTTATAGATTTTGCTAACCGTGAATGCAGCAACGTTGTTTTAAGCCTTGACGGAAGAAAAGAAATCCACGACCGTTTCCGTGTTGACTATAACGGTAACGGCAGCTGGGAAAAAATAGTTCCCAAATTCCAGGAATTTGTTAAAAAGCGCGAAGGTAAAAACTACTATATGCGCGGCACGTTTACTCACGCTAATCCCGATTTCTTAAAGGATATCGAGACTATGCTTGACTTAGGTTTCAACGAGCTTAGTATGGAGCCTGTTGTTTGTGCTGACGGTGACCCCTCTCAGCTTACTATGGAGGACCTTCCTATAGTTATGGAGCAGTACGAAAAGCTTGCTGAGCTGATGCTTAAAAAGGACTACGAAGGCAAGCCCTTCACCTTCTACCACTATATGATAGATTTAACAGGCGGTCCCTGCATTTACAAGAGAATTTCAGGTTGCGGCAGCGGTACCGAGTACATGGCTGTTACACCCTGGGGTGACCTTTACCCCTGCCATCAGTTTGTTGGCGACGAGAAATTCCGCCTGGGTGATATTTACGAGGGAGTTACAAACAAGGCTATTCAGGATGAATTTGCTGCCTGCAACGTATACGCTCACCCCGAGTGCCGTGATTGCTGGGCAAGACTTTACTGCTCAGGCGGCTGCGCTGCCAATGCTTACCATTCCACAGGCAGTGTAACAGGTGTTTATGAGTATGGTTGCAAGCTCTTTAAGAAGAGAATGGAATGTGCGATTATGGTTGCAATTGACAGAGCGTTAAGAGATTGATTATTTATTATGAAAACTCCTATTTGCGATTTTGTTAATGAGTATATAAAAAGAAATCCCGTAAGAACTCATATGCCCGGTCACAAAGGTGTAGGGCTTATTGGTATAGAGAGCTTCGACCTTACTGAAATGGAAGGAGCAGACGATTTATACCACCCTGAGGGTATAATTAAGGAAAGTGAGAAAAACGCCTCCTTGATTTTTGGCTGCGATACCTGTTATTCTACCGAAGGTTCATCACAGTGCATAAGGGCAATGATGTATTTGTGCAGTATCTATGCGGCAGAAAAAGGCGAAAAATTAAGGGTGCTGGCGGGCAGAAACGCTCACAAAACCTTTTTAAGTGCAGCGGCACTTTTAGACATTGAGGTAGAATGGCTTGTGCCAAAGGAAATGGATTCTTACCTTTCTGTTATAATAGGCACTGAGGAGCTTGAAAACCTGTTTTCTTCCGCAGAAATTTTACCTCACGTCTTATATTTAACTGACCCCGATTATCTCGGAAATAAGGTGGACGTGAAGGCGATTTCAAGTGTATGTAAAAAGTACGGCGTTCTTTTAGCTATAGATAACGCTCACGGTGCTTACCTTAAATTCTTAAGTCCTTCACAGCATCCTATCGATTTTGGCGCGGATATTTGCTGTGATTCCGCTCACAAAACATTACCTGCATTGACGGGCAGTGCTTACCTGCACATTTCCGACAGTGCTCCCATTGTGTTTAAAAATGAAGTGAAAAACGCCCTTTCTATGTTTGGCTCCACAAGTCCTTCTTATATAATTTTACAGTCCCTTGATAAGCTTAACAGATATTTAAGTGACGGATATAAGGAAAGACTTTCTGAGTTTATTCAGAAGGTAGAAAAATTGAAAGCAGAGCTTGAATTAAATGGCTATAAATTTATCGGCGATGAGAAAATAAAGCTTACCTTTGATGCTAAAAAATACGGCTATGAAGGCGATGAGCTTGCAGAAGTTCTTTTAGAGAAAAATATAGTCACTGAATTTCACGATAAGGATTATTTGGTAATGATGCTTACTCCGGAAACAGGGGATGAGGGGCTTGAAAAGATAAAAAACGCCCTTCTTTCCATAGAAAAGAAAAGCATTGTTACTGATTTGCCGCCAAAGTTCACTAAAAGTGAAAGAGAAATGAGCATAAGAGAAGCTATGCTTACAAAAAGAGAAAAGCTTCCCGTGGAAAAAGCGGAAGGTAAAATTTTAGCTGAAGCATCAGTTGGCTGTCCTCCTGCAGTACCCATACTGGTTTCAGGTGAGCTTATTACAAAAGAAGCTATCGAATGCTTTAAATATTACGGCATAAACGAAATTTACGTAAGAAAATAAGGATATGAGCTAAAAACTCATATCCTTTCTTTTTTAGAAGCATTTTAAAGTAAATTTGCAACTTCTTTAATAAAAAGAAATTGCATAATGGGAATTTTTGTTGTAGAATTTATTTGATTCAATAAACCAAAAGAAGGGATTTAAGAAAATGAAAATATATATCATACGCCACGCTGACCCTGATTATTCCATAGATTCCTTAACGGAAACAGGTTGGGTAGAAGCTGAGCTTCTTTCCGAGAGAATGAAGAACGTGAAGGTTAAAAATTTCTACGTTTCACCCCTTGGCAGGGCAAGGGATACAGCTAACTGTACACTTAAAAAAATAAACAGAGAAGCTGAAGTTTGTGACTGGCTTCAGGAGTTTTTTATTCCCGTTTCCCGTCCTGACAGACCTGAAAAAGGCTGCCCTTGGGACTGGCTTCCTGAGGATTTCACAACTGATGACCGTATGTACAGTATGGAGAATTGGACTGAGGTGCCCAATTTCAAGGATTCCGACATAAAAGAAGCTTACGAAAACGTCACCAAGAACCTCGACGAACTTTTAAAAAAGCACGGTTACGAGAGAATGGGCAGAATGTATAAGGTTAATGAAGCCAATGAGGATACTATTGTTTTCTTCTGTCACTTCGGACTTGAATGTGTGCTTTTAAGCCATCTTTTAAGTATACCTCCCATGATGCTCTGGCAGGGTGCTTGTGCTGCTCCTTCCAGCGTAACAATTTTAAACAGTGAGGAAAGAAGAAAGGGTAAAGCAAGTTTCAGAATGAGCTGCTTTGGCGATATAAGCCATCTCTACGTAGCAGGCAGAGAGCCTTCTTTCCACGCAAGGTTCTGCGAGACCTTTGATAATAAAGAACAAAGACACGACTAAAATCTTGGATAAATAAATTAAAAGGTGGGTGTTAATATGAAAATTACATTTTTAGGTTCAAGCCACGGCGTACCTGAAGCTAACAGACGCTGTCAATCAATAATGATTGAAGTCGGCGGCAAAATATACTTTGTAGATATGGGCACACAGTCCATAGAGCAGCTAATAACTAAAGGTAAGGCGGTTGAGGATGTTAAGAGTATTTTTATCACTCATTTGCACGGCGACCATTCTAACGGACTTATCTCATTTATAGACCTTTGTAACTGGTACTTTAAAAAAGCAGAACCTGAAGTATATATTCCCGGTTCAGCTGAAAAGGTAAAGTCTGCCATAGAAGCCTGGCTTAAGTGTAACGGTGAGGATATGCGTTACTTTAAGTTTGAGGACGTTAAAGAAGGCGCATTTTATAACGATGGCATTATAAAAATGACGGCTTACAGAACTAAGCATAAGGACTTTTCCTACGCTTACATTTTGGAAGCTGAAAATAAAAGAGTGTTTATTTCGGGAGATTTATTGGGTCCGAAGGCGGATTTCCCCAAAGAGGCATTTGATAAGCCCGTTGACTTAGCTATCTGTGAGTGCGCTCACTTTAATGCTAACGATTACCTTTCTGTGTTTGAAAATAATGAAAACCTCAAAAAGCTCTGTATCACTCACTACTCTAACAGATGGATAAGCTCTGTAATGGAGCTTAAAAGTAAGCTGAGTGTGCCCTTCCTTCTTGCAACTGACGGACTTGAAATTGATGTTTAATTATTAAATATTAATATAGCAAAAACTCTCCTGCTTTTTGAAGCGGGAGAGCTTTTTGTTTTTTGATGCTGATTTTATATTTCTACGCCGCATTCCCTAAAAAGCCTTCTGGCGTTTTCGCTTAAGATAAGCTTCTTTTCCTCCTCGGTGAATAAGGGCTCGTAAGCAACACCGCCTACGTACATAGCAGGCGAGCAAACAGGAAAGTCAGTGCCGAATAAAAATCTCTCAGCGCCGAACTTCTTTATGCCGCGGTTTATTACGCCTAAACGGAAAAGTCCCGTACCTGATAAATCAAGGTAGAAATTTTCGCTTAAACGCATTCTTTCAAGCTGTTTCAGGAATCTTTCTTTCTCTCCGGGGTGGGCTGCTATAATTATATTTTTTGGGTGCTTTTTAACAAGCTCCTCCATATTGTCGGTATCTGTAGAATGTAAGTTTACCATCATATTAAACTGCAGGGCGGTGTCAAGAATTTCGTCATATTCTTTTCGTGAGAAGTCACACCACTCGCCGTGAGGTACTATTTCTCCTATATATTTAACACCCAGCTTACTCATTCTTTCGATTTCCATACAGCTTTCCTTTACGAATGCGGGGTGAACCTGAAAACCGGGTATAAGGAAGCCTTCGTATTTTTCTGCAAGCTCCAAGGTAGCATTATTGGAGCGGACCATATTTTCAGCCAAGCTTAAATTTGCATCGCGCTTTGTTACAGCGGAGCCTACGATTTTACTTATACCCACTTTATTTAAGTATTCGGGTGTATTTTCAGGGGTTATGTCAATATACTCTCTGTGAGCGCTTATATTACCCTCGGGGAAGGTAAAGGGATGTGTGTGAAAATCTATAATTTCATATTTCATATTGTTAATTTCACTCAGGTTGAGCTTCTCCTTTTTATTTATTATTTAAATCGTTTTTACCGTTTTTGTAATCTATTATTATAATTTCGCATTCAGGGCAGTTGTAAGCTATGGTGGCAGAACCTTTTAAATAGGATAATTTCGATAAAACTACGGAATCGTCGTGTAAAAAGCTTGCTGTCATAAACTTCCGCTTCTCGCCTTTTATAAAATTAAGTTCGTGAGGGCTGTGAATTAAGCCTTTTTCCATTTCGTTCTTACAATAAGGACAGTTCATAATAACACCTCCATAATTTTTAATTATATTATAACTCCGATTTTTAATTTAGACAATAGTGTAATTTTGGGTAACAGGGGGCTTGTTGACAAGACAACAAACTTGACTTATAATTAAAATAGGTTTATTCTTGGTATAAGTCTAAAAGTGCTTCAGAATTAAAAGGAGAAAGCCTTTGCGAGGGTGAAGGCGAAAAAACTAAAATGGATAAAAAGTATGAATCACTGTTTACGCCTTGGAAAATAGGTAAGGTAGAAATTAAGAACCGAATTGTTATGTGTCCTATGGGCGGCACCAGCTTATTTGGTTGGTTTGAGCTTACCGGCTGCCATTTTGATAAGGAAGCTGCTAAACTCTTTTTGGAGAGAGCTAAAAATAACGTAGGCTTAATCATCCCCGGTATTGCACCTTTAAAGGATACCTTCTGGGGTAAATGGCTTTGGCAGAACCCCAAAATGTTCGAGGAACTTAAGGAATTTATGAAGGAAATTCATAAAACAGGCGCTAAGCTTTTCATTCAGCTTACAGCCGGTATGGGCAGAAGCTGGGCTATTACCGAGCTTGTTGCTCCTTTACATAAAAATAAAATTACCAGGGCTATCGTAAAGCCTATCATAGATACTTCCCATGAGCTCGCCTCCCCCAGTGCTCAACCCTCCCGTTGGGCTCACGACATTATCTGCCCTGAAATGACAGTGGAGCAGATTCACGAGATTATAAAGGCTTTCGCAAAAACAGCAAAGCTTTGTAAGGATGCAGGTGTTGACGGTGTTGAGGTTCATGCTGTTCACGAGGGTTACCTGCTTGATCAGTTCAGTATAGAATTTTTCAACAAGCGTACCGATAATTACGGCGGCAGCTTCGAAAACCGATACCGTTTTGCGGCAGAAGTTGTTAGGCTATTAAGGAAAGCTGTGGCAGCGATTACCCTGTATCACTCCGTTACTCAGTAGAATCCAAAATGAAGGGTTTCTGCGAGGGTGCTATGCCCGGTGAGGATTACACCGAGGTTGGCAGAAATATGGAAGAAAGCGAAAAAGCTGCAAAGTACCTTCAGGATATGGGTTACGATATGCTTAATGCGGATAACGGTACCTATGATAGCTGGTACTGGGCACACCCCCCTATGTATATGCCTGAAAACTGTAACCTTGAGGATGTTTCCCATATTAAGAAATTTGTTGATATCCCCGTTGTTTGTGCAGGCAGAATGGATGCCGAGGTTGGCGCAAAGGCAGTAAGCGAAGGTAAAATTGATGCGGTTGGAGTGGCAAGACAGTCCCTTGTTGACCCCGAATGGATTACAAAGCTTATTGAAGAAAGGCTTGAGGATATCAAACCCTGTATATGCTGTCACGCAGGCTGCTTTAACTTCAGCTCCTCCAAGGGACACGCAAATACTCAGGACTTAACAGACACTATGGGACTTTCCCGCTGTGCATTAAATCCCGAAACAATGCAGAGTAAGAAATATCATTTAGAAAGAGCTAAGAAAATTAAGAATGTTGCAGTAGTAGGCGGCGGTATAGGCGGTATGGAGGCTGCCATAGTATGTGCTAAGCGCGGCCACAAGGTTACTCTTTACGAGAAGAGTGATAAATTGGGCGGTGTATTTATTGCAGCTGCAGCACCTTCCTTTAAAGAGAAGGACAGAGCATTAATCGCTTGGTATATAAGAGAAATCAAGAAGTATCCCATTGAAATTAAAATGAATACTGAAATCAAGGATATTAATACTCTTGAAGCTGACGAGGTAATAGTAGCAACAGGTGCAAAAGCTAAGAAGTTACCCATCAAGGGTGCTGAAAAAGCTATAGAAGCTATTGACTTCCTCCTTGATAACAGCCTTGCTAAGGAGAACGTAACGGTTATAGGCGGCGGTTTAACGGGTTGTGAGATAGCTTATGAACTTTATCTGCAGGGTAAGAAGCCTACAATTGTTGAAATGCAAGACGACTTAGTTACAACCCCGGGTATCTGCCTTGCTAATACAAGTTACCTTCGCGACTTCTTCAAGACAAATAAGGTACCCGTATATCTTGAAACCTCTGTTAAGGAGATTAAAGACGGCGCTGTAACAGTAGCTGACAAGGACGGTAAAACCTTCGATATTAAGGCAGACAGTGTAATTTTATCCGTCGGTTACAACCCTGCTCCCATAGCAAAGAAATCCAAGAAGGTTCATATTATCGGCGATGCAGATAAGGTAGGCAACCTCAGAACAGTTATTTGGGGCGCTTGGGATATAGCGATGAAGATTTAAATAAAGCAATATGATCCATAAGTAAAAGAGGAGAGAGGCTTAGTATAAATCACCTTCGCCTCATCCGTCTTTTACTACTTAAAAAATAGGGAGGAAAAATAATGATACTAACAGAAAAACAGCAGGCTATATTAAACGGTGCTGAAGGCGAGACTATGGCAAAGGTTATGAAGACACTTGTTATGTACGGCGACGCTTTCGAAGCTGAAAAGCTTGTGCCCATTACAAGTAAATATAATCACTTAGTTACATCCTTTGGCTTAAAGGTTATGAGCCCTGTTTACGATTTAATGCAGCAGATTTTGGATGCGGGTGTGGCATCAGGTCAGAAATTCTCAGTTGACCCCAGACCGCTTGACAGCAAGGTACCTGCAAACTTCCTGCAGAATTTTGTATTCAAGAACTTTATGTATACAAAGCAGGATTTCTACGAGAAGCAGCTTGATAAGCTTGGCTTGATGGATAAGGATGCTTTTACCTGCACCTGCTATATGGACGAGGTTGGCAACAAGCCTAAGAAGGGTGATATACTTTCATGGGCAGAGTCCAGCGCAGTTGTATATGCCAACTCTGTTTTAGGTGCAAGATGTAACAGAAACTCAGGTATTATCGATATTATGGGTTCCATAGTGGGTTACGTTCCTTATTTCGGACTTTTAACCGACGAAGGCAGAAAAGCAACTTGGGTAATTAAGCTTAATACTACAAAAAAGCCGGATGCTCAGCTTTTAGGCTCAGCAATCGGTATGAAGGTTATGGAGGACGTTCCCTACGTTATCGGTCTTGATAAGTACTTAGGCTCAGAGCTTAATGACGAAGCCTGCACATACTTAAAGGATTTCGGTGCTGCTACAGCTTCCAATGGTGCAGTTGGTTTATATCATATTGAAAACTTAACTCCCGAGGCTAAGGAAATGGGTAAAGCTATTATAGCTGAAGGCGCCAAAGAATATATTATTGATGATGCTGAGCTTCAGCGCGTTAAGGATAACTACCCCGTTATCTGGAAAAAGAAGGATGCAAAACCCAAGCTTTGTTTTATGGGTTGCCCTCATATGAGCCTTCAGCAGCTTAAGGACTGGACAGATAAGGTGGAAAAGGGTTTAAAGGAAAACGGCAACAAGAAGGTTCTTATACCCACAGTTTTCACAGCTGCTCCCAAGGTGCTTGAAGAATTCAATAAAACGGAGTATGCAGCAAGGCTTAAAGCTACGGGAGTGGTTACTTCTTACATCTGTCCTTTAATGTATATGAATAATCCTCTGTGCAAAACAATGCCCGTTATCACATCCTCCAACAAGCTTCGCACCTATACAAGTGCAAGGTATTACAGTGACGACGAGATTTTAAATGCATTAACAAAGGGAGGTAAATAATATGAAGCAGTTTAAAGGCAGAGTTGTAACCCCCGGCAAAGTAACAGCCGAGGCTTTAGTTACAAGAGAAGGTTTCAACACACTTGCATCCATGCAGATGGCTTTGCAGTTTGGTGATAAAGAAGTAAAATGCGGTGACCAGAGCAATAAGGACATTTATGGTAAGTCCATGCTCAATAAGGCTCTCTGCTTACCTCAGACTATCGGTTCCACCACAGGCGGCTTGGTGCTTTATTGTGCCTGCGCAATGGGCAAGAACCCCGCTTGTATGCTTTTTGCAAACCACATAGACTCCCTTGCAGCTGCCGGTGCAGTTCTTGCTGACGTATGGGTAGATGGCGTTACAATGCCCGTTGTGGACAGCTTAGGCGACGAATTCTTAAACTATGTTAAGGACGGAATGAAAATAACAGTAGACGAAGACGGTACTGTTACAGTTGAATAATCCTGATAAATAAAATTAAGCGGTGTATTTCAAAAGGAAGTACACCGCATTTTTATTATTTTATTTAATTTCTACCGCTTTATTATCAGCATAAAGGGCGTTTGCGTGAAGGTTCTTAACTTCACCGCATTTTGTAAAGAAGGGCATTTCGCTATCCGTATGGTTTTCGGTGGTTATATTGTCAAGCACAAGCTGCTCTATTGTTGTGTTGGGAGCAACTCGTATAGTGTCCACGGGAACGTTATATTCCACACGGTGAAGATTGGAGATTTTAAGTGCCTTTATATTTAAGCCGTCCTCAATATGTATCAGGGGGTAAACGTAATTATGAACCTGCTTATTATAAACGGGAAGTCTTACAGCCTTACTTGCGTAGATATTATCAAGAGTAATACCGTCAAAGCAGCCTCTGTCCTTAGCTTCATAGAATCTTGTAATACCAATGCAGTACTGGAAATAAGTACCGTAAACATTAGTTATGTGTACGTTTTTAACGGGATAGTTAGCGGAAAGAAGTCTTACAGCACTGTGGCAATCCTCAGAATAAATTCCGTCAATGGTAATATTGGTGATAGGTCCCTGTGAGCCTTCGTCAGCATTTAAAGCTACAAGGTCATCGTAGCAAGCACCCTTAAGGTTTGTTATATGACCGAAGTGACAGTTGCCGTCCAAGTGAATGCCGTCCATATTTGTTGCTAAGGGATTGCCGTAATTAAAGTCGAAAACAATATTGTCAACAGTAAAGTAAGAAACTTTATCAAGAGTAATTGCAAAAGTGATAACGTCCTTCATAGTTAAGGAAGAAATTCTAAGACCTACCACGTTATAAAAATAAACAGCAAAACCGCTATAGTCGGGGTTCTCGCTTTTTTCCTCTAAGCCAAGCCAGGGGTTGGGGGACTGCTCAAGATTATTATAGTTCCAAATACCGCCCTCGACCTCTATGTTCTTGAGAGGTTCGTCACTCTGCTTGTTTGTGAGCATCAGGCAGTCACTTTTGGGCATCAGTTTGATTTCTGCGAAACGAGGCAGAGTGAGCTTAAAGTTACCGGGAAGCTCCAAAGGCTTTGAAATAAGGTAGCTAACCTCGGGCATAGCTAAGCTTAAGCCGCCCTTACTGTTATCAATAAGCTCTTGAAGTGCTAAAGTATCGTCGTGAATTCCGTCACCGTAAAGTTTGTTGAGCATTTATTACACTCCTTTAATTAAGATATGTGTTTTTGTAAGCTTCTCTTATGTCATCGGGAACTAATTTGCCGCCTGTTGACCAGACAATGTGTGTGGCGTTAGCCATTTTATCGGTAAGATTGTGTTTACTAAGGTACTCTTTTCCTTCCTTTGTGCCGAATAAAAGGTAGGGGGTGTGAAAGGCTGCGCAGGAGCTGGGTTCAATAAAAAGGTTTTCGCTTTCCCAAAGCATTCTCATATAGTCATAAAGTCTGTAGTCCTTTACAGTTACAATGCCTGATAAAATTTCCTCCATAACCTTGCCTACAAATCCGCTTGCTCTGCCTACAGCCAAACCGTCAGCGTGAGTTTTTCCTGAAAGACCTATGTCCTGAACACATATCTCGTTGTGTTTTTCTGTTGCCATACCCAAAACCATACAGGGTGCTTCGGTTGGCTCAGCAAAAAATACATGAACCTTATCTCCGAAAATTTCCTTCAAGCCGAAGGTAACGCCGCCCGGCGCACCGCCTACACCGCAGGGAATATATACGAATAAGGGGTTATTTTCATCTACCTTAATTCCCATGCTGTCAAGCTGATTTTTAGTTCTTTTAGCTGCAACAGCATAGCCTAAGAAAAGGTTTTTGGAATTTTCATCATCTACAAAGTAGCTCTTTTTGTCAAGGTCAGATTTTCTTCTGCCTTCTTTTACGGCGGCGCTGTAGTCGCCTTCATATTCTATAACGGTTACGCCGTGGCTGCGAAGGAGATTTTTCTTCCACTCTTTAGCATCGGCGGACATATGAACTATAGCATTGTAGCCTATGGCAGCACTCATAATACCTATACTCATACCGAGGTCGCCCGTAGAGCCT
>JAGBID010000121.1 GCA_017935165.1 Clostridia bacterium
GGATGGAGAAACGCTTAATTTCCAGATTGGCATTATGTGTTGGGAAGGTTATATTGAATATAAAGATATACGTTTACAAATGAGCAATATTAACCCAGATTCTATAGAGGGTTATGATGGAGTTTATTTTAACTTTTTCCCGGAGGAATAAATGTGTGGTTTATTTAAAATTGAACGTTAAAAGCAGCAAAAAGTAAATTCCTCTTATCCTTATTAAAAGAATGTTTAATAAAATTTAAAGGAAACACTTCGGTGTTTCTTTTTTATGTTTTTTGCAGTAAAGTATCAGGTGTTGACTAATTCGGGATTTCATTGTAAAATATAGGATGAATTAAAATGATTGTTTTATAATAATTTTTTATATAGGAGAAAAACTATGAAAAAATATCTTAAGTATATATGTTTTATAATGAGCCTTGTTATGCTGCTTTCCGTGTTTACAGGCTGTAACGTGCAGGAGCAGATAGAAAACGTAGGCGACGTTATTATGCAGGAGTACCCCGTAACCATAAAGGACGTTACCGTCACCCAGAAGCCAAAGAAGGTAGTGGTTTTAACCGACGAGCTTGCCGATGCCGTTATAGCATCAGGCTTTGAAACCTCCCTTGTTGCAGCTGCCGATGACTGCGACCAGAATAATTTCAAGACCTTAACAAAGGTAGACCCTGCGGACACAGACTCAATAATCGCTTTAGCCCCTGACCTTATTATTTCCGACGTATATACTGAGGAGCAGCTTTCAGCCTTTAACTCAGCAGGCATTCCCTGTGTGACAATTGACCTTGCAAGCAACCGCGAGGACTTTGAAAGAATGTATAAGGAAATAGGCTCCGTACTTGGCGGTGCCCACACGGGTATGGAAACAGCCCTCAATAACGCCCAGTCCGTGTTCAGAACTCTTGACGATTTACAGAGAATCATCCCCGAAACTATGATAGTTAAAACCGCCTGCTATATATTCGACATTGAAGGCTCAGGCGTAACGGGCGATATGCTTGCAGGTACCGTTATGAGCTATGCAGGTCTTACAAACGTATTTGCAGGCTCCGAAAACGGTGTATATGATATTGAGGATTTAAAAATTGTTGACCCCCAGTATATTTTCTGCCCCGTTGATTTTAAGGACAACATTATGCGAAACCGTGAGCTTAAGGAGCTTACAGCTGTAAAGAACGGCAACGTTTTCGAGGTTGAGGAAAAGCTTGCAAGGCGTAACGGCCGCTCCATTATTTCCTTTGCCACAACAATAGCAGGTATTGTTTATCCCGAGCTTCTTGAGGAGTCCACCACAGTTTCCACGGCTATGGACCCCGATGAAATTGCTGACGACAGAAACGAAGTCCTCTATAAATTAGGCGACAGCGGTGACGATATTGAAAGCTTCCAGAAGCGTTTAAGCCAGCTTGGTTATTACAAGGGCGAAATCACAAGGGTCTTTGACACAGCTACCCAGGAAGCTATAATTTATTTCCAGGAAGTACATAAGGTTGAAGTTACGGGCGTAATGGACGAGCTTACATTGGAGATGCTTTCAGGTGAAAACGTAAAGGAAGCACCCGATAAGGAAAGCGACCCTCAGGACCTTGAAAACCCCGTAGGTGAACTTCCCGTGGTTGATGCTGAACCCGAGGAATAATACCTTATCGCTTTAAAATCGGAAGTGAGAATATGGAAAAAGTAAAAGGAAGAATTATCACAAGGGATAAAAGCTTCTATATAAATTTAATAGCCCTTGCTGTTCCCATTGCCCTTCAGAACCTTATCACCTTTCTTGTAAATATGGCGGATAACGTTATGATAGGCTCCTTAGGTGACGATGCTATTTCGGGCGTATATATGGGCGGTCAGCTTCAGACCGTTATACAAATGTTTATAGGCGGTATAGAAGGCGCCGTTGCCATACTTTCTGCCCAGTATTGGGGTAAAAAGGACATTAAAAGCATAAAGAAAATTATTGCAGTAGGCGCAGCCTTGGCTGTTTCCTTCGGTATAATTTTCACCTTAGCTGCCACAATATTTCCCCGTCAGATCGTGCTTATCTTTACAAGGGAGACAAACGTTGTAGACGAAGGCGCCGCATACCTTGGTATAATAGGTTTTTCCTATATTTTCTTTTCAATAACTCAGGTTTCCATAGCATCTATGCGAAGTGTGGAAACTCCCAAAATAGGTCTATACGTTTCTCTGCTTGCTTTGGTCGTAAACGTTGGCCTCAACTATATTTTTATTTTCGGTATTGAAGGAATTTTACCCGCTATGAAAGTCAGGGGTGCTGCCATAGCAACCCTTATTTCACGAGTTATAGAAATGATAGTTGTGCTGCTTTACGTCCGATTTAAGGATAAAAAGCTGAAGCTTAGGGTCAAAGACCTTGTTCATTTCGATAAAGTAATAGCTAAGGACTTCATAAAGTACGGCTTGCCCTTGGTAGGCGGTCAGGTTGTATGGAGCGTGAATATGCTTGCCAACAGTATGATTCTCGGTAAATATACTTCCGAGGTTATGGCTGCCACAAGCATTGCAGGAATGCTTAGTAACTTAGCTTACGTATTTATTAACGGCCTTTCCAATGCGGTAGGTGTAATTACAGGCAAAACCGTAGGTCAGGGTCTTTTCGAAAAAATGAAGGAGTATGCAAAAACCGTTCAGGTCATATTCCTTTGCTTAGGTGTTATTACGGGTATTGGTGTGTTCCTTATCAAGAATCCCTTTATCTCAATGTATAACACAAGTGTTGAAGGTGCCGCCTACGCTTCCGAGTTTATTAACGTGCTGGCTGTTACCACTGTGGGTACCTGCTATCAGGCTTCCTGCCTTTTCGGTCTGGTTAAATCAGGCGGTGACATAAGCTTTGTGTTTAAAAACGACAGCATTTTTGTTTTCTGCGTTGTACTTCCCTCCGCAATAATCAGCTCCTATTTAGGCGCACCGCCCTGGGTGGTATTTGCATGCCTTAAGTGCGACCAGATTTTAAAGTGCTTTGTAGCCGTAGTGAAAATAAACAGATTTAACTGGATGAAAAATCTTACAAGAGAAACAACTTAAATTGGTGATATAATGAGTAAATCCTTAAAAGGCAGCTTGCTGCTTTTGTTAACCGCCTTTATCTGGGGTACGGCTTTCGTATTCCAGAGAGTGGGTATGGACTTTATAGAGCCCTTTACCTTTAACGGCGTAAGAAATATTGTTGGTGCCGTGGCGCTGTTACCCGTAATTTTCCTTCTTTCAAAGCTGAATATTTCAAGCAAGGGAGAGGAAAGCGACAATTTTTCCGAGTATACCTACATTCCCGGCGGTATTGCCTGCGGTGTAATTTTATTCGCCGCATCCTCCCTGCAGCAAATAGGACTTCAGTATACAACTGCAGGCAAGGCAGGATTTTTAACAGCCTTATATATGGTTCTTGTACCTATAGTGCAGATATTTATGCGCAAGTATGCAGGCGCCAAGGTATGGCTTTGTGTAATAATAGCCACCTTCGGTACATATCTTTTAAGCGTGAAGGACGGCTTCACCGTAGAAAACGGTGATATTTACGTAATGCTCTGCGCCGTTGTGTACACCTTCCACATCATAGTTATCGACTACTTCTCACCTAAGGCAGATGCTGTAAAAATGAGCTGTGTGCAGTTCCTCACTTGCGGCATTATATCCCTTGCAGTTGCCTTTATTTTTGAAACACCTACCCTTGATAAGGTTATTAACGCCGTTATACCTATTTTATACACAGGTATAATGAGCTCAGGTGTGGCTTACACCCTGCAGATAATCGGACAGCGAATGTCACCTGCTCCTGTTGCCTGCATTGTTATGAGCCTTGAATCCGTGTTTGCTTTGTTGACGGGTGCTGTTTTCCTTTCAGAAAGTATGACTTTAAGAGAGGGAATAGGCTGTGGATTGGTGTTTATTGCAGTAATACTTTCACAGGTGGATTTCCGCTTAGTGATTAGCTATATTAAAACAAGTAAGGAGAAATTAAAATGAAAGTAATTAAGGTTAAAAATTACGATGAATTAAGTAAGGTTGCCGCAAGTATAATTGCTGCTCAGGTTATCAATAACCCTCAGTCAGTATTAGGTCTTGCAACAGGCTCCACACCTATAGGCGCTTATAAGAATTTAGTTTGCGCTTATAATGATGGCTTGCTTGATTTTTCCAATGTTAAGAGCATCAATCTTGATGAGTATTGCGGTCTTAGCGGCGAAAACGACCAGAGCTACCGCTATTTTATGAATGATAACCTTTTCAACCACGTTAATATCGATAAGAATAACACCTTTGTGCCCGACGGCACAGCTGAGGACAGCGAAGCAGAATGTGAAAGATACGAGGCATTATGCGAAAGCCTTGGCTATGCAGACTTACAACTTTTAGGTATCGGCCACAACGGTCACATCGGTTTCAACGAGCCCGCTTCTGCTTTTGCAGCAAAAACTCATTGCGTAAAGCTTCAGGAAAGCACAATTAATGCTAACTCCCGTCTTTTCGAAAAGAAGGAGGATGTGCCCACCAGCGCATTCACAATGGGCATCGGCACTATTTTAAAGGCTAAAAAGATTCTTCTTATTGGCGGTGCTGACAAAAAGGAGATTATCGAAAAGGCAATTTACGGCGATGTAACACCTGAAGTTCCTGCTTCAGCATTACAGCTTCATAAGGATGTAACAGTTATTTACGTAGCAGAATAATTTGAAAATTCGCTTCCGAGTTCTAATGGAATTCGGAGGCTTTTTTCTTTTTAGGCGTAAATTCCATTGACAATAGAACAAATGTTTGATACAATTATAAAGGCAAAAAATTTATTTTGAGGTAGCTATGAATAATAATATCAGTAAAGAATATATGGAAAGTCTGCCGTCACAGTACCTTTTATTAAACCGGCTTCTCAGCTTTTTTGTATCGGACAGTGCGGACGTTGCAAACAGACTTTTTGAGCATTTTAAAACAGTGCAGTCTGTGTTCGCTGCTTCCGAGGAGGAGCTTTTAAATGTGGAAGGTATGAACGGTGAGGCTGCAAGAATGCTTCACTCTTTCAACGGTCTTTGTAAGGATTATTTAAACTGCGTGAATGATACTAACGTAAGGGTATATAACTCCGAATCTGCCTGCAAATTAATGAAGCCTAAGTTCAATGATACAGCTACCGAGAAAATAGCTCTCCTTATCTTAAACAGCCGCGGTCAGGTTATGTTCAACGATAAAATCAGCGAGGGCTCCATTCATATGGTGCCTGTTTATATTAAGAACGTTATGCGCCTGTGCCTTGATTATCATGCTGACACGGTTGTTTTTGCTCATAATCACCCAAGCGGTAACCCCATTCCAACACAAAGCGACATTCTTGCCACAAAGGAATTGCAGCTTGCAATGGAAAGCATTTACGTAACTCTTTATGACCATATAGTTTTCGCAGGTGATGACTATGCTTCAATGCGCACCTCAGGTTGGCTTAAGAGTATAACAAGAACAACCGATGCATTCAGGCGACAGGTTATAAAGGATAAAGAAGGTAATTAAAATGAGTCTGGATAGAATTAAAATCAAGGGTGCCAAGGTCCATAATTTAAAAAGCATCGACCTTGAAATCCCACGTGATAAATTCATTGTGTTTACGGGTCTTTCAGGCAGCGGTAAAAGCAGCCTTGCCTTTGACACAATTTATGCGGAAGGTCAAAGAAGGTACGTGGAGTCCCTTTCGTCCTACGCAAGAATGTTCTTAGGTCAAATGGAAAAGCCTGACGTTGAAAGTATTGAAGGTCTTTCACCTGCAATTTCCATTGACCAGAAAACAACCTCCAAAAATCCCCGTTCCACAGTAGGTACTGTTACTGAAATTTACGACTATTTAAGGCTTTTGTATGCAAGAATCGGCGTGCCTCACTGTCCCGTTTGCGGCAGGGAGATAAGCCAGCAGACAATCGACCAGATTATAGACAGCGTAATGTCCCTTCCTGAGAAAACAAGGATTCAAATTATGGCGCCCATTATAAGGGCTAAAAAGGGCGAGCACAAAAAGGAGCTGGAAAACGCTAAAAAAAGCGGCTTCGTACGTGTACGTGCGGACGGAATAATGTACGACTTAAGCGAGGAAATCAACCTCGAAAAGAATAAAAAGCACAATATTGATGTAATTGTTGACCGCCTTGTTATCAAGGAGGATATCCGTTCACGCCTTGCCGATTCTTTAGAAACAGCATCAAAATTAACTGACGGACTTATAACCGTCAACGTTGTTGGCGGCGAGGATATCAGCTACAGTCAGAATTATGCCTGCCCTGACCACGGAATCAGCATCGGCGAGCTTTCTCCCCAGATGTTTTCCTTTAATAATCCTGCAGGCGCCTGCCCACAGTGTACGGGTCTTGGCATATTTATGCGCATTGACCCCAATTTGATTATTCCCAACGATAAGCTTTCCATCAACAAGGGCGCCATCAAAGGCGGCGGCTGGGCAATGGAGGGCTCCACCATTGCGGCAATGTATATGAAAGGCTTAAGCGACCACTACGGCTTTTCTTTGGATACACCTGTCTGCGACCTTCCGCCCGAGATTATCGACATAATCCTTTACGGTACCAAGGGCGAGAAAATCAAGCTTCACCGTGAGGGTGTTTACGGTAAGGGTGACCACGAAGCCGTGTTTGAAGGTATCATAAATAATCTTGAACGCCGCTTTGCAAATACCCAAAGCTCCTGGATAAAGGAAGAAATCGAGAGCTATATGGGCGAAGTTCCCTGCGACCATTGTAAGGGCAAGCGCCTTTCACCCGTTAGCCTTGCCGTTACTGTAGGCGGTATGAACATCAGTGATTTCTGTGAGATGTCCGTTACCGAAGAGCTTAATTTTATTGATAATTTAAAGCTTAATAATAACCAGGCTATGATAGCTGAGCCTATCATAAAGGAGATTAAGAACAGACTTGGCTTCCTTAAGAACGTAGGTCTTGACTATTTAACTCTTGCCCGTGCTTCAAGCACCCTTTCGGGCGGCGAAAATCAGCGAATCAGGCTTGCAAGTAATATCGGCTCATCCCTTATGGGCGTTCTCTATATTCTTGACGAGCCCAGTATAGGTCTGCACCAGCGTGACAACCATATGCTTATCGAAACCTTAAAAAGCCTTCGTGATGCAGGCAACACGGTAATAGTTGTTGAGCACGACGAGGACACTATGCTTGCCAGCGACCATATTGTAGATATAGGTCCCGGTGCAGGAGTACACGGCGGCAAGGTTATATATAACGGTGACAGCAAGGGCATTATTAACTGTGAGGAGAGTATTACCGGTCAGTATTTAAGCCGAAAAAAGACAATAGCTGTGCCTGAAAAAAGAAGAGAAGGTAACGGCAAAAAGCTTTCCGTTATCGGTGCCCAGCACAATAACCTTAAAAAAGTTAATGTGGATATTCCCTTAGGCAAGTTCGTGTGTGTTACGGGCGTGTCGGGCAGCGGTAAAAGCAGCTTGATTAACGATATTTTATATAAAAAGCTTGCCACGGAGCTTAACGGCGCCAAGAAAACCCCGGGCAGGCATAAGGAAATAAGGGGTATTGAAAACCTTGATAAGGTAATTGAAATCGACCAGTCGCCAATTGGCAGAACACCACGTTCAAACCCCGCTACCTACACGGGCGTGTTTACCGATATCCGCGAGCTGTTCGCCGAAACCCCCGATGCCAAAAGGCGCGGCTACAGCGCAGGAAGGTTCAGCTTCAATGTCCGCGGCGGCAGGTGTGAGGCCTGCGAAGGTGACGGCATAGTAAGAATTGAAATGCACTTTTTACCCGATATCTACGTACCCTGCGAGGTATGTAAGGGTAAAAGGTATAACCACGAAACTCTGGAAGTTAAATACAAGGGCAAAAATATTTACGACGTCCTTGATATGACGGTGGAGGAGGCTCTTGATTTCTTTAAGGATTTACCCAGAATCGCAAGAAAACTGCAGACCTTATGGGATGTAGGTCTTAATTACATCAAGTTAGGTCAGGCAGCCACTACACTTTCAGGCGGTGAAGCACAGCGTGTAAAGCTTGCCACGGAGCTTGCCAAGCGTTCAACGGGCAAAACCGTATATATTCTGGACGAGCCTACCACGGGACTTCATATAGCAGATGTTCACAGACTTATAGACGTGCTTCAGTCCCTGGTTGATGCAGGCAACACGGTAATAGTTATCGAGCATAATTTGGATATGATAAAAACCGCCGACCATATCATAGACTTGGGACCCGAAGGCGGCAGCGGCGGCGGTACAATAGTTGTAACGGGTACACCCGAGCAGGTAGCCGCCTGCGAAAAATCTTACACGGGCAAATTCTTAAAGCCGCTTTTAAAATAATATCATAAAAATTTCGAAAGGAGCCTTATGAAAGACATATTCAAGTATCTTATCGACAGCGCAGTAAACGACAGCCTTTCTAAGGCTTCGGAAGAAATAAAAAAGCTTAATGATAAAAAGGACGTAATAAACCGAATTATTGACAATACCGTAAACGAAATTAAAAAGGAAAGCTTTGAGCGCCGCGAAAGGGAGCAAAGCAGCTTTTCCGAGAAAATTTATACCGATGAACCTATTCTGTTTGTTGCCTCCAAAATGAAAAACTATACTCCAAAGGAAATCCTTGAAATGCGCAAGCTGGAAAGGAATGCCTCCTGGAGTGCTATGTCCGACCCCGGGATGTTCTATAAGCAGGCAAAGCTTATGGAGAATTATGAGGATGATTACGAGTTTACGGGGGATTTCCAACGCTTTTACCCAACCTACCGCTCAATGTCCCTTGCTGAGCTAAGGGGCTATTTTTCCTGGCGCAGTAAGGTAAGAAGGGGAGAGATAGTAAAAACCAGCCTCTCCTTCGTATTTGTATATATCTACGAGCTTTTAAACTTAATAGGCTGTGAGAATGAATTTGAAGGCTACAACAAGCTTACGGAAATATTCGATGTCTACGGCGAAATTGACAGCCGCATCCTTCAGTACAAGAAAAACTGGGTAAACGACTTTATAGTATATTATGATTTACCTAAGGAGCTTTACCTTCAAAGCGAAAGTGACGGCGGCGATTTTGAAAACGCCCTTATCACTCTTGAAAACTATGAAGATAAAACAGACACGGAAATTTTTGAGGCACTTTGCGCCTTTTCAAGCTACAATATAAAGGCAACACCTTTTTACCGTGAATATGAAAGTGACGTAGTCGCCGTTACGGCAAAGCTTTACAAAAAGCTCTCCCTTTACCATAAAAAGCACCGTAAAACAAGCCTGATTGAAAAGCTGTTCGGTAAAAGCTTTCAGGGCAGCTACTTTATGTTTAATGCAGCTGTATTTTACGAAAGGGAAAAGCACCCCGATGCTGAGTATGCGGTTAACGGCATTTTAAAATATACCTGTAAAAACGGCTCATGGTATCAGGAAAGAACCTTTAAGATAAAGGGCAAAAAC
>JAGBID010000122.1 GCA_017935165.1 Clostridia bacterium
GGATGGAGAAACGCTTAATTTCCAGATTGGCATTATGTGTTGGGAAGGTTATATTGAATATAAAGATATACGTTTACAAATGAGCAATATTAACCCAGATTCTATAGAGGGTTATGATGGAGTTTATTTTAACTTTTTCCCAGAAGAATAAGCCTTTACTGAATTACGCCAAGGTACCCGGTACTTATAAGAAATTTACTGTTGCTTTTTAAAAATATTTATGCTTTAACACCCCGGTGATTTTGGAACCTATATTCAAACTACCGTAATAGTTCTGCTGTAAGTCATAAGCTTATTGAAACTATTGCGGTTTTTTTATTTCTGAAAAGCCTTTAGGACCCTTTAAAAAAACAGTTCACACGGGTAACAAAAGACTTAACCTCGGGGTTACCTGCAAAAGTAATTGATTGCTTATTTACTTTATTCAACCTTTGATGTATAATTATACTACTTAATATCAAAGGAAGTGACCCTATGGTAAAAAAGCTTAACATAATCAAAACAGAAGTAAATATAGGCCTTAAAAAGCCGATAAAGCTTTTACATATCACAGACTCACACCTGACTTACGTAGGCGAAGAAAATCACGGTAACGAAACCAGGTGGAAGTGTTTTGAAAGCGAGGATGACCGCGGCAGTGCTATGAGATATTACCTTGAAGCTTTAAAATATGCCGAGGACAATAATCTCTTGCTTGTAAATACAGGCGATATTATTGACTTCTTATCCGTAGGTAACTTTGAATTTTTGGATAAATACTTCTATAATGTAGACTGCATCTACGCCGCAGGTAACCACGATTTCTGCCACTGTGTGGGAAAAGCAAAAGAGGACAGGGCCTACAAGTGGGAAATGATGAAAAGGTCCGCACCGTATTTCAGGCAAAACCTCTATTTTGATTCAAGAATTGTGGACGGCGTTAACTTCGTAACCATGGATGACGGCTACTATATGATAGAAAGCGCCCAGATAGAAATGCTTAAAGCTGAAATAGCCAAGGGACTTCCCATTGTATTATGTATGCACGTGCCGCTTTACGAAAAAAGCCTTGCAGAGTCGGAAATGAGGCGAAACCCCTGTGCCTACGTTGTGGCTGCGCCTGAAAGCCTGCTTTCTACCTATCCTGAGGATAGAAGGATACAGCAAACACCCGACGAAGAAACATTAAAAGCCGTTGAATTTATTAAAAGCGAGCCTCTTATCAAGCTTCTTATTACAGGTCACAACCATTATAATTATGATGTAATTCTTGATAACGGTATTAGGGAAATTTGCACCGAAGGCACCTACCAAGGCACTGCACGAGAAATATTATTATATTAATATAATTAAAAAGAAAGGAATTTACTATGGACAATTTATTAAGTATCACAGTATCCTCCTGCGGAAGAAAAGACCTTACGGAAAAAGGCTTTTTAAGTATGCAGGAAAATAAAATTGAAGCTATAGAAATTTCACTCGGTAATTATGATGACTTCGATTTTAAAGCAGTTAAGGAAAATGCAGACAAGTACGGTATTAAGCTTTGGTCAATGCACCTGCCTTTTATGCCTTTCTCCGAAATTGACCCTTCTGCAACAGATTTTATGCTTAAATTTAAGACAATAAAGCTTTTCAGCGAGCTTATCAAAAAGGGTAGCGAAATTGGTATTGATAAGTTTATCATCCACCCCAGCGGCGAGCCTATCCCCGATGAAAAGCGTGAGGAGAGAATGTTAGGTTCAATGTCCAGCCTTAGATCGGAAGAGCACAC
>JAGBID010000123.1 GCA_017935165.1 Clostridia bacterium
AGCACGGTTAATTTCGTCAGCAAGCAGAATGTTACAGAAAGCGGGACCTTCTTTAAATACGAACTCGCTTACCTTCTGGTTAAAATAGTTAAGACCTGTAACGTCACTGGGGAGCATATCGGGTGTAAACTGAATTCTGTTAAAGCTTGCGCCAACAGACTTTGAAAGGCTGGTTGCAGAACTGTTTTACCCATACCGGGAACGTCCTCAATAAGCACGTGACCTTCAGCCACCATAGCAGTTAAAAGGAGGTCGATAACCTCGCTCTGGCCAACCATAACCTTTGCTATATTTTCTTTGATAATTTTTAAAGTATCTTTCATTTTTTGCTTTACCCCTTTTGGGGTTTCCGCCTTTCCGTATTAAAATAAGTTGCACATATTATTATACAACAAACACAGGGCAATATCAACAGTTTTAAGTTTAAACGGTTGATATTTTCCTCCGTTATTCCTGCTTTTACTGAACTTTTTAATGTTTGCAAATGCTTTTTTGCTGTAGTATAATTAAAGAAAAAACAAAAGGATATGGTAATATGAGTTTAAAATATAAAGTTTGTATGTTTGATTTGGACGGAACACTCTGCAATACTCTCGATTCCATCGCCTACTTTGCAAATGAGGCTTTGGTTTTTCACGGCATCACCCCCATTGAAGTGAATGAATATAAGAATTTTGTCGGTAACGGTGCGGATATGCTTATAAGAAGAATGCTGAAATTTGCTTTAGGTGATTACAGCGAGGAGCTATATAAAAGTGTAAGAAAAAAGTATGATGAATTCTATGAAAGCGAGCCTTTAAAATTAGTAGAGCCCTATGAAGGCATTTTGAAACTTTTGGACAAGCTAAGCAATATGGGTGTAAAGCTTGCAGTTCTTTCCAATAAGCCTGATGATATGACAAAAGCTGTTGTCAAAGGTATATTAGGCGATAAATTTTCCTATGTTCAGGGGCAGAAAAAGGAATTTCCCAAAAAACCTGACCCAACAGCGCCCTTGTTTATACTGAATGAAATAGGTGAAAAACCTGAAAACTGCCTTTACCTTGGCGACAGCGGCGTTGATATGCAAACAGCAAAAAACAGCGGCTTCACTGCCTGCGGTGTAAGCTGGGGTTTTAGAAGCGTTGAGGAATTAAAAGAAAACGGCGCAGACTTTATCGCCTGCACCGCTGATGATATTTTAAATTTATTTAATTAATTTTAGCGAAATAATACTATCACTCAGAACAATTTTACCTTGCTGAGATAATCTTCTTCAATTGTTTTGAAGTCGGAAGTATGCAGAAATTCACAGATATCAGGGTGGCAGGCAACGGCTGCCTCGAAATTTTCAGGCTTCAGGCTTATAAGTTCAAGCTTGCAGCCTAAATTTCTGATTGCATTCACTGTTTCAGGACTTGTGTCGCTTGTATAGCAGTAGCAGCGTTTTCCGCGCTCAGGATAATCCTTCATCTCCTCAGCAAAAGCTATGCCGTGATCATCAAAGCAAGCGTCGGGGTCAACTTTGATAATGGCATTAATTCCCGGGAGACCTGCGCCGTTAAGAGCATAAATCACCTTACCCTGCATACCGCATTTAAGCACCAGCTTTGCAACCATTTCTGCTGTATCAATACCGTTCTTTAAATCGATATTTACCCTGAGGCCTGTGTTATAAGCAAGGTGCAGCACCTGCTCCAAGGTAGGAATTCGCTGAACACCCCATTTTTCATCTTTAGATAAAATAACGGAGCATATCACATCCGAGCTTGTGTCCTTTACAATATATCTGACCGGATTACCGTTTTCATCGAAACCCTTAACGTCCCTGTCGTGGTTTACTACCAGAACACCATCTGATGTAAGTCTTGCGTCTGTTTCAATTATATCCGCACCGTGCAGATATGCATTATAATATGCCGCAAGACTGTTTTCCTTTAAATCCCCCTCAACAAAGCCTCTGTGGGCAGTTGTAAGCCAAGCTTTTTTACGTTCCATTTTGTTTACCTCCGTTTTTGACTTGTGTATCTTTAACCTTATTATACCACACTGAAAAAAAGTTTACAACAAAAAGAAAAAGCCCCGGATATTTCCGAGGCTTTAAGTTTTGTCAAATCATTACATTGTAACGAAAACAAACTTGATAACGAAGAGGAGAGCGATAACAGTAACAACGATATCCTTCTTTGTGTACTTACCTGTGAAGAGACGGATAAGAACATAAGCAATAGCGCCGATACCAATACCGTTAGAGATAGAATATGTGAGGGGCATCATGATAAGTGCTAAGAAAGCAGGAACAGCGCTTGTAGCGTCGCTCATATCAACCTTAGCAAAGCCCTTCATCATAAGAACGCCAACCCAGATAAGAGCAGGTGCTGTAGCACAAGCAGGAACAAGGGAAGCAACGGGGCTTAAGAACATGCAGATGAAGAAGCAAACAGCAACAACAAGGCTTGTTAAACCTGTTCTGCCGCCTGCGCCAACGCCGGCTGCGGACTCAACGAATGTTGTAACTGTGGATGTACCTGCAACAGCACCTACAGTTGTACCAACAGCGTCACAAGTCATGCACTTATCAACGTTAATGGGGTCACCGTTTTCATCGAGAAGGTTAGCCTGAGAAGCTGTGCCGTAGAGTGTGCCGATTGTGTCGAACATATCAACGAGGCAATATGTAACGATAAGCATAATAGCAGATAATACACCGCCAATTTCAACACCTGTGAAAGCATTTACCCAAGAATCAGCCTGGAATACAGCAGTAATACCAATATCAGCAAAATCTTTGAAGGGGGTGAAGATTTCACCGAGTTCAAAGCTGGGAAGTGTCCATGTAGTAAGATAGTAGATAACCGAGGTAGCAAGAATTCCGATAAGAACAGCGCC
>JAGBID010000124.1 GCA_017935165.1 Clostridia bacterium
CTTAAACAGCGAAAGCCTATATGCCTTAATATTTTAACTGCGCTTTCCGTGTCCGAAAGCCTGGGGCAGGACTTAAGTACTGTTTCCCCCTTCATTAATACCGAAGCGGAAAGTATTGGCAAAGCGCTGTTTTTGGCACCGTGAATTACCGTTTCACCGTAAAGGGGATTTTGACCTTCTATAATCAATAAAGCCATAAAGCACCTCACATTTGTTTATATAAACATAATATGCAGTGAGGTCCTTTTTGGTATTTTATTTTTTCTTTTTGCCCTTGTTTGCTGCTGAGATAATAACCTCGTAAATCTTGTCGGATGCATCAGGCACGCTCATTTTCTTAGCTTCAATACCAAGCTTTTCAGCCTTGCCGTTTTCACCGAACATCATTTTAACCTTTTCAAGAAGCTTTTCGCCTGTAAGGTCCTTTTCTTCAATTATTTCGGCAGCACCGCGGTTAACAAGCGCCATAGCGTTGTGATACTGGTGGTTCTCCGCAACGTTGGGTGAAGGAATAAGAATGGAAGCCTTGCCCAAAGCTTCAATTTCAGTAAGTGTTATGGCACCTGCACGGCTTATAACAACGTCTGCCGCTGCTAAGCAGTCTGCCATATTGTTAATATAGTCAAGCACTCTGATGTGGGGATTTTCCTCAGCCACAAAGCCCTCTGCCTTAAGCTTTTCGGGATATTCCTTTTCAAGCTGACCGTAGCCGTGGATGTGCTGAATCTCCTTATTTTCGGCGCTGTACTTAAGCACCTCTATCATAGCGTTGTTTATTTTCTCAGCACCTAAGCTGCCGCCGAAGGAAAGAACAACGGGGCGGCTGTCAAGACCTAACTTTTCCTTGGACTTCTGCTTTTCAGCTGTAAGCATTTCACCTCTTACGGGGTTACCTGTGATAACGATGTTTACGCTTTCGTCAAAATACTTCTTCGCATCCTCAACACAGAGCATAACTGTGTCCATATTCTTGGAAAGCATTTTAACGGTAACACCGGGGAAGGCGTTACTTTCGTGAACAACGCAGGGAATACCCATTTTAGCTGCCTCGCGAAGCACGGGACCGCAAACGTAGCCGCCTGTACCAACGCAAACGTCAGGGTTAAACTCCTTGATAATTTTCTTTGACTCTATACTGGATGTGAGAAGTCTTGCTACTGTTTTTACGTTTTTAACAAGGTTTTCAAAGGAAAGCTTTCTCTGGAAACCTGAGATATGGATTGTTTTCATATTGTAGCCTGCAGGAGGTACAAGCCTTTCTTCCATACCGCCTTTATTACCTACGAAAAGGATTTCGGCATCGGGATTTTTAGCTTTAAGAAAACCTGCAGCTGCCAAAGCGGGATTTATATGGCCTGCTGTGCCGCCGCCAACAAATAAAACCTTCATAAGTTTATCACCCTTTTATATAAATTTAAGTTTTTTCAATATTTGAATGTCTGGAAATAGAAAGCAGAACACCCATCTGTCCAAGCAGCATCAGCAAGCTGGTACCTCCGTAACTGAAGAAAGGTAAGCTGATACCTGTGTTTGGCAGGGCGTTGGTAACAACGCATATATTAAGTACAGCCTGAATACCTACTGTAAAGGTAATGCCTACACCTAAAAGCGTACCGAATTTATCCTTGGCGTTAATGGAGATGTAAACACCGCGCCAGATAAGCATAGCGAATAAAAGTATTACTATAATGGCACCTATAAAGCCTAATTCCTCACATACTATGGCGAAAATAAAGTCGTTCTGAGGCTCGGGTAAATACAGGTACTTCTGCTTGGACTGGCCTAAGCCAACGCCTAAAAGACCGCCTGAGCCTATTGCGTAAAGTCCCTGCCTTGTCTGCCAGGTGTCAACGCCTTCGGGAGGATTGGGGTTAAAGGGGTCAAGCCATCCCATAAATCTTAAAAGCGAATGGGAGAACATAGGAAGCTGTAATACAAGTACAGCTGCCGCAATACCAATTATGAATATAACGGTGAGATGCTTGGGGTTATAACCGCCGATAAAGAAAAGTGTAAATGCTAAAAGCGTAATAATAATTGCCGCTGAGAAATGCTTTTCAAGAAGAACAAAGCCTGCAACCACACCGAAAATAGCAAGGCAGACAATAAGTCCGTAGGTGCCTTTTGAAGCTGATATACGGTCTGACTTTCTTGAAATATAGTCTGCAAGCATGGTAACCATGGCAAACTTTGCAACCTCGGAGGGCTGGAATTCAATAATGCCGAAGTTCAGCCACCTTGTGGCACCGTTCTTATTTGGGGCAATTGCCTCAATATCAAAAAGAGCACATACAAACAAAAGGACAAGCAAGCCGATTGCTATGGCGTAAATAAGTGTTGCCAGTCTGTGGAATTTATGGTAGTCAACCGTGGATATCAAAAGCATGGCTATAACACCTGCAACGGCAAAAATGCTCTGTCTGCCTATAAAAAGGTAACTGTCACCGTAGTTCGCAAATGCAAACGCGTAGGATGCGGAAAACATCATAACAAGACCTACAGCCAGCAAAATACAAATAAGTATAAGCAGCGGTAAATCGAGACCTGCGCCGAGGGTAAACCACCTGTATTTGATTCTTTTTCTTATAAGCACCATGCCGTTTTCTGCTCTTTCCCTTACTTCGCCGCGGGGTGCTGCGGCTTTTTTGGAAGAAGGCAAACGTTCAAGACCTCTGGTACTGCCTCTTTTTTGAGAGCGTGTTTCCCTCATTGATTTCCTCCGAATAAATTAAAGTCCAAAATAGATAAGTAAAATGGCAATTGCACCCATTACTGCGGATACAAGTGAGAAAACTACACAGATTTTCACCTCACTCCATCCGCACATTTCAAAGTGGTGGTGGATGGGTGACATTTTGAAGATTCTCTTGCCGTGTGTGATTTTAAAGTAGGATACCTGCAAAACAACTGATAAAATTTCGATAATATAAACTATACCGATAAGTAAAAGCATTACGGGAATATTCATACCAAAGGCAAGTGCGCATACAACACCGCCAAGGAACAGTGAGCCTGTGTCGCCCATAAATACCTTTGCAGGGTGGAAATTCCAAACAAGGAAGCCTATGCAGGCACCTGCTGCAGCGGATGCATAAATGCTCATACCATAATAACCCATAATTACTGCGCAAACTGTCATAATAAGGCAGTTAACACATGTAACTGTGGAATTAAGTCCGTCAATACCGTCTGCAAAGTTTACGGCGTTTACCATACCTACAATAAAGAGGAGGGCTAAAATATAATAGAATATACCTAAGTCAACTTCGCCCACAAAAGGAATTAAGGTTTTGCTTGTGCCGCCTGCAAGGTAAACGGAAAGAAGGTAAGCACCTGCAATTAAAAACTGAAGGATAAGCTTCTGCTTTTCCGTTAAGCCTAAGTTCCTTTTCTTTTTAATGCTTATGAAGTCATCCATAAAGCCTACTATACCCATACAAAGAGCCATACCGATGCCTGCTACTACCTTTACAATGGAGAGCATTGTTTCGCCGCCTTCAATGGCAGCGAAAAGTGAGAAGCAGATGCTTACGGCACTTACTGTACCTATTATAAACATCATACCGCCCATAGTGGGTGTGCCCTGCTTGCTTAAATGCCAGGTAGGGCCATCCTCCCTGATTGTCTGGCCGAACTTGATTTTGCGCAGCCAGGGAATCATAACTATACCTAAGAGTGCAGTTACACCGAAGGCTATTATTACCGCTAAAGTTGAAAATAAACTTAAGTTAGTCATAAGGTTTACCGTCCTTTTTATTTATAATAAATTACTGTTCAAGACCACTCATATCAACAAACTGTACCTTAATAACGGTACCGGGCTTTACCCTTGTGCCTGCATCTATACTCTGGCTTTGTGACTGAAGCATAATATCGGTAGCCGCACCTGTCATAAGTATCTGCACGCCTGCCTGGTTAGCAAGGTCGTTACATTCTGAAAGTGTTTTGCCTACGAAATCGGGAACAACACACATATCCTCCTCCGCAATCTTATCCTCCAGGTAGAGAACAATCTTACCGCCCACAGGCATATCGGCACCTGCTGCGGGAACCTGCATAAGGACTACTGCATCCTCGTCGCTTGCATCACCGTAAACTGAATAGTAAAGGTCAGCATCGGCAATTAAGGTTTCGGCTTCAGCTATAGATTTACCGATAAGGTTGGGAGCCGTTGTACTGTTCTTTTCTGCTTCGGATTCTGTGTACTGAGCTTCAACACCTAAGTAAGGAAGAACCTCCGCCATAATTTTTGAGAATACGGGAGCCGCCATCAAACCACCGGAAGCGATGCTTCTGTCAGGTTCGTCAAGGAAAACAAGAAGAATATACTGGGGATTATCCGCAGGAGCAAAGCCGCAGAAAGAAGCGATATATTCCATTGCCTCCTCAGGGTGTTCGTTATGCTCAGCAACCTTTTCGGAAGTACCTGTTTTACCGCAAACACGGTAGCCTTCAACGTAGCCGTTTTTACCTGAACCTGTTGTTGCATTCTCCTGGAGGATGCTTATCATAGTTTTACTTGTTTCGTCGCTTATAACCTGGCGCTTGTAGCTTGTATCGGCAGATTCCACTATATTGCCGTCACTGTCAAGAATTTTCTCCACAACGTGAGGCTGAACGATATAGCCGCCGTTTGCAATAGCAGCGCAGGCTGTTATCATCTGTAAAGGTGTTGCCGTAAAGCCCTGACCGAAGGATTCGGTAGCAAGCTCAACGGGTAAAAGTTCTGACTCTGTATAGAAAAGGGAGCTGGATTCACCGGGAAGGTCAACACCCGTTTTATCAGTAAGACCAAAGGCGTAGAAGTAGTTATAGAAGGTCTTGGAGCCTATGACCTTTGCCATTTGCATCATAAAGGGGTTGCAGGAGTTACAAATACCCTCTCTTATTGTCTCCACGCCGTGGAAACCGGGATGCACCCAGCATTTAATGGGGTCAGTACCCTTATATGCAACGTAGGAGCCTTCGCAACTGAAGGCGGTGTGGGTGGTAATAGCACCGCTGTCAAGACCTATTGAACCTGATATCATTTTGAAAACGGAACCGGGTACGTAGGTATCACTTACAGCCTTATTTCTCCACTGATGGTTTAAAGCTGCTGTGTAGGCATCGTTTTGTTCCTCTTCGGGCAGTGCATCTATTTCTGTTCTGACTGTTTCATCGTAAATCGTAAAGGGGTCGTTACAATCAAAGCCGCCTGACACAGCCATTGCTTTAATCGCGCCGTCATTTACGTCCATTAAAATTGCCGCAGCGCCGTTTTTTGTGCTGTACTGCGCCGCTGCTTCATTTAAGTATTTTTCCACAATACTCTGCACGGCTTCGTCAATGGTTAAAACCAGGTCGTAGCCGTTTTCAGCAGTAACAAGCTGCTCGTACTGGAATGGCATATCCTCACCCCAGGCATTTTTAAGGCTTACCATTCTGCCCGAGGTGCCTGACAGCTCCTGGTCATAGTAAAGCTCAAGTCCTGCAAGGCCGTTATTATCCGTACCGGTAAAGCCTAAAACGACGGAAGCTGTACTGCCGTAGGGGTAATAGCGCTTATAGTCCTCAATAAGCCTTATACCCTGGTCAATATCATTTTCCTTCATAAATTCAAGGACAGCATCCTTGGTTTCGGTTTCTACCTTCCTTTTAAGGTAGGTAAAATAATTATTATAATTTGTTCTTTCGTAAACGTAATCGTATTCAAGGTCCAATATACCTGAAAGTCCGCTTGAAATAAGCTTCTTCGTTGCTTCGTCCTCGATATAGTTGGGTTCAAGGACCACTGTCCATACGCTTGCAGACTGAGCCAGCACCTTGGTTTCGGTTGCATCGTATATTGTTCCGCGCATTGCTGTTAAGGAGGTGGTTTTCAAGCTCTGATTCATAGCCTGAGTTTTAAGCTTTTCACCCTCAACCAACTGCCAGTGTACAAGAAATCCTATAGCAACGCCAAAACCCACAATAAGAAGTATTGCCGTAACACCTAAGGTCTTGTGCCATAAAGAAGCTTTTTTGCTTTTTGCCTTAGCCAATATCTCTTTCCTTCCTTTCAATAAACGGCACTGTGCCGATAACAAAACGAGAGTCAAGATATGCTCTTAACTCTCAGTAATTTACTACACGCTTCACTAACGCCAGCGAGCTATCATAATTCTATTCAGTTTCAGCCTCTCTTATTACGCCCAAGAGGTTAAAAAGGACCAAATACTCTCGAATATATTGCTGCTGCCGCCGTCAATTACTTCGCCTACATCCTGATTTGTTAAGGATATGTATGTGATCTGATTCTGGTTTACAGGCTCCATCTGAAGCTCATTCCTTGCATAGGTTTCGATTTCACTTACGTTTATGTCCGCCATAGCCTTCATTTGAAGCTGAATTTCTACGCTTTCAAGCTGTGCCAGCTGAGTTTTCTGATTATTGATGCTTTCAGTAAGCTCGGTAAGCTGTACCTGACCGTAGATATAGAAAGTAAGCAGGGCAAATACAAGCACAACAGATACTACACTTAAAACGGAGCGAAGGGGATTTATTCCCTGCATTCTTGCTTTTCTTAACTGCTTGTCTGTAAGCTTAACAACGTTATCCCTTTTCGCCGGTAATTCCTCAGGGCTTTTTTCGGGCATCAAGTTTAAGTCACGGGCTGCATTAGAATCAAAAGCATCCTGATAATCATATTCAGTTTTTACGGATCTTCTTTTTGTTTCCTGCAATTTAAACACCTTTTTCTTTAATTTCTTTCCTGCTCTTTCCCGAAGCTTTCTTTAAAGCTTCTCTATAACCCTGAGCCTCGAGCTTCTGGCTCTGGGATTTCGTTCAAGCTCCTCTTCTGAAGGAGCTAAGCCTTTTTTATAAATAAGTGTGCCCTTTGGTTTATTTCCGCATACGCAAACAGGGAAATGCTTGGGGCAGGTGCAGCCTTCGCACCATTTATTCATCTGCTGCTTTACAATTCTGTCTTCCAAGGAATGGAAGGTGATGATACTGAGTCTGCCGCCGCTTTTGAGTAGGTCAAAAGCTTCACTCAGACCCTCTTGAAGCTTATCAAGCTCGCCGTTAACTGCAATTCGAAGTGCCTGGAAGGTCTGCCTTGCAGGGTGACCCTTCTCCCTTCTTGCAGCTGCGGGGTATGAATTTTTTACTATTTCACTAAGCTCAAGGGTTGTTTTTACGGGAGAAACTTCCCTTGCTTTTACTATATTCTTTGCTATACTTACTGCGAATTTTTCTTCGCCGTAGCGGGATAATATCTCGGCTATCTGCTGCCAGGAATAGGTATTAACTATATCGGCGGCGCTTAAGCCCTCCTTACTCATTCTCATATCCAAAGGAGCGTCGTTATGATAGGAAAAACCGCGCTCGGGATTATCCAGCTGGTAGGAGGAAACGCCTATATCCATAAGCGCACCGTCAATTTCAGTTACACCAACGGAAGCGCAAAGGCTTTTCATATCTGCAAAATTACCGCGGACTATTATTGAACCGGGATATTTTGAAAGTCTTTTTGTTACAACCTCAATGGCGTCAGGGTCCTGGTCAATGGAAATAAGCTTGCCTATTGTAAGCCTTTTAAGAATAGCCTCACTGTGACCGCCGCCACCTGCGGTGCCGTCCACGTATATTCCGTCCGGCTTTATATTAAGGGAGTCGATAGTTTCGTTAAACAGTACCGGGATATGGCTAAACTCAAAATCCATTAAATGCCCAAAGCCTCCATTGCCTCAACAAGACCTTCTTCTGTCTGTGCTTCAATATACTGCATCCAGGCATCAGAATCCCATATTTCTGCCCTCGAACCGGAGCCAATTACTGTAACATCCTTATTTAAACCTGCAAAATCACGAAGATTCTGGGGTAAGAGAATTCTGCCTTGCTTATCGCACTCAACGTCCGCTGCGCCTGCAAACATAAAACGCTGTACGCTTCTTGCCTGAGCCACGGGCATAGCCGCGATTTTATCAATTAAACCCTGCCATTCTGCTTCGGAATAGAGGAAAAGACACTTATCAAGACCCTTACAGACATAGAATTTGTCGCCGAGGTAATCACGAAACTTCAGCGGTACTGTAATTCTGCCCTTTTGGTCCATATTATGGCGGTACTCACCGTATAACATAGGGTCTTCCTCCTTTCAAAACAGCTTAAAAATAGGGTTTCGGGCTTGAAATTCACCACAAATTGCCATTTGGATGCACTTTTTGCCACTCAGTGGAATAATTATACCCTAAAAAACACTTGATTGCAATGTTTTTTTGCTTTTGTGGGAAATTATTTCAAGAAAATTTATTTTTCCATAGATATTGTGGATAAAAAAAGACTGCCACTATATTTAGTGGTAGTCTTACTGTTTCAGATGCTGTTTTGATGCAATTTAATCAGTTCTGGCTTGTTTTCTGTGTTGCCTTGATATTCTGGCGTGTTTTTCTGAGCTCGGAAAGTGTTTCAGCCAATGCTTCGTCAGTTCTTCTCATGATATCGTCAACGTAATCGCTTGTTGCCTTTCTCATTTCACGGTACTTGTTCTGACCCTGAAGAATAAGGTCATTAGCCTTAGCCTGAGCCTGGCGTACGATTTCGTCCTGATTTACCATAGCCTTAGCCTTTTCGTCAGCTACTCTTATAATAGTATCTGCCTCGTGCTGTGCCTGGCTGATGATCTGATCCCTTTCATCAACTATTGCCTTTGCCTGTCTGATTTCATCGGGAATTACGTCTCTGATTTCTTCTAAAAGCTGCTTGATGTCTTCGCCGTCAACGAAA
>JAGBID010000125.1 GCA_017935165.1 Clostridia bacterium
CTGAGCTTTAATAAATTTATATAAGGATTTAAAAAGATGAACAAGACCTTACTTAAAAAATACGCCAAGCTTATTGTTACAATGGGCTCCAATTTAGAAAAGGGTCAGGGCGTTATTATAAACTGTCCAGTTGAACAGCACGAGTTTGCAAAGCTTGTTGCAAAGGAGGCTTACGCTCAGGGTGCAGGCTGGGTTAGAATTGACTGGGGCTGCCAGGAATTCACAAAGATGAAGTATAAGAGCGAAAGCGTTAAAACTCTCTCCAAGGTGGAAACCTGGGAGGAGGAAAAAATGAAATTCAGTGCTGAAGCTTTACCGGCTATGATCCATATTGCTTCTGCTGACCCCGATGGCTTAAAGGGCGTTGACCCCGTTAAAATGCAAAAGTCAAGCATCGCAAGAATGAAGGTATTAAAGCCCTACAGAGATATGATGGACGATAAATACCAGTGGACTATAGTTGCAGTTCCCTGCGAGAAGTGGGCAAAAAAGGTTTTCCCTGAGGAAAAGAGAACAAGCAAGGCTATAGAAATGCTCTGGGAAGCTATTTTAATGAGCGTCAGAGTTACAAAGGACAATGACCCCGTAAAGGAATGGCAGGAGCATAACGCTAAGCTTCAGGCTAAGTACAGAAAGCTTAACGATATGAATTTTGATTACCTTCACTATACCAATAAGAAGGGCACGGATTTCAAATGCTGGCTTATTGACGGCGGCAAGTGGAACGGCGGCGGTGACTACACACAGAAGGGCACCTTCTTTAACCCCAATATGCCTACAGAGGAGGTATTTACTTCTCCTTTAGCAGGCAAAGCAGAGGGTGTGGTTTATTCCACAAAGCCACTTTCCTACAGCGGTCAGCTCATTGACGAGTTTTTCGTACGTTTTGAAAACGGTGCAGCTGTTGAGTGGGGCGCAGAAAAGGGTAAGGAAGCCCTTGATATGATGATGGGTATGGACGAATGCGCTAAGAAATTAGGCGAGCTTGCTTTAATTCCTTACCATTCTCCTATTTCCGATTCAGGTATTCTTTTCTACAACACCCTGTTTGACGAGAATGCAAGCTGTCACGTAGCTTTAGGCCGTGGTTTTGCAAGCACACTTGAAAACAGCGCTGAGCTTTCTAAGGAAGAGCAGAAAGCAGCAGGTATTAACGATAGCCTCATCCATGTGGACTTTATGATTGGTTCCGAGGATATGAACATTGACGGCTACACAAGAGACGGTAAAATGGTTCCCGTTTTCAGAAACGGTGACTGGGCAATATAATTTATTAAAGGAAGGCAGAGTATATAATTATGAAAAGCAGTTTCAGTGAGAGTTATAAGGCAGCAGGTGTTGACGTAACTGCAGGTTACAAGTCTGTTGAACTTATGAAAGAGCACGTTAAAAGAACAAACATCCCCGGTGTTGTATCCGGTATCGGTGGCTTCGGCGGATTATTCCAGCCTGATTTTAAAGGTATGGAGGAGCCCATACTTGTATCAGGTACTGATGGCTGCGGCACAAAGGTGCACTTAAGCGAGCTTATGGACAAACACGATACTATCGGTATTGACGCAGTTGCAATGTGCGTTAACGACGTTGTATGCTGTGGCGCAAAGCCCTTGTTCTTCCTTGACTACATTGCTTGCGGCAAGAATGTTCCCGAGAAAATAGCTGACATCGTTAAGGGTGTTGCTGAAGGCTGTGTTCAGGCAGGCTGCGCTCTTATCGGCGGTGAAACAGCTGAGCATCCCGGTTTAATGAGGGAAGAGGAATACGATATCGCAGGCTTCAACGTAGGTATTGTTGACAAGAAGAAGATAATTGACGGCGAGAGAATGATTGAAGGCGACGTTTTAGTAGGTATAGCTTCCAGCGGTGTTCACTCTAACGGTTTCTCTCTTGTACGTAAAATATTCGACGTTAATAAGGAAAACTTAAACGTATATTATGATGAATTAGGTATGACTCTCGGTGAGAGCTTACTTACTCCCACAAGAATTTATGTTAAGGCTGCTTTAGCTGCTATTGAAGCTGCTGACATTAAGGCAATCTCCCACATTACAGGCGGCGGCTTCTACGAAAATATTCCCCGTATGCTTAAAGAAGGCTACAGCGCTAAAATTGAGAAGGCTGCTATTCCCGTACTTCCTATCTTCAAGCTTATGCAGAAAATAGGCAATGTTCCCGAGAGAGATATGTACAACACCTTCAATATGGGCGTTGGTATGTGTATGGTAGTTTCCAAGGAAACAGCTGATGCAGCTATAAAGGCAATTGAAGCTCAGGGTGACAAGGCATTTATCTTGGGCGAAGTTGTTAAAAGTGACGAGGGGGTAATCTTTTGCTGAGAATAGCAGTTCTCGTGTCAGGCGGCGGTACTAACCTGCAGGCTTTAATAGATGCCGAAAAAGACGGTATTATTAAGAACGGCAAAATTGAGCTGGTGCTTTCAAGTAAAGAGGGCGTTTATGCTTTGGAAAGAGCTAAAAACGCAGATATCAAAACCGTTGTGGTAGCACGAAAAGATTACAGTAACATTGAGGAATACAGCTTAAAGCTTATTGAAGTATTAAAGGAAAATAATATTGACCTTATTGTGCTTGCAGGCTTTATGACTATTATTTCCGAAAGTGTAAGCAGAGCTTTTGAAAATAAAATAGTAAACGTTCATCCCGCTTTAATTCCTTCCTTCTGCGGTAAGGGTTACTACGGACTTCACGTTCACGAGGAAGCACTTAAAAAGGGCGTAAAGCTTTCAGGTGCTACAGTACACTTTGTTACAGAGGTTTGTGACGGCGGTCCCATAATTTTACAGAAGGCTGTGGAAGTAAAGGATGACGATACTCCCGAAACCTTACAGAGAAGAATTATGGAAGAAGCTGAGTGGAAAATACTTCCCGAGGCTGTTTCCCTTATTTGTCAGGGTAAGGTAAAGGTTATTGACGGTAAAACAAAAATAGAAAGATAAAGGAACAGAAAAATGGAAACAAGAAACATTGCAACCGAGCTTAAGAACAATTCCTATCCCGGCAGAGGTATTATTATAGGTACCTGCCAGTGCGGTAAGAAGGCAGTTATCGCTTATTTCATTATGGGCAGAAGCGTAAACAGCCGTAACCGTGTATTTTTAGAGGAAGGCGCAGGCATCAGAACTGAGGCTTTCGACCCCGCTAAGCTTAGTGACCCTTCACTTGTTATTTACGCACCCGTAAGAGTTCTTGATAACAAGACTATAGTAACTAACGGCGACCAGACAGACACAGTTTATGAAATGATGCAGCAGGGTACAAGCTTTGAGGATGCCCTCAGAACACGTACCTTTGAGCCCGACCACCCCAACTATACACCCAGAATTTCAGGTATAGTTGAGCTTAAGGATGGCAGCTTCACTTACAAGATGTCTATCTTAAAGTCCAGCGAAGGTAACCCCGACCATGCAGAGAAGTTCTTCTTCGATTACACAGCACAGCAGGGTATTGGCCACTTTATCCATACTTATAAGTGTGACGGCAACCCCAGAATTCCTTCCTTTGAAGGCGAACCCGAAAGAATTGAGCTTAAGGGCAATATTGATGAGTTTACAAGCGTTCTTTGGGAAAACCTCAACGAGGATAACAAGGTTTCCCTCTTTGTAAGATATATTGATTTAGCTACAGGCGAATACGAAACAAGAATAGTAAACAAGAATAAATAATTATTTCAGTGAGGTATAAATTATGGAAAAAGAACTTTTACTTAAATACGGTTGCAACCCCAACCAGAAGCCTTCCAAGATTTTTGTAAATAACGGTGCTGACCTTCCCATCAAGGTATTAAACGGCAAGCCCGGCTATATCAACTTTATGGATGCTTTCAACAGCTGGCAGCTTGTCCGCGAGCTTAAAATTGCTACAGGTCTTCCTGCTGCAGCTTCCTTTAAGCACGTTTCTCCTGCAGGCGCAGCTCTTGCTATTCCTATGGACGAAACACTTAAGAAGATTTACTTTGTAGATGATTTAGAGCTTTCTCCTATTGCTACAGCTTATGCAGGAGCAAGAGGTGCAGA
>JAGBID010000014.1 GCA_017935165.1 Clostridia bacterium
CGAACCGTCGACCTCTAGCGTGACAGGCTAGCGTTCTAACCAACTGAACTACCGGGCCACATTTGGTGGGGACAATAGGACTCGAACCTATGACCCCCTGCTTGTAAGGCAGGTGCTCTAACCAGCTGAGCTATACCCCCATTTGTGTGCCGCCGTGAGGCTTTCTCTCGGCGACTTTGATATAATACCACTCTTTAATAGAAAAGTCAAGCATTATTTTAAAATATTTTTAATTATTTTTATTATTTTGAAATAACCGCTTTTTCGGCTAATTCTGCTATTTCTTCTCTGTGAAACAGATATTTTTTAGAGCAATAAGGACAAACTGCCTCAACATTTCCGTTGTAGAAAGGAAGTGATAAAATTTCCTTTTTACCAAGTGTTGTTAAAGCTGCTGCATACTTTTCTTTGCTGCAGGTGCAGGCATAATGTACAGGCATTTCATCAAGCACATCAACTTCAAAACCCTTCATAGCTTCCTGCATCATATCCAAAGGTGTCATACCCTTTGCAAGCATAGTTGTAACAGGCTCTAAAGTTTCAAGACTTTTTTCAAGCTTAACAATATCCTCCTCGTAAGCACCGGGAAGCATCTGAATAAGCAAACCGCCTGCAAGTATTACGTTTTTGCTTTCCTTATCTACTAATACACCTAATGCGCAAACTGTAGGAATCTGTTCACTTCTTGCGTAGTAGTTGGTAATATCCTCTGCAATTTCGCCGCTTACAAGCTCAATCTGACCAACATAAGGCTCGCCTGTTCCGTAGTCACGGATAATGCCGAGTCTGCCGTTTACGCCAACAGCGCCTGAAACATCAAGCTTACCGTCAGCTCTTACGGGAAGCTCCAGCTGAGGCTCGTTTACGAAACCGCGAACATTGCCCTTGCTGTCCGAAATAGCAACTACATCACCAATAGGACCGCCGCCGTTAAATTTAAGTGTTACAGAAGCTTTCTCCTGCTTAAGCATAGCGCCCATAATGGATGCTCCTGTTAAAGCTCTTCCAAGAACAGCAGATGCTGTAGCAGAAAGTCCGTGCACTTCCTGAGCAACAGAAACCAGCTCTGTAGAATCTATGGCAGCTACAAGAAAGCTGCCTTCATGTGTAATAGCTCTTATGATCTTATCCATAATTAACCTTATTTAACTGCCACAAACACAACTCTTTGACTTTTAGCCGCAGGTGTGTTAAAGCTCATATCGTCATAAATATGTACATCTTTAAAACCGCACTCTAAAAGAAGACTTCTGATAACATCTGTATCAAAAGTTATTTCGGAGAAGTGTTCGCTTTCTCTCTCATATAATTTTTCTTTTCTTGTAAAGAAATCAAGGTCAATTGTGACCCTGTTGTTTTTCTCTGTGTATCTGTTCTGCCAAGCACAGAAAATACTCCCGAGATCATAAATAAAGGTATTATTCCCGAGAATTTCTTTGTGTTTATACACAGTATTGAAATCAAAAATAAAAAGACCTGATTCCTCCATAAATAAGGAAACCTTCATAAATGTCCTTTTAATATCATCGAAGCTCTTTAAATGATTGATGCTGTCAAGCGTAGATACGACCGTGTTCACTGTACCGTAAAGGTCTAAATCCTGCATTTTCTGGCAAAGAAAAAGGATATCGGCTTCCATATCGTAAGCCTTATCCTTTGCCTCCATAAGCATTTCAGGAGATGCATCCACACCGTACACATCTACCCCACGCTTATAAAGCTCAAATGTCATATTTCCCGTACCGCAGGCAAGATCAAGAGTTATCCCGGCAGGATGATTGAATTTATCAAGAATACTCATGATATAATCCGCTCTGCCGGAATAATCCACGTTACCCATTAATGCATCGTAAACAGCGGCGAATGCACTATAGTTACTGTTTGCCACTTATTATTCTCCGTCTTTATCGTCCATACGGCCGAATACAAGTGCATAACCGTCACAGCCATAAATAAGTGAACGGTTAACACGGCTGATAGTTGCTGTTGAAGCACCGGTTTCGGCAACTATTTCGCTGTATACTCTTTTCTGGCTGAGCATTTTGGCAACAGCAAGGCGCTGTGACATAGCCTTAAGCTCAGGAACAGTACAAAGGTCCTCAAAAAACTGGTAGCACTCTTCCATAGATTCAAGCTTAAGTATAGCCTCAAAAAGAAAATCAATATTCTTGTCCTGAAGTTTACTGTTCATAATAAAAAACCTATCCTATCCGAATTTTAGTTGTTTTTATGATTTTAACATATAAAAGTGTAAAAGTAAACCTCAAATGTCATTTTTTATTAAATCTTCGAAAGTTTCGCGTTTAATTATTACCCTGTCTGTACCGTCTTTTATCATTACACAGGCAGGGCGAGGATTTCTGTTGTAATTGGATGCCATCGAATAATTATAAGCACCTGTTGAAAGCACAGAAAGAATATCGCCTGCTACAGGCTTTACTATTTTTACATTTTCCTGAATAAGGTCGCCGCTTTCACAGTATTTACCTGCTATGGTAGCTGTATATTCAGGATTCTCATTCATTTTATTAGCAATAACGCAGGTGTACTCTGCCTGATATAAAGCATACCTTGGGTTATCGCCCATACCGCCGTCAACAGAGATATAATTTCTGACATTTTCTATTTCTTTAACACTTCCGACTGTATAAAGTGTAATACCTGCTTCACCTATAATGGAACGTCCGGGCTCGATGTATATATTGGGAATTTTTAAACTTAACCTTTTGCATTCCTCATGTACAGCTTTTGAAACGCTTTCCATATATACCTCATACTCAAGGAATGGGTCGGAATCAAGATATTTAATACCGAAACCGCCGCCTAAATTGAGGTTTTCGATTTCGATGCCATACTCATCCTTAACCTGCTTTATAAAGCTGAGCATAACTTTTGAGGCGAGCACAAAAGGTTCAACGTCAAATATCTGTGAACCAATATGACAATGCACACCTTTAAAGCTTATGTTTTCTGCTTTAAAGGCCATTTCAGCAGCTTTTTCAGCTTCACCGTTTTCCAAGGCGAAACCAAACTTTGAGTCAATCTGGCCTGTTCTGATGAACTCGTGAGTATGAGCGTCAATACCCGGTTTGATTCTTAAAGTGAGATTTACTTTTTTATTAAGCTTCCCGCCTATTTCATCAACCCTATTTATATCTTCGAAGCTATCCGCAATAATATCACCTACATCGTTTTCAACCGCATAAAACAGTTCGTCATAAGTTTTATTATTTCCGTGAAAATGAAGCTTTTTGGGGTTAACGCCTGCTTTGATGGCTGTATAAATCTCGCCTTTGGAAACAGCATCCATATCAAGACCTTCAGAATCAATAATCCTGCAAATTTCCTTACAGCAGAAAGCTTTGGAGGCATATATCGGTACACCGTAACCGCTGTAATTTTTTCTGATAGACTCAAGATAACTTTTAGCTATATTACGGATTTTATCCTCACTCATTACGTACAATGGAGTACCGTACTTTTCGGCAAGGTAAACAGTATCCACCCCACCAATGGTCAGGTGTCCTTTTTCATTTATGCCAAGACAATCAGATGTCAGCATATTATCACTCATTTCTAAAATAGATTAATTCTCGCCTGCAGCCTGTTCCAGGCACTTTTTAAGTTCCTCACAGCCTTCACCGTTTGAAGATGAAAATGCAATAAAATCAATATCATTTTCATCAAAAAGTCTGTGGAAAGCATCGTTTCTTTTAATAAATTCTGTCTTATTAAGCTTATCCTTCTTTGTGCATACAACTATAAACGGAAAATCTCGCTCTATAAGATAATTTATCATATCAAAATCTTCTTTTGAAGGTTCGTGCCTGATATCAACTATCTGCACAACAAGCTTTATATTTCTGCCTGAGGAAAAATAACCCTCAATAAGCTCTGACCAACGCTCTTTTTCAGCGTTGGAAACCTTAGCATAGCCATAACCCGGAAGGTCAACAAGCCTTGCGTCCTTCAATTTGAAGAAATTAATGGTTGTTGTTTTACCGGGAGTTGCACTCACCCTTGCAATTGCCTTACGGTTTAAAAGCTTGTTTATAAGTGAGGACTTTCCTACGTTTGATTTACCCGAAAAAACTATCTCGGGTAAATCGGATTTAGGGAGCTGGTTTGCTTTTCCTGCGGACATTTCAAATACCGCACTCTGATAATTCATATAACACCTTTTTTTGCTTAAGCTTTACATACTCTTACTTTATCTTTTTTGTTTATTTCGGGAGCTGCACCGAAATTCTTACCGTTACAACTTTGCGGCAGGTAAACCATAGCGTTTTTAAGTGCTACGTCTACTCTTGTCATGGGAATAAACTCAACATTCTCCTTAACAACTGCATCTACTTCTGCAAGGTCAGGAATATTTTCAAAAGGAATAAGCACGGTTTTTATGCCGTTTCTGTAAGCAGCCATTGCTTTTTCCCTGAGTCCGCCTATAGGTAACACTCTGCCCTGAAGAGTAATTTCACCTGTCATTGCAACATCGTGCCTTAATGGAATATTTGTTAAAGCGGATGTTATGGCTGTTGCCATAGCAACGCCTGCCGAAGGACCGTCCTTAGGCACTGCACCTTCAGGAGCGTGGATATGAAGGTCTATTTTTGAGTAGAACTCGGGGTCAATGCCCAACATATCTGCCATTGTTCTTATGCAGGTAATGGCAGCATTTGCTGATTCCTTCATAACATCGCCAAGTGAACCTGTAAGCTGAATTTTGCCTGTACCGTGCATTGCAGCTACCTCTATAGGTAAAAGCTCACCGCCGACACTTGTCCACGCAAGACCGTTTACAAGGCCGATTTCGTCTGTTTTTGATGCTGTATCCTTAATAAATTTCTTAGGACCTAAAAGCTCCTCGAGATTATCGGGTGTTACCTTAAGGCAGGTAAATTCTGCATCAGAAACTATCATTTTGGCAGCTTTTCTGCAAAGAACGGCAATTGTTCTTTCAAGTGTTCTTACACCCGCTTCTTTTGTGTAGAACTCAATAACAGCGTGTACTGCTTTTGTGTTTATTTTTAACTGAGATGCAGTAAGGCCGTGTATTTTAAGCTGCTTTGGAATAAGATGCTTAACAGCTATATGGTACTTCTCCTCGTGTGTGTAACTGCCAAGATTTATAACGTCCATACGGTCGTATAAAGGACCGGGAATAGCAGAAGCGTCGTTAGCAGTTGTTATAAATAAAACTTCACTTAAATCAAAAGGAAGGTCAATGTAATGGTCGTGGAACGTCTTGTTCTGCTCGGGGTCAAGTACTTCAAGAAGAGATGATGAAGGGTCACCCTTAAAGCTTTGACCTAACTTATCGATTTCATCAAGAAGTATAAGGGGATTTTTCACGCCGCTGCCCTTTATAGCTGCTATAATTCTGCCCGGCATTGAGCCAACATAGGTCCTTCTGTGACCCATAATGTCAGCTTCATCCTGAACACCGCCTAAGGAAACACGGGCGTATTTTCTGCCTGTAGCTTCTGCAATTGACTTTGCAATTGATGTTTTACCAACACCGGGAGGGCCAACAAGACAAATAATCTGAGCAGAAGGCATTGCGGAAATTTTCCTTACCGCCAATATTTCAAGGAATCTTTCCTTTACTTTTTCCATACCGTAATGGTCGCGGTTAAGAATTTTTTCTGCTTTCTTTATGTCGATTCTTTCCTGTGAACGATTATTCCAGGGAAGTTCAAGGCAGGTTTCTATGTAAAGCCTTATAACACTTGCTTCATGAGAACCGAAGGGCATTTTAGCAAGGCGGCTGCATTCCTTTAAAAGTTTTTCTTTTGAAGCTTCATCCATCTGCAAGGCTTCAATTTTACTCTTGTATTCGTCAGCTTCCTCAGCAGGATTATCATCGTCGCCCAACTCATTCATAATTACGCGCATCTGTTCGCGCAAAATATATTCCCTTTGATGCTGATCGATATTTTCCTGAGCTTTTTGAACAATTTCAGTTTCAACCCTTAAGACTTTTATTTCATCAAGAAGTATATCGCCGACTTTCATAAGTCTTTTAACGGGGTGAACCTCCTCAAGTACTACCTGACGCTGGTCGACTGCAAGATTTGTGTTGGAAGCAATATGATCGGCAAGCTTTCCGCAATCGGTTTCACTTAAAGCTTTCACAACAATATCCGGAGGTACGTGCTTGAATATCTGTATATACTCACCGAATCTTTCGTGAATAACCCTTCTTACCGCCTCTGTTCTTACTGTTTCCTTATATTCGGGAATCTCCATAACAGTAAGATCACCCTTAAGGTAAGGTTCCTCGGAAATAATATCATTAAGTTCGGCTCTGAAAAGGCCGTTAACATTTATTTTAATTACGTCGTCAGAATGACGAACTACCTGACGTATTTTAGCAACAACACCCACCTTATAAAGATCATCAGCAGTGGGTTCCTCGTCAGTTATACCTACCTGTGATACAAGGAATATAAGTCTGTCACCATAAGATGCAGCCTCAACAGCCTCTTTGGACCTTTTTCTTGCTACGTCAAACTGCAGGGACATTCCGGGGAAAACTACAAGTCCTCTTAGTGCAAGCACAGGTAGTGTTAAATTTTTCTTGTTTGTATCCATATTATCTATCCTTTACCTTCTAAAAAAGGTTTTACTAATCCTTCTTAAATAAAGCGAAACTGTGTAGGCGGGTTACTACCTGCCGACACAGCTATAGAGCTTATTATGATGCCTGACCTCTTCTTGCTTTTTTCTTGGGCTTATTAGACATCTGAATTTTAACAGGCAGTCTGTCGGGATTTTTAACAAGCTTAGGAGCTTCATCCTCAAGAACAGTCTGTTTAGTAATAATTACCTTTTCTACAGTGTAATCTTTAGGTATTTCATACATTAAAGGCGTGAGAACATTTTCAACTATTGAGCGAAGTCCGCGTGCGCCGATTTTTCTTTCAAGAGCAAGCTCGGCAATAGCATCAAGGGCTTCATCCTCAAATTCAAGGCCAACTGTATCAAGCTCAAAAAGCTTTTTATACTGGCTTACAAGACAATTCTTAGGTTCTGTAAGAATTCTCACAAGCGCCTTTTTATCTAAATCATTAAGTGCTGTAATAACAGGAAGACGGCCCACAAGCTCAGGAATAAGACCGAACTTAACTAAATCGTGAGGTGTTACTTCACTGATCCAATCCTTTTCGTTCTTTTTCTTTTCTGTGCTTAAAGTTGTATCGAAACCGATAACATTCTTAGCAACACGTTTTTCAATAATCTTCTCAATACCGTCAAATGCACCGCCGCAGATAAAAAGAATATTTGAAGTATTTATCATAATATTCTCCTGCTGGGGATGCTTTCTGCCGCCCTTAGCAGGAACGGAAGCATCGGTACCTTCAAGGATTTTTAAAAGTGCCTGCTGAACACCTTCACCGCTTACGTCACGGGTAATGGATGTGCTTTCGGATTTTCTTGAAATTTTATCTATTTCATCCACGTAGATAATACCGCGCTCAGCTCTTTCAACGTTATAATCAGCGGACTGAATAAGTCTTAAAAGAATGTTCTCAACGTCGTCGCCAACGTAACCTGCTTCAGTTAAAGTGGTAGCATCCGCAATAGCGAAAGGTACGTCCAATATTCTTGCAAGTGTCTGTGCAAGGTATGTCTTACCAACACCGGTGGGACCTAACAGCAGTACGTTACTTTTAGCCAGTTCAACGTCATCCTTACCGAATGCAATTCTTTTATAATGATTATAAACAGCTACAGCTAATGAAATTTTAGCATCATCCTGACCTATTACATACTGATCAAGCATAGCTTTAATTTCATGAGGTTTTAACAGAGTCTTATAATCCTCACCGTTTTCCTCCTCACGGTAGGCAGAATCCTCCAATTCCGGGTCATCGGCGAGTATGCTCTGACAAAGCTGAATGCAGGCATCACAGATATATGCGGATTGACCTGCTATTAACCTTTTTGCCATTGACTGAGGCTTGCCGCAAAATGAACAGAATATCTCTCTTTCATCTCTTTTATCCATTATGTCACATCCTTCTTAATTAAGGTAAATTTATCTCTTTTCAATAATCTTATCAACTATACCGTATTCAAGAGCCTGCTGTGCAGTCATCCAGTTGTCACGCTCTGTGTCGCGTGCAATTGTTTCAAAAGGCTGACCTGTTTTTTCAGCAAGAATTTTGTTAAGCTTTTCTTTGATATAAAGAATATGCTTTGCTTGAATCTCAATATCAGTTGCCTGACCCTGAGCACCGCCTGAAGGCTGGTGGATCATTATTTCTGCATTGGGAAGTGCAATTCTCTTTCCCTTTGTACCGGCTGCAAGCAAGAATGCACCCATACTTGCTGCCATACCCAGGCAGATTGTAGAAACATCGCACTTAATGTACTGCATTGTATCGTAAATTGCCATGCCGGCTGTAATTACACCGCCGGGGCTGTTGATGTAGAAGTTTATGTCCTTTTCAGGGTCCTGACTTTCAAGATACAAAAGCTGTGCTACAATAACGCTGGCGGAAGCTTCGTTAACTTCCTCATTAAGCATAATAATTCTGTCGTTAAGTAATCTTGAGAAAATATCGTAAGATCTTTCACCACGGCTGGTCTGTTCTACTACATAAGGTACCAAACTCATAAGCTTCTCTCCTTTCAGCTAAGAAAAACAGATTGCCAACCGCTTTTGGGTTGGCGTTTCTGTATAGTTATTTACTTAAATTTTTAAATTATTCCTCTGTTTTGATAATAGCGTTCTCTTTTACAAACTTGATAGCCTTCTCGTTTGTAATATCGAGATTAAGCTGCTCGGGAGCAATAATGTTCTTTACATTCTCAACGGGCATCTCGTATGCCTTTGCAAGCTTCTCGATCTCAGCTTCCATCTCTTCATCAGAAGCCTCAATACCTTCAAGCTTAACAATTGTTTCAAGAGCTAAACGAACCTTAACGTTCTTTTCAGCCTGACCCTTGAACTGATCCTTAAGAGTATCGGGTGTAAGACCTGTATACTTTAAGTATGTGTCAAGGTTGAGACCCTGAGACTGAAGTCTGTAAGCAAAATTGTTGATGCTCTCGTTAACTTCGTTCTCGTTCATTTCAGCAGGAATTTCAGCTTCGAGCTTTTCAGCAAGAACGTCGATAAGCTGATTGTCGATATCGATGTCAGCATTCTTTTCTCTTGTTTCTGTAAGCTTAGCCTTGATGTCTGCCTTATATTCTTCAACTGTATCGAATTCGCTGATATCCTTTACGAAATCGTCATCAAGCTCAGGAAGCTCCTTAGCCTTGATTTCGTGAAGCTTAATCTTGAATGTAGCATCCTTACCCTTAAGATCCTCGGAATGATATTCCTCAGGGAACTTAACGTTGATGTCAAACTCCTCACCTGCATTGTGACCGATGATCTGCTCCTCAAAACCGGGGATAAACTGACCGGAACCGATGGAGAGCTCGTGGTTTTCTGCCTTGCCGCCGTCAAATGCAACGCCGTCGCAGAAGCCTTCGTAATCGATAACAGCGATGTCGCCGTTTTCTACAGCACGGTCGGAAACAACTTCAACTCTGGAATTTCTTTCCTGTACTCTCTTGATTTCAGCATCGATATCCTCATCTGTAACAGCTGTGGACTTCTTTGTAACTTCGATGCCCTTGTAGCCTTCGATCTTGCACTCGGGCTTTACGATTACTTCAAGCTTAAATGTAAGACCTGCAGCCTTGGAAACTTCAGTAATGTTCATCTGGCCAACGCTTAC
>JAGBID010000126.1 GCA_017935165.1 Clostridia bacterium
CCGACCCCATCAGAGGTCAGATTGTTAAGGCTACAATAGTTTTAACAAAGGGTACAGAAGGCAGTGATGCACTCAAGAAGGAAATTCAGGAATACGTTAAGACCAACACAGCGCCTTATAAGTATCCCAGAATCGTTGAATTTGTTACAGAGCTTCCCAAGACAATAAGCGGTAAGATAAGAAGAGTTGAAATTAAGGCAAACGATGCTAAGAAGGCTAATAAATAAGTTTTGTTTGCTTGATTAATTTCACCCGATACTATATAATTAAAGTAACTGTTATGTTTTGGAAAGGGTGCCTTAAGCCCTTTCCATAAACCGCTTTAAAGGCAAAATATATACAAGGAAACCTTTGTGAGGACAAAGGTAAAAGGTTTAGAAAAATGAAATTTTCCGAGATGAAATACGAGCGTCCCGACGTGGAGGCTTATAAAGCGGGAATGCTTGACCTTATCAAAAGGCTTTCCGAGGCTAAGGATTTTGAGGAAGCTGACAAGGTATTCTTAGAGGCTGATGAGTACGGTAAGCATTTTGATTCTATGGTAACAATCTGCAGCATCCGTCACTCAATTGACACAAGAGATACTTTCTACGATGAAGAGATGAAGTACTGGGATGCTGCTCTTCCCGAGCTTGCACAGTACGGCCAGCAGTGGACAATGGCTCTTTTAAATTGCCCCTTCAGAAAAGAATTTTCCGATAAGTACGGCGATTTAATGTTTGTTGATGCTGAAATTGCACTTAAGAGCTTCTCACCTGAAATTATCGGTGAAATGCAGAAGGAAAACGATCTTACAACTGCATACAACAAGCTTATTGCTTCTGCACAGATTCCTTTCGAAAACGGTACCTATACACTTTCACAGCTTTCTCCCTTTAAAACAGATGCTGACGACGACCGCCGTTTAGCAGCTTGGAAGGCAGAGGGCAAGTGGTATAAGGAAAATCAGGCAGAGCTTGACAGAATTTACGACGAGCTTGCACATCTTCGTGACGAAATGGGCAAGAAGATGGGTTACGGCGGCTACACAACTCTGGGCTACTACAGAATGGGCAGAAACTGCTACACCAAGGACGACGTTGAGAAGTTCAGGGCAGCTGTTGTTAAATATTTAGTACCTGTAGCGGACAGTATTTACCGCGAGCAGGCAAAGCGCCTTGGCAAGGAATATCCCCTTTCCTTTGCCGATGCAGCACTTGAATTCAGAAGCGGTAATCCCCGTCCTCAGGGCACACCTGATGATATTTTAGCTGAAGGTAAGAGATTCTATGATGATCTTTCACCCGAAACAAGCGAGTTCTTTAACACAATGCTTGATAACGAGCTTATGGACGTTCTTTCCACAGAAGGTAAGGAAAGCGGCGGCTACTGCACAGGCATTACAGAGTTTAAGGTTCCCTTTATTTTCGCTAACTTTAACGGCACACAGCACGACGTTGAGGTTGTTACTCACGAAGCAGGCCACGCCTTTGCATATTGGATGAACAGAAACCGTGTTCCCGAGGGTTACACATGGCCCGGTATGGAAGCCTGCGAGGTTCACTCCATGTCTATGGAATTCTTTGCTGAGCCTTATGCTGACGGATTCTTTGGTAAGGATGCCAAGAAGTTCCTTTACAGCCACCTTTCAGGCGCTTTGACATTTATTCCTTACGGCACAATGGTTGACCACTTCCAGCACGTTGTATATGAAAAGCCCGAGCTTACACCCCGCGAGCGCCACAACATTTGGAAGGAGCTTTTAGGTATTTATATGCCCTGGATGAAGCTTGACGGCGATATTCCCTTCTACGGTGAGGGTGAAGGCTGGCAGCGCCAGAGTCATATTTACCAGAGACCTTTCTATTATATCGACTACTGCCTGGCACAGACAGTTGCACTTCAGTTCTGGGCAAGAATCCAGAAGGATAAGGAAGATGCATGGAAGCACTATATGGCTTACACCGTACAGGGCGGCAGCTGTGTATTTACTGACCTTCTTAAGAATGCTGACCTTGACAGTCCCTTTGAAGAGGTTTGCCTGAAGACAGTTTGTGAAACTGCCAAAACATGGCTTGAAAACTTTGACCTTAAAGGCATTGAATAAGCTTTGTCTTAGTTACAGATACAACTGTATTTCGGCCAAAAACAGGATGTAAATTCACCGGGTATTCACAAAATTGTGAATTTTGTATGAATTCACATAAAAGCAGGCATAAAAAAGCGAAAAATTCCATAAAATGACGAAAGAATTTTTAGTGCTTTTTTTGTTATATTGTGCTATACTTAACTACATCATAATCTTAAAATGACGAAAATAGCAGAGAAACTTGCAAAATAAACTGTTTTTTGGTTTTTGGGATTATGAAAAATGCAAAAAGGGACGTCCCTTTTTGCAGCTTACCCTTTGGTAAGCTGATGCTACACTGTGTACTTAGGGAAAAATTACCCTTAAAAATATAAAGTACAAAAAATATATATAGGAGAAATTACTATGAACATGAAGAAGATTGTTGCAATGCTTCTTGCTCTTTGCATGATCGTATCCGTATTCGCAGCTTGCGGTGGCGATACAACAAGCACAAGCACAAGTACAAGCACATCAACAAGCACAAGCACAAGTACTTCTGTTTCTACTCCCGATGATGACGAGGAGAAGGTTGTTGATACTTACACATACAACAGCTACGCAGAATCTCTTGGCACAAACTGGAACCCCCATACTTGGGAAATGAACGCTGACTCTGCAATCAGCGGCTACGTTCTTGCTCCTTTAGCTGACCTTACAATCAAGGATTCCGAAGCTGGCGAATATCAGTGGATTTTCGTTGCTGCTGAAGACATCATTGACGTAACAGCTGACTGCCAGGACGACCTCACAAAGTATAACGTAACTCTTCCCGAAGGCGTAACAGCTGACCAGGTTACAGAGTCCTACGTATACGAAATCAAGCTCCGTCCCGAAATGATGTGGGAAGATGGCACACCCATCAACGCTGATTCTTACATCTACTCCATGCAGCAGATGCTCGCACCCGAGATGAAGAACTACAGAGCTAACAACTACTACTCCGGCGAGTCTGCACTTGCTGGTGCTTACAACTACTTCTACTCCGATGCAGAGAACGTTTACAAGACAGTTCTCGAGCTCGGTTACCCCACAATCCAGGCTGCTCTTGACGACGGTCAGACAGTTTACCTCGACATGTGGGATTTCTTCGGCCTCCAGGGCGCTACAGATGCTGACGGCAACGAATGCCCCCAGTACGTAGACATCACAGATGAGCACGTTTACATTGACCCCGCTGACAACAGCGAAGTTTCTGCTGCTGCTATCTGGGCTGCTTATGCTTCTTACCTCGAGGTAGGTGCAGGCTACGATGCAGACATGGTTGTTGAGCTTAAGAACGAAGCTTTCGGTACAACATGGGATGCAGTTGGTCTTTACAAGGTTGACGACTACACAATCCGTTATGTTTGCCAGACAGCTTATGCTTATGACTACTTCCTCACATCCTGTACTTCCAACTGGCTCGTTCACGAAGAGCTCTATGAATCCTGCAAGGATACATCCGGTTCTTTAGTAACAAGCACATACAACACATCCGCTGAAACAACTCTCTCCTGCTATGCATACCGCATTGAGTCTCTTGAAGACGACAAGCAGATCGTTTACGTTCAGAACGAAAACTACTGGGAGTATGAGAAGGATGAAGACGGTAACCTCACATCTACAACATTCTTTGAGGTTGACGGCGAATTCCAGCCCCAGTTCCAGACACAGAAGATCGTTGTTGACGTTATGGACAGCGACGCAGCTAAGCTCGCATTCCTCTCCGGCGAACTCGACGACTGGACACCCGCTGCTGACGAAGTTGTAGAATACACAACATCTGATCAGCTCTATCAGGTTGATGAGACTTACACAATGAGACTCTTCTTCCACACAAATCTTGATTCCCTTAAGAAGATGGACGAATCCGGCAACACAAACTCTGTTGTTCTCTCCAACGAGAAGTTCAGAAAGGCTATGTCCTTTGCTATCAACCGCGCTGAGTTCGTAACAGCTACAGCCGGTTACAAGGCAGCATACTCCATGCTCTCTTCTCTCTACTTCTACAACGTATATGAAGATCCTACTTCTATCTACAGAAACACAGATCAGGCTAAGCAGGCTATCGTTAACGTTTACGGCGTTAAGTACGGCGAAGGCGAACTCTACGCTTCTCTCGACGAGGCTTACAACTCCATTACAGGTTACAACGTAACAGAAGCTAAGGCACTCTTCACAGAGGCTTGCGCAGAACTCGTTGCTGAAGGTCTCTACACAGAAGGTGAGCCCATTGTTATCCAGATGGGTTGGATGGCTGGTTCTATGGACTCCTCCAACACACAGCAGGTAACACTCCTTAACAAGTACATGAACGAAGCTCTTGAAGGTACAGGCTTCGGCACAATCGAGCTCAAGGCTCTTGACAGCCTTAACGACAGATACAAGGACGTTTACAACGGCGTTTATGCTATCGGTTGGGGCGCATGGGGCGGCGCTGCTTTCTATCCCTTCACAATGTTCCAGGTATATTGTGATGACGATTACGTAACATACATCCACGAGGGTGGTTGTTGGGATCCTTCCGTTGAGACACTTACACTCAACGTAAACGGTGAAGACGTAACAATGACATGGAAGGCTTGGTCCGGTTGTATGGCTGGTACAGGCGCTTATGCTACAGCTGACTTCGATACAAAGCTCTCTATCCTCGCAGGTATGGAAGAGAACCTCATCGAGAAGTACTACTTCATTCCCGTATGTACAACAACAGCTTGCTCAATGCTTTCTTACAAGCTCAGCTACTTCACAGAAGACTACAACATCATGTATGGTTTCGGTGGTATCAGACTTATGAGCCACAACTACACAGATGCTGAGTGGGCAGAGTACGTTGCTGAACAGAACGGCGAAATCGCTTACTAATTTATAAATTTATTAGTTTGCTATACTAAATAAAATTTAAAAACCAAGAAGTCAGGCGGGGTAAACCAAAATTACCCTTCCTGACTACGTTGGTATTTATGGCAAGGCTTAAATAATGCCTTTTGCGGGCATTATTAGCCTCGGTCATAAAAAAATAAGCTACTGTTTTTCGCTCTGGACTGAAGCGGACAAACAGTCCGCAGCGAAGAACAGCAGTTATCGAAATTGCTGAATATTTAGTAAAGGAGTTATGCATTATGAAAATGGCAAAATATATCCTCAAAAGATTTCTTCTGATGTTTTTTGTCCTCTTTGTTATCGTATCAGTTGCGTTTATGCTGGTAAGAATGCTGGAAAGACCCCTTCCGGACGGCAACGCAGCGCAGCAGGAAATTGTTAAGCTTCGTTGGGCGGAGCTTGGCTACTTTGAACACCCGCTTGTTCAGTATGGTATTTACCTTAAAAATATCTTTACTAAGTGGGACTTCGGTACATCCTGGACAATCAAATATATGGAACCTGCCTGGGACCTTTTGGTTGGCAGACTTCTTCCCACAGTTTTAGTTAACATTTATTCACTTATTTTCTCAATTCCTGCCGGTATCGCCCTCGGTATCTATGCAGCTATTAAGAAGAACCGTTGGCAGGATACTTTAATCAGTACTGCGGTTATGATTTTTGTTTCGGTGCCCTCTTACGTTTACGCCTTCCTTGTTCAGTTTATTTTCTACTTCAAGTTAGGTTGGCTCCCATTAACAATTTATTCCGTTGCTGATGCAGGCGGCAGCTACTTTACATGGCCTATGTTCTACTCCATGATAGCGCCCATCCTTGCACTTTCCTTCGGTACAATTGCAGGTCTTGCAAGATTTACAAGAGCTGAGCTTACAGAAACACTTACATCCGACTATATGCTTCTTGCCCGCACAAAGGGCTTGACAAGAAGCCAGGCAACTCCTCGCCATGCTTTAAAGAACGCCATGGTTCCCATTCTTCCTATGATTATTTCTTCATTCATCGGTATTTTGGGCGGCTCCTTTGTTATTGAGAAAATATTCTCAATCCCCGGCGTTGGTAGCCTTTACGTTAATTCAATTGCACAGAGAGACTATGACGTATTTATGATTGACACGATATTCTACACGCTTATCGGTCTTTTGGCAAATATCCTTGTTGATATCAGCTACGGCTTCATAGATCCTCGAATCAGAATGGGGGAGAAATAATATGGCAGAAAATATTAACATTAATATCCCCATGGAAAAATTCCGCTTCGTTCAGGAGAACGAAAAAATTAAGGATAGAAAATTCGACGATAAGCCTATAGGCTACTTCAAGGATGCATGGATCCGTTTCAGAAAGAACCGTGCCTCCGTTGTTGCTGCTATTATCATTATCATCATCATTCTCTATTCAATATTAACTCCTATGTTTATCACAACTCACGATAACAGCTTTATGGTTACACAGTACCAGAGAAAGCCTGCAAGAGTTACAGCTCTTCGCGATACTATAGGTATTCTTGACGGCGGTGTGGACAGAACTGTTACTGAGCCTGAGCTTATAAGACTTGCAGCTATGGGTATTGGTGCTGCCAACTATGACGGCAACCAGGCAACCGCTCAGGATGGTTATGATGACTATCATACACCTCTTATCAGCGTAAGCGAACCCACAGTTGTATTGAATGCAAAGAAAAAGGAAGTTAACCAGTATAGTGTTCGTGTTGATACTTACCTTGAGGTTGGCTTCTTGTATGACTACATTCCTCAGAGCGAATTACAGAAAATTCTTGATTTCGAAGAGGAATCCGGCTTAAAGGTTTTATATCCCCTTGTTGAGGATAATAACTATAACCCCGACCCCACGGATGCCAATAACTGGTATAAGGCTAAAAAGGTTGGTAACCCTGTTTATATTAATGAAAAGGGTAAGGCAAAAACTCTTGAATACAGCCTTGATATGGTGCTTGAAGATAACTACAAGCGCGATGAAAACGGCAACCTGAAGTATTATGAGTATTCTGCCGGCGGTGATATCAACACAGCTCAGTTCAAAATAAGAGTTCTTTATTATAACTACTACCAGTACAAGTACGGCTTTGAGCCCAACTACATTATGGGTACTGAGTCCCAGGGTTATGATATGGCGTTAAGAATTGCAGGCGGTATTCAGATATCCCTCTTAATAGCTATTTTCGTTTGCGTAATCAACTTTATTTTAGGTGCTGCTTACGGTGCTGTTGAAGGTTATTACGGCGGCACACTTGACCTCGTCCTTGAAAGAATTTCCGATATTTTGAACGGTGTTCCCTTCATTATTGTTGCTTCACTGTTTAAGATGCATCTTTCAAATCAGGTTGGTGAAATTCCCAGCTTGCTGTTTGCTTACGTATTAACAGGTTGGATCGGTACTGCTTACCGTGTACGTACACAGTTCTACCGCTTCAAAAACCAGGAATACGTTATGGCTGCAAGAACACTTGGTGCACGTGACTCCAGAATTATCTGGAAGCACATCTTCCCCAATACACTTGGTACAATCATCACATCATCTGCTCTTGCTATTCCCAGCACAATCATGAGTGAAAGTATGCTTTCTTACCTCGGTATCGTTAACCTCAGCGGTGTGGATGGCACATCCCTTGGTACATTACTTGCCGATGCTGAAAGCCGCTGGATTCAGTTCCCCCACTTAATGCTGTATCCTGCTATTATCATCTCACTCCTTATGATTTGCTTCAACTTGTTCGGTAACGGTTTACGTGACGCATTCAACCCGTCACTTCGTGGTGTGGAGGACTGATATAATGGATAAAATTCTTGAAGTTAAGAACCTGAAAATATCCTTCCGTACCCAGGGCGGTACTTTGAAGGCTGTTCGTGATATATCCTTTGACCTTGAACGCGGTAAAACACTTGCTATCGTTGGTGAATCCGGTTCAGGTAAATCTGTTACTTCCAAAGCTGTTTTAGGTATTTTGGCAGGTAACTCTATTACAGAAGGCGGCGAAATCATTTATGACGGCCGCGACCTTCTTAAAATTTCCGAGGAAGAAATGTGCACAATCCGCGGTAACAGAATATCTATGATATTCCAGGATCCCCTTTCTTCCCTTAACCCCATTGTTAAAATCGGTCAGCAGATTACTGAGGCTATGCTCCTTAAAAATAAGGGCAACCGCAAGAGCGCAAGAAAAGATTTTAACACAACTCTTGCTCTCCTTAAGAACAGTATGATTGCTGCTTTAGGTCTTGATAAGAAAAACGAAATTACAGAGATGTGCTCTACTTTCGATAAGTTCAATATCGAAGGCATCAAGCTTGAAAACAGCTATAATAACTCTGTAAGTGAGGCTGAAGGCCTTGTTTCTGAAATTGAAGACCTTCTCTTCATGGCTGAGAAAAAGCAGAAGATAGATTACAAAGCAAGATTCAACGAGATATTTGCCGGCTTAAAGATGGTCAAAGACCCCTTTATGATGCGTGACTATTCTTCCAAGCTTTCCGAAGCAACAAGCAATTTGAAGAATGCTGTTTCTGCTTATACACCTGCTAAGAAGAATGAAGAATTTAAAGAATTCCCCGAGATTTTAAACAATGCTCTTAATAACCTTAAGGCAGTTCTCGGTGAGATTTTAGCTGCTGAGCGCCCCAACTTCTTCAGAATCGGTTATTACAAGCTTAAGAATCCTCAGTTTGACCTTACAAGCAAGTCTGTTTCTGAGCTTAATGCATTAACACTCGATTATCTGAACGAGGACTTTATGTTCAAGTTCATCGATATGGAAAAGAAGGGTCTTAAGTATTCCTTTGACGTTGCTCTTGCAAAGAAGAAGGAATTAATGCCCAAGCTTTACGAGGCAAGAGACTTCTACAAGAAGGGCGAGTTCGACAAGAACAGTGCCGACAAGGTTGCTACAGAAGTTGCTTCCTTAGTTGAAAACTCCATTGACCGCCTTGAGCTTAACAAGGACAGTGTTGCTTATACATTCAGAACAACATTGTTGACAGCTATTGAAAAGTACTTTGTAGCTATTAAGAAGAATCCTCAGGAAGAGGCTCGTTTCGAACGCCAGAGCAAAAAGCGTGATGCTCTTATTGCTAAGGGTAAGCACGTTGAATGGAAGGTTGTTCCCAAGTCTGTTTATGACCTTGATGAGCTTAAGACAGAGATCACAAACGTTGTTGAGCGTATGATAGGCCGCTATGAAGCTTATATTGAGGCTGCTCCCACAGTAGACTTTGAGGTTCGCGGCGTTGAAATGATCGACTACTTCAAGGCTAAGGCTTCCGAGGTTGTTTACAAGGTTACAAAGCGTATGGCTAAGGAAAAGGCCATAAAGCTTATGGAGGAAGTTGGTATTCCCGATCCCAGAATCCGTTATTACCAGTATCCCTTCGAGTTTTCCGGTGGTATGCGCCAGAGAATCGTTATAGCTATTGCTCTTGCAGCTGACCCCGATATCCTTATCTGTGACGAGCCCACAACAGCTCTTGACGTTACAATCCAGGCTCAGATCCTTGAGCTTATCAATAACCTTAAGCGTGAAAGAAATCTTTCCGTTATATTCATTACACATGACCTCGGTGTTGTTGCTAATATGGCTGATGATATCGCTGTTATGTATGCAGGTAAAATCGTTGAGTACGGCAGCGCTGATGACGTATTCTATGATCCCCGCCATCCTTATACCTGGGCACTCTTGGCATCTATGCCTGACCTTGATACAAAGGAAAAGCTGGACGCTATCCCCGGTACACCTCCCAATATGATCTATCCCCCTGTTGGTGATGCATTTGCTGACCGTAACAAGTACGCTATGCAGATCGATTTCGAGCAGCAGCCTCCTAAGTTTAAAGTAAATGAAACTCATTGGGCAGCCACATGGCTCCTTCACCCCAATGCACCTAAGGTTGAACCTCCCAGAATCGTAACCGACAGAATTGAAAGAATGACTAAGACAGGAGGTACAAACTGATGAGCACAACAAAGAATAACGAAGTTCTCCTCAGAGTTGAAAATCTCTGCCAGTATTTCAAGTCCGGTACTTATGAGAATAAGGCTGTTGATAACGTAAGCTTTGATATCAAGAAGGGCGAGGTTTTCGGTCTTGTTGGTGAATCCGGCTGCGGTAAAACAACTACAGGCCGTTCAATCATTAAGATTTACGACATCACTTCCGGCAGCATCTACTTCAAGGACCAGCGTATTTGCGCAGGCGACAGAAGTTACAGAAACGCTATTAAGGCAGCTAAGGAAGAGCTTAAGAAAAAGGATTTATCAGCTGAAAGAAAGGCTGAGCTCCAGCAAGAGATCCGTAATAATTACGAAGAAATCAAGAAGGCAAAGTTTGACCACAAGAACTCTGACAAAGAGTATGCAAAAACTCTTATGGACCAGGTTATTGCTGAGTACAAGCCTAAGCTTGAAGCTGCAGCAGGCGATGCTGAAAAATTAGCCGCACTTAAGAAGGAATATAAGGATAAGCTCCGTGTTGCTAAAAACACAAAGCTTGTTACAAAGATCCAGATGATTTTCCAGGATCCTATTGCTTCTCTTAACCCCCGTATGACAGTTCGCGAAATTATTTCCGAAGGCCTTGTTATCAACGGTATCAAGGACCAGAAATATATTGACGAAAAGGTATACGAAATCCTTGAGATGGTTGGTCTTGTTCGCGAGCATGCAGGCAGATATCCCCACGAGTTCTCCGGCGGTCAGCGTCAGAGAATCGGTATTGCAAGAGCGGTTATTATGAATCCTGACCTATTGATTGCCGACGAACCTATCTCTGCATTGGACGTTTCCATTCAGGCTCAGGTTATCAACCTCTTAAACGAGCTGCGTGATAAGCTTGGTCTTACAATTATGTTTATCGCTCACGACCTTTCTGTTGTTAAATATTTCTCCGACAGAATCGGTGTTATGTACTTCGGTAAGCTTGTTGAGCTTGCTGATTCCGATGAGCTTTTCGCACATCCCCTCCATCCCTACACACGTTCACTTCTTTCCGCTATTCCTCTGCCTGACCCCAGAAGCGAGAAGAAGAGAACAAGAATCCAGTATAACTCCCTGGCTGCTCACGACTACAGTGTGGATAAACCCACACTCCGTGAAATTTCTCCCGGTCATTTCGTATACTGCAACGATGCTGAAGAGCAGCAGTATAGGAAGGAAGTAGAATAAAATTGAGCGACGAGTTAAAGAAAAAGCTGGGTTCGTACATCATCACAAGCCTTACAGGCCTTATGATGGCGTATATAACAATGAGTAACCACGGAATTTTCGAGGCGCAGAGCGCTAAGGAAGTAATATTCATCATAAGCAGCGCTCTCTCAATTCCGGGTGTCATAATTATTATGATCGGATGCCTTGTTTGGGTATCTAAGGACGGCTTCTTTGACGGCATCAGCTATGCTTTCAGCTATACTTTTAAGATGATGATTCCCGGTACCGATAAGACAATGCTGAAATACAAGGAATACATTGAAAATAAGGCTGAAAAAAGAGCTGAAAAGAAAGTAAGCTTTGCTTATTTCTTTATCGTTGGCGGTGCCTTCCTTGTTTTATCCGTGATATTGCTTGTCATATTCTATATGATATAAATTTAAGCAGTGAGAGTAAAATTCTCACTGCTTTTTGTTTTTTTTAAGTAATACAACTGATGATTCAGCGGAAACAGAAAATATAAAAGTAATGAGCGCAAAAAACCGCACAACGTTTAAGCTGTGCGGTTTGCTGTTATTCAATTATATAGACTGTCATATTGCGTCTGCCAAACTCAGTGCAATCCTCAAGTGTATCCATATAAAGGTCTACAAGGGCTGTACCTGCCATAAGTGCGCCGCCTGTGTCACCTGCAATGCCGTAGCCGTAGCAGTAGCTTCCGCAGGTAATGTAAAGCTTACTGCCGTAGGGAATAATTTTCGGGTCAACAGCTACCATACCTCTTCCAACGGGAAGACCTACGCTGGTGATACCGTCAGGGATGCAGTAGGCTGTACCTGAACCGTAAAGCTGTCGTTTATAATAAACCTTGTTGCCGTTATGGTCAATGAAGTAGTTGCCGCCGCCTTCGTTATTAATAACTGCAGCTTCAACCTCGTTCTGGTAGTCGCTTGTAGGACGTTTGTAGACAATTTCATTTACAGGTTCCTTGATAACGACTCTGCCTGTTTCTTCCTTGGAAATGAGCACGCCGTTTTCGTAAGTACAGCTGTAGGTAACTTGGTCCACACCCTTTACACCGGGAGTTTTAAGCTCGCTTCCGCCCCAGAAAAAGTCGAAGTTAGGTTCTATTTCGGTGCTGAAAGCCGTTGCTTCAGTTACAGTTTCGTTTACTGTGTAAACTCTTGTGATAACTATTTCGGTGCCGTCCTTGATAACGGTGGAGGCAGGCACGGAAAGCTTATCCTTTTCGCCTAAGCTTATACCGCGTTCCTCTAAGAACTCGTCTACAGTTAATGCGAAGGTGGAGGTTTCGGCTGTAAAGCTGCCGTTAGTGATAAGCACCTTGTAGCCTTCAATAAAGCTGATTTCCATTCCAGGGTGAAGTGGAGTTTCAAGGGAAGGTGTTACGCCGTCATCCTCATCGAATCCGATTTTTGCTTCTTCCAATGCGGATTTAACGTTATTTCCCATTATTTCAAACTCTTCACCATTAATTTTTACTATGTAGCCATCGTTAAGCCTGAGGCTCATATCGCTTTCAATAACTGTATCAGTTGAGGGTAATACCTTATACTTGCAGTCTGTATTTAAATTCGCTTCTTTTAAAGCATCTCCTACGGTTTGTCCCACGTTTGCGTGAATAACACTCAAGGTGCCCTCGATATCAACGGTTACGTTAACTGCCCTTTTAACAGTAAGGGTGCGGTTTTCTTCGTCAAGAATCAAGTCGTCAAGCTCACTTACAGGGTTAAGGCCAATTTCCTCAGCTTTTTCTGCAAGAACTTTCTCATCAGGGAAAATGATGCTGACAACGAAATTTTCTTCGCCATCAATTACGGTGTAGGGTACTGTGTTGGCTGCAACACCAATTACGGAAAGTAGGACGATGGAAAGGAGAAGCACCAAAGGTATTATTACTTTTGACTTATGCTCTTTCCAAAAGTCGCCTTTTTTAAAATTCAAAAATTTTTTCATAATAATTACCTGACCGATTTGAATTTATTAAGCTTTTATTATGTATGGTTGCTTTTGCGGAGCCTTGTGAGTGGTCAAGGCAGAAAGTGAAAAGTACACTTTTCAAATTACGAATGAGATTATAATAAAATATTACTGATTTGTCAAACTTAAAAGCCATATTATTTTGTGCATTATGCACAAAATTGCAACGAACATTCCTTTACATAAAATCGGAAACCTCACAATTAATTGGTTTTTGGAAAAAATTCCCCCTTTTTCATAAAAAAATCTATGTGCAAAAAACACAAAAATAATAAGAATAAATCGGGAACAAATGTTCTTTTACAAGGGAATATGAATAAATATACAAATTAATGCCTGTGAAGAAAATAAAATAACTAATAAATCGCCTTTCTTGTCCCACAAAAGGCTGTAAATATTGCTGATTGACATAAATTATCCCCACAAATAATGGTACTGTGTTCAGGTTACAGCACAAGTAATAGTTCAAAAAATGGGAATATTGCTGAGAAAAATAAGGAACAACAACCCGTTTAAACAAGATGCTTCAAAAAGACATCAGAAATTAATAAGTATGCAAAAAATTCACATATTTTCTTAAAATTGTTTTTACATAAAACCGTACCTCCTTTTATTAATTTATATGAGCGGAAACAGAGGAATATACTAAAGGAAAAGTAAAAAGCTGGACAAATTGTTAAAAAATATGGACAAATATTAGCATTTATGAAAATCCGTTGACTTTAAATTTTTGTTGTGTTATTCTCAAATTACCAAACTCAGGAGGTCTTTATATGAGTAATATATATTACGTAAGCAAAGCAGGTTGCGATAATAATAATGGTACGAAAGAAGTGCCTTTCATAACTATTGAAAAAGCGCAGGCATTAGCAAGGGAGAATAAAAATTCCACGGTTTACGTCCTTGAGGGTGAGTATAAAAATTCCCTTGTATTAGATGAAAGGGACAGCGGCACAAAATATATAGGTATTAATGCTACCCTTACGGGCGGTGTAAGCGTAGCTTTCTGTGAGACGGAAGCTTTACTTGAGGAAATAAAGGACAGATTAAATACCGAAGCAAAAGAAAAGGTAAGAGCTATTGATATTAAAAAGTACGGCTTAAGCCTTGAAGATTTCGGCGAAATATATGCTATAGGCGCTTACCATACTGCTGACAAGTATGATAACGGTAAAATAGGTAAGAACTTCGAAGTGTTTTCAGGCGGTAAGAGAATGCATATTGCAAGATATCCTGATGAAGGTTATCTTAAGCTTGAGGAAGTTTTGGATAACGGCGACGTAGGCGAGTTCCCGAATCAAAATTATTGGGAGGGTTGGGCAGAGAGGCGCAACCACTACGGCGGCTGCTATATAGTAACAAGAGAAGTTAACTACAGAATGCAGACCTGGAAAAATCCCGAGAACGTTTGGATATTCGGTTACTTTATGCATGACTGGGCAGATGCCTCCACTCCAATTAAAATAAATACAGTTAACCGCGCTATTTACCCCGAATACGTGGCAAGGTATGGCTGCAAAAAGGACGCGGAGTTTTATTTCTATAATATTTTAGAAGAGCTTGATGCACCAGGAGAGTTTTTTCTGGACAGAGAAAAGGAAATGCTGTACGTTTACCCCTATAATGAAGGTGACCTTATTGAGTTTTCTCTTACAGAAAGACCTTTGGTGGAAATTAACGGCGGTGAAAATATCATTATAGAGGGATTCACCTTTAAATGCGCAAGAGAAAGTGCCGTAGTAGTTAAGGGCAATGACTGCGTAATAAAAAACAATTTAATTAAAAATATTTCCGACCACGGCATAATATTGGAAGGCTATAGAAACAAGGCTGAAAATAACGAGATAACAAGAACGGGAAAAGCGGGTATTCATTTAATAGGCGGCGACAGAAATACCCTTACTCCCGGCGAAAATGTTGCTTTTAATAATTATATCCACCATTATTCCGAGGTTTACAAAACATATCAGCCGGGTGTGCAGCTTTCGGGTGTGGGAAATATTTGCAGTCATAACGAAATTTGCTTCTGCCCTCACGAAGCTATACAGTATGAGGGTAACGACCACTTAATTGAATATAACAATATTCACGATGCGGTTTTATATTCTGCAGATGCAGGCGCTATATACACAGGCCGTGACTGGGCAGGCTACGGCACCGTAATCAGGTACAATATAATAAGGGATATCGGTAACGAAAGGCTAAGACCCGACGCTATTTATTGGGACGATGCCCACTCAGGTCAGACAGCTTACGGAAATATAATTATAAACGCAAAGAAATTCGGCTTCCAGATTGGCGGCGGCAGGGATAATACCGCTATCAATAATATAATTATCGGTGAAACAGACGCACCTTTAAGGTTTGATGACCGCGCTTACGATGGCTTCTTTAAGGACGGTTGGTACAGAGCGGGTGTAAATAATCCCGACGGCGAACAATGGAGAATATTAAAGAGAGTGCCTTACAGAAGCGAAATATGGGCGAAAAAGTACCCAAGCCTTGCAAAATTAAGCGATGATTTTAATAACACCGAGGATATCAATTTCCCCGTTTACCCTGCAGGCAACGTGGTGGAAAATAATATAATTGTTAACAGCCGCGCTTTTGTAGGCGAAATTATGGAGGCTTCAATGAAGTATTCCTCCGTAAAGAATAATAATGCCTATAAATCCGTGGAGGATATCGGATTTGATATGGAAACCTTGAAATTCAAAGTGCAGCCTGAGGATTTCCCCGAAATCCCCGTAGATGAAATAGGCAGAATTAAGTAAGGAACCATTGCCTTATTTTGCCGAGTATAAGAGATTTTCAGTTAATTTATAATAAATTTTATAAAAATATTTTCAATGGACTAAAAATGTGCTATACTAATTGGCGGAAAATTATTTCATTTAAAAGGATTGATGGAAATGGCAAATAAAATTCGTGTTGGTATTTTAGGCTACGGTAACTTAGGCAGGGGTGTGGAGCTTGCTTTAAGGCAGAATCCCGATATGGAGCTCAAAGCTTTTTTCACTCGCCGTGACCCTAAAACATTGAAGACTCTTAGTTCCGAGGTGCCTGTTTATCACGTAGATGATGCTGTAAATATGAAGGACGATATAGACGTAATGATTCTCTGCGGCGGCAGTGCTACGGATTTACCCAAGCAGAGCCCCGAGTACGCTAAATATTTCAATATTGTGGATTCTTTTGATACACACGCAAAAATTCCCGAGCATTTTGCAGCTTGCGATGCATCCGCTCAGGAAAGCGGTAAGGTTGCCCTTATCTCCGTTGGTTGGGACCCCGGTATGTTCAGCTTGCAGAGACTTTTAGGTAACTGCATTCTTCCCGACGGCAAGGACTATACCTTCTGGGGCAAGGGTGTAAGCCAGGGTCACAGCGACGCTATAAGAAGAATAGACGGCGTTTTAGATGCTAAGCAGTACACAGTTCCCGTAGAGGATGCACTTAAAAAGGTTCGCGCAGGTGAAAATCCCGAGCTTACCACAAGAGACAAGCACACAAGAGAGTGCTACGTGGTAGCAAAGGAAGGCGCTGATCTTGAAAAAATCCGTCAGGAAATAGTGACTATGCCCAACTACTTTGCAGATTACGATACAACGGTTAATTTCATTACAAAGGAAGAGCTTGACCGCGACCACAAGGGTATTCCTCACGGCGGCTTTGTAATGAGAAGCGGTGTAACGGGCGTAAACGGCGAAACAAAGGAAATGATAGAGTATTCACTTAAGCTTGGCTCAAATCCCGAGTTTACTTCCAGCGTTATTGTTTGTTATGCAAGAGCTGCATACAGAATGAATAAGGAAGGCATGAAAGGCTGCAAGACAGTTTTTGACGTGCCACCCGTTTACCTTTCACCCAAATCAGCAGAGGAATTAAGAAAAACGCTTTTATAATAATGGATAAATTACCCAAACGAAAGCTAAACCGTGTTCAGGGTTATAATTATTCCCGGAACGGAGCCTATTTTGTAACAATTTGTGCAGATAAGCATAGGTATATATTTGGAGATATATCTGTAAGTGACTATTATATCCATTACGAATACATTGATAACAATCCCGTCAAGTGGAAAACGGACGATTATTTCATAAGATAAAAAACGGCAGGATTTTCC
>JAGBID010000127.1 GCA_017935165.1 Clostridia bacterium
GCTTTTTCAAGGTGTAAAGTCTATTCCATGGCAGGATTTTATTGGTAAAAATGATGCCTTTCCCGTAAAAGGAAGAGTGCTTGACAGTAAATTAAGCTCAGTGCCCACCTGTCAATCTATTATAAAGAAAGCTGTTGTACAAAAGCTTAGTGAGAAATATGGTATTTCTTGGTTTGAGGAAAGCGGCAGCACTTACCAGATACAGTTCCTTATTATGAATGACACAGTAAGCATAATGCTTGATACAAGCGGTCAGGGACTTCACAAGCGCGGCTACAGAAAAGATTCCAACGAAGCTCCTATCCGTGAAACCTTAGCAGCCACTCTTGCAAAATTGTCAAGGGTAAGGCACGATGCAAATTACATAGACCCCTTCTGCGGCTCAGGTACAGTTCTTATAGAAGGTGCTATGCTGGCACTTAATATTGCACCCGGAATAAAAAGGAGCTTTGTAAGCGAAAACTGGGGCTTTGTAAATAAAAAGCTCTGGCAGGAAGCAAGGGAGAAAGCTCACGATGTAATTATCCGCGACACCGCTTTCCACGCAACAGGCTATGATATTGACCCGAAAGCCGTGGAGCTTACTTTGAACAACGCAAAGAAGGCGGGTATTGCCAAAAAGGTAAGTGTTATCCAAAGGGATATAAAGGATTATAATCAATTAGAGCAGTACGGCTGCGTGGTTTGTAATCCTCCTTACGGTGAAAGACTCCTTGATATAGAAAGCGCAAGAAAAATTTACAGAACAATGGGAGAAAAGTTTGAAAGCAAGAGGGGTTGGAACTATTCAATTATAAGTCCGGATGAGGAATTTGAAAATTATTTTGGCAGAAAAGCGGATAAGCGCCGCAAACTTTACAACGGTATGATTAAATGTCAGGTTTATATGTATTATAAATGATTTGAGGTAAATAAAAATGAGGTATGTTTTTATAATCAATCCCAAGGCAGGCAGCGAAAACTATTTAGGCAAAATCAAAGGTGTTATAGAGGAATATTTTAAGGATAGGGAAGAAAAGTATTCCATTATTGAAACTGAGTACAAAGGCCACGCCGAGGAGATTACAAAGGCAGAGGCAGAAATAGGCGACGAGGTCCGTATCTACGGTTTTGGCGGCGACGGAACTTTGCTGGAGATTGCAAGGGGTGCAGCTAACAAAGAAAACGCAGAGATTGGTATTTTCCCTGTTGGCAGCGGTAACGATTACGTTAAGTGCTATGGTGACAGAGAAGCTTTTATGAATTTTGAAAATCAGTTAAGCGGCGAATCGATTTATGTTGACGGTATTAATACAAATAACGGTGTGGCTCTAAACATCTGTTCAATGGGTCTTGATGCGAAGGTGGCATACAATATGGCTGGTTTTAAAAAAATACCGTTTGTAAGCGGTCCTTTGGCATATGATTTTGCAGTAGTTAAAAGCCTTTTGGGAAAAAGGGGCGAGCAACTTAAAATAACTGTTAAAACAGCAAGCGGCGAGCTTACAATGGAGGGTGATTACCTCTTTGCACTGGCAGCATCAGGAAAATTCTATGGCGGCGGATATCAGGGCGCTCCTTTAGCTGTAACAAACGACGGTCTCCTGGATTTCGTGCTTATCAAAAATCCTCCTCTACATAAAATTCCAAAGCTTGTGGGCATTTACAAAAACGGTAAACATCCTGAAAGCGACTACATAAAAGATTACCTCACATACGTAAAGGGTTACGAGATGGAAGTTAAGTCCGAAAAACCTGCTATATGTAACTATGACGGTGAGTGTGACGTTAAAACAGAGGAGAAATTCTCACTTGTAAAAAATATGATACGCTTTATTTTACCTAAAGGTGTAACGTACAGAGCTTAAGGAGATTAAAAATGAATACATATATTATTACTGATTACGGCGTAAAAGAAAACTCAACTGAATTACAAACAGCAGCAATTCAGGCAGTTTTTGATTTGTGTAAAGAAAACGGGGGCGAAGTCATTATCCCCAAGGGCCGTTTTTACACTGCAGGACTAAGAATGTATTCGAATACTACTTTGCTTTTAAAAGAGGGCGCTGAGCTTTACGGCAGCGATAATTGCGAAGATTATGAAATATTCCCGATTCCTGAAGGGGTTCAGGACAGAAGTGATTTATTGCTTATAAAAAGTTATTTTGCTTCTAAGGATTGGCCTACACCTGAAAAAAGATACAGACGTGCCATAATTTCAGTGTACGGCGGCGAAAATATTAAGATTATAGGCGAAAGAAACAGTGTAATCGACGGACAGGATTGTTATGACCCTTTAGGTGAAGAAAGGTACCGCGGACCTCACGCTATATATATCACGTCATGCAAAAACGTTCATCTTGAAGGCTACACAGCACAAAACAGCGGCAATTTTTTACACGAAGTAAACAACTGTGAAAATGTAGTAATGAAAAACGTAACCTGCCTGGCAGGCTCTGACGGTATTCATGCCCACTGTAGCAGAAATGTACTCATTGAAAATTGTGTATTTAAAACAGGCGATGACTGTATAGCAGGTATAAACGTTGACGGTATGGTAATAAGAAACTGCGTATGCAATACCTCCTGCGATTATTTTCGTTTAGGTGGCGTGCATATATTATGTGAAAACTGTTATTTCTACGGTCCCGGTTATTATCCTCACCGTGTTACAATAGTTAAAGGTAATAAAAATTATTTGCCAAGAACCGAAGGCAGGCATAACGTTGAAAGCATTATTATATATTTTGCAAGTGAGGATTATCCATACGAATCTTCAAAGGACATTGTATTCAGAAATTGTTGTTTTGATGGCGCAAAGAATTTACTTTGCTACCATGCAGACGAAGTGGGATATATTCAAAAAGGAACTCATTTGACTGAATTAACTTTTGAAAACTGCCGTTTTATGAATATCGAAAATGAAAGTTTTATTACAGCTTCAAAGGATGAGCCTCTTACAGTGAAGTTTAAAAACGTAACAGCCACCTTTGCTGAAAACTCCGAAGCCAAATCCCTTATCAGCGCAAATTCCACCAATATAAAAGTTATAGAAGAATAAGGAAGCTGAGAATGCACTGTGCATTCTCAGCTTCTCTTTATAATTCCATTTCATATATACCGCATAAAAAGGGGTGTTCGTTATCACGTTTTGTTTCGGTCAGTTTAAATCCGCAGCTTGAATAAAGTGTCCTTAATTCTTCATTTTCATACACCATTAAAAGCTTAAGCTTCTTGCCGCCGTATATGGTGGCTTTATTTTTTGCAAAAGCTATCAATGCCCTGCCAATTCCTTTGTTCTGGTATTCAGGCAGAACTGCAAAACGGCGGAAGTGGTATATCTTATTTTCATCGCGCTTGATTTGTACACAGCCTGCTATTTTGCCGTCTGCCCATGCAGCGTAAATATGGGTGCCGCTTTCTTTTGCTTTTTTTAATTCATCATAACTCATATATGCGGCACAGCTTGGATAATTCTCTTTTGTAAAACCAAATCTTCGGCAGTTAATGTCAAATGCTTTGTGTATAGTATCAAGGCAAGCTTCAAGTTCATTATCTTTTAATGACTCTATGCGAAAAACAATAGGGTTCATAGTAACTGCCGTCCTTTCGAAAAATTTGTATAATTATACCTTAAAAATGCATAAAAATCAATACTGTTTGGGAATAATTTTTACTTTATTCCTTTTTAATGATTTTATATACACCGTTTTTATTACATGTCATTATAAAAATATCCTTTCTTTCAAGCTTTTCCTTCTTTAAGATTTTTTCAAGCCATAAATTATCCTTGCCGCATAAAAGGAGAGAATGACTGCATATATCGCCGTCACTTATTATTACAAGCTCAAGAGGATTATCCTTGGTCTTAATATTTAGGTCCCCTGCATTTACTGCTTCGAACTCCTTTTTCTTTAGAACACTCAATCTTCCGTCTGTTTCAATTATGGCATATTTAACTTCTTCAAGGGAAAAAACATCCTTATTCCTTAATTGTGAAAAAAGATCCTCAATGGCTAAGCGTTGTTTTCTAAGTTCATCCTGCAGTATTTTACCGTTTGCAATTACTATCACAGGGCTGCCGCATATAACCTTTCTTAGTTTTCCGCTTTTAATCATAAAGTACGAAAGCAGTATTTCAAGCAATACCAATAGAAGCATAGGTATTATTCCATGGGTAAAAAAGGGGATATCATCCTGAATTGGAATAATTGCAAGCTCAGAAATAAGCAATGTTATAACAAGTTCGTTGGGCTGTAATTGGCTCAGTTGCCTTTTACCCATAAGTCTGAAAGATAATATAACAAGAAAATAAACAAAAACCGTTTTTAAACATAAGTTAAGCATATAAAACATCCTTCCTTAAATCCTTTATAGTATAACCGAATTAAAACAGGTTAATATATTTATAACAATAAAAGGAGTAAGGGTATGGAATTAATTTCAGTAAAGCTAAGTGAAAATATTACTTGCTTGAAAGAGCTTTTTAAAAATGCTATGGATTTTACTGTAAGGGAATTTAAAATCGGTGAGTGTGATGCGGTGCTGCTTTCCCTTGACGGTATGATAAATAAACAGCAGGCGGCAATAAGTATTTTAAATCCTTTAATGGACGTTAACAGTAAGCTTACTGGTAATACGCTTTTAGAATATATAAGTAGCAATTCTATAGGTACAGCTGATGAACAGAAACTCTATAAAATAAGCGAGATTACGGAAAAAATGTTTTTAGGCTTTGCTGTGCTTTTAATAGATGGAGCCGGTTACGCTCTTTCTTTTGGTGTGCAGGGGTTTGAAAGGCGCAGTGTTTCGGAGCCGGATAATGAAGTTATGCAGCAGGGTTCAAAGGAAGGTTTTGTAGAAGCATTCCTTATAAATATTTCTATGGTGCGCCGAAGAATGCGAAACACCGGGCTTAAGTTTGAAATGCTCACAGTAGGGGAGGAAAGTAAAACTCCGGTAGTTCTTTGCTATCTTGAAAATAAAGTAAATAAGCAGTTACTTGAAAATATAAAAAACAAAGTTAAAGGTATAAAGCTTGAAAGTGCTCTTGCCGCAGGCTACCTTTCAGGATTTTTGAAAAAGAGCAGTCTTTTTGGAAATATAGGCATTACTGAACGTCCCGATACCCTTTGCGGTAAGCTTGCTGAGGGGAGAGTAGGAATAATAGTGGATGGCACTCCCAACGTTATTGTGGTACCGCACCTGTTTGCAGAGAATTTTCAAACTCTTGATGACTATGCAAACAGACCTATGTATGCAAGCTTTACAAGATGTATAAGATTCATAGCTTTCTTGATTGCTGCGTTTTTACCGGGATTATATGCGGCGATAGTAATTCACAGGCCCGAGCTAATTCCTGATGTTCTTTTAAGCAAGATAGCAGCGGAGGAAGCGGCGACACCTTTTTCCATTATGTGGGAACTGATGCTTGTGAATTTGCTTTACGAAATTATGAGGGAAGCAGGTCTCAGAGCACCTAAAAGCTTAGGACAAGCGGTAAGTATAGTTGGAGCCCTTGTAATAGGCGATACCGCTGTGCAGTCAGGTTTGATTGGCGCTACTTCATTGATGGTTATTGCATCCTCGGCTATTTCAGGATATACAATACAAAAGCTTTACGAACAGCTTTCAATTATAAGGCTGCTTTTAATTTTTGCAGGTGGAATACTGGGTGTGTGGGGTATAATACTTTCAGCTGTATTCCTGATTTATAATATATGCAGTGAGGAAAATTTCGGTATACCTGTTACTTCACCTTTTGCGCCTTTCAGTTTAAAAGCTATGTCAGACGTTATTATCAGACTTCCGTGGAGAAGACTAAAAAATATGAGAAGCAATATCAGCAATATGCCCGGAGTAAAGGACAGCATAAATGATAAATAATAAAATATCTTCATGGCAATTTTCTTTTTTTGCCTTTATCAGCTTTATTTCACCTTTTGCGTTTATAAGGAACGATATGCTTAATAATAACATTGCGGATACTGTTTTTTCAGTATTTGCTGCGTTTGTTTTGAGCGTACTTATCTCTTTACCCATTAATTTCATAAATGAAAGCTTCAAGGATAATATTGCAGTCAGAATTATTTATCCTGTTTATTTTAATTTTATTATTACAAGTGACGCTTTACTTGTTACGAAAATGCTTACTAACACTATTATTCCTGAAGGTAACCCAGCCTTTATTTCGGTATTGATGCTTCTTGTAGCCTTGTACGGTGCGGTAAAAGGTGTGGAATGTCTGGCAAGAAGCTGCACTGCAATAAGTTTCTTTTTTATAGTGGGAATTCTGTTTATCGGTTTGGCATCCTTTCAGAATTTTAGAAAAGAGGAGTATATAATCCCGTTTGTAAACGGAACAACGGATTTTTATAATAACAGTCTATATATTTTTTCTCTTATTTCCTTTGCGCCTCAGTTTATTATTCTGAAAGAAAGTGTAAAAGAAAAGTTCCGTCTGAAATATATCTTGTTAACCTTTTCTTCAGCCTTGATTGCTTCAATATTCTTTTTGCTTGTTCAGTATACTTTAGGCTATTATGCATTAACTCAGGAATATCCGTTTTATACTCTTTCAGCTGTTACAAATGCTATGCCGCTGAAAAGGCTTGATTTGATATTTACCTTTATATTCATAATGGCAGCAATACTGAGGATGTCGCTTTCATTTATCGCGTCTTATAAAACCGCCATAAGAAGTGATAAAAGTATCAACAAATTTTTATTCTTTGTTCCGCTTATCATATCGGTATTAATTTTAAGCTTAAATGAAAATTTTATGAAAGAAGGGGATATGTATATAATCAGGCTTATAAGTCTTGTGCTTCTTTCATTGGTGATTCCCATAATATTTATTGTATATAATAAAATAAAACACAGGAGAAGGAGTTAAATTGAGAAAAATAAGTATTGGTATATTTCTGATGCTGATAATCGGTATGCTTACTGCTTGCGACGGAGAAATACACGACAGAATGCTGATAAGAGGAATAGGTGTAGACTATGAGGGCGGATTTTATAAAATAAGTGTCAGGTGCGAAAATGTAAGTAAAGATAAAGAGGAGTTATTAAATTCGGAGGGCGAAACAGTGTTTGATGCTCTTTCCGCTCTCTCCTTAAAGTCAGGCAGCCGCCAGATGTATGCAGACAGCTACTATATTATTTTTGGAAAAGAAACTCTAAAAGCAGGAATAGAAGGCTGCCTTGATTTTTTTATAAGGTATTTTAAGGCAATGCCCACTGAACAGCTTTTTGTTGCAGAAGGCAGAGCATCGGACGTGCTTTCGCTTAAAAAGGATGATGAATTGATACCGTCGGATTTTATAAGAAATTTGAAAAACAGCAGTAAAAATTCAGGAAAAACAATTTCAATAAACCTTATGGAGCTTATATCATTAACTGATTCGCCTGCAGAAACAGCTCTGATACCAAGGCTCAGTATAAAGGATGAGGAGCTTTTGTTAGACGGAGCTTACGTTTTAAAGAATTATAAGGCTGTTTCTTTGCTGGAAGGTGATGCAATAACCGGACTTTTAATAGCAAGGGGGGAAATAGGTTTATCATCCGTTACAGCTGAAAGTGATGGCTATAAATTTACACTTGAATTAAATAAAGCGGATTCAAAGCTTACTTTGGATACAGAAAATAATAAAGCTTACTTAGGCGTTAAGGTGAAAGCTTCCATAGCTTCTATGAGTTTTAACGGTACTATAAGAGAAGAAAAACTTAACGAAATGGAAAAGGCAGCTTCCATGAAGATTGAAGAGTATATTCATAAGGCTTTGACAAGCTACAAAAAAGAAGCTGACCTTCTTGGCATAAACTATATATTGTATAGGGAAAATAAGCTTGCAGAAATGAATTTAAAAGATATTGAAATTAACGTAAAAGCAGAAACTGAGATTGATAAAACAGGCCAAGAGGAAAGACCTGACACAGAAAAGTAAAAATGCACAAAAAATTAAGAAAAAATACAGAAAAAAAGTTAAAAATGTGTTTGAAAAATGAAAAATATGTGGTACAATCTTAGTAGACATATTAGATTGAACGGAGGCTACCCATTTGAAAAAATTCTTGTTGCTTGTTTTAACCTTAGTATTAATATTTACCGTTTGTGCTTGCGGCTCAAAAGAAGTTGAAGAGGAGCCCTCCTCAATGCCGGATTTAAGTGCAGTAGATCCTACTCCCACACCTACACCTCCTCCCAAGGAAGTTACAATTGTAATTGCAGGTGACGGCGTTAATATCCGTGCGGAAGCAAACACCGAGTGTGAAGTTTATTACATGGCTGTAAATGAACCCTATTATCTTATTGAGGAAGATGATGGCTCCGGTTTCCACAAGATCCTTTACGAAGGAAAGGAAGCTTACATCTATGCTGAGTACACTGAATTAAAAACAATGACCGAGGCTGAGGCTGAAGCTCTTATCAGCGGCGAAGTATCTGTAGAGCCTTCTGAGAGCAATTCTGAAGAAGAGGATGAACCCAGCGTATCCATTAATTCAGAGGACGGTCAGAGAAGATAAAGCATAACATACACCTGTAAGGTTATTCCTGCAGGTGTTTCTTATTAAAAAAAATTTAAATAAAAATAATAATAATTATCATTTTTATATTGACAAACTGAAAATCTTGTGATATTATATAATCACCGAAAGGGAAACATACAGTAAAGGAGGAAACAAGTGGCAGTCAGAGAGAATTACAGCAGAAAGCGCAATGCAATTTATCAAGCAATCTGCTCAACTAAATCTCATCCAAATGCCGAGTGGGTCTACGAACAACTGAAACCTCAGTTTCGTGATTTAAGTCTCGGTACCGTTTACAGAAATCTTAAAAAATTCTGTGAGGACGGAAAAGCGATAAGCGTTGGCGTTATAAATGGACAGGAGCATTTTGATGCTGACACAACACCCCACAGTCACTTTGTTTGTGACAGATGTCAGTCAATAAGTGATATCTACAAGCCTTTCTTCAGCGAGGAGCTTTTAAAAAGCTTAAATGAAGAGTACGGCGTAAGCGTCACTTCAAACGAGGTCCTCTTTCACGGTGTATGTAAAGAGTGTCTCGAAAGAGAATAAAATCAAAAATTAAATTTTTAAATTAACGGAGGAAATTAAAATGAAAAAGTTCACATGTACAGTTTGCGGTTATGTTCACACAGGTAATGAGGCTCCCGAGCAGTGCCCCCAGTGCAAGGTAGGCAAGGAGAAGTTCGTAGAGCAGAAGGGTAAGATGACATGGGCTGCTGAGCACGTTGTTGGCGTTGCTTTCGGTGCTCCCGAGGATATCATCGCTGACCTTCGCGCTAACTTCGAAGGCGAATGCACAGAGGTCGGTATGTACCTCGCAATGAGCCGTGTAGCTCACAGAGAAGGTTACCCCGAGATCGGTCTTTACTGGGAAAAGGCAGCATTAGAAGAGGCTGAGCATGCAGCTAAGTTTGCAGAGCTTCTCGGTGAAGTTGTTACAGACAGCACTAAGAAGAACCTCGAAATGAGAGTTGAAGCTGAAAACGGCGCAACAGCAGGTAAGTTTGACCTTGCTAAGCGTGCTAAGGAATTAAACCTCGATGCTATCCACGACACAGTACACGAGATGGCTCGTGACGAGGCAAGACACGGTAAGGCATTCGAAGGTCTTCTCAACCGTTATTTCAAGTAA
>JAGBID010000128.1 GCA_017935165.1 Clostridia bacterium
GTAGGACCTAAGAAGAGGAAGGAGCCTATGGGTCTATTTGGGTCAGCAATACCTGCGCGGCTTCTTTGAATAGCCTCAGTAACAAGTGTGACAGCTTCGTTCTGTCCTATAACTCTCTTATGAATGAAATCATCAAGGTGTAAAAGCTTTTCTCTTTCACTTTCCATAAGCCTTGTAACGGGAATACCCGTCCACTTAGCTACAATTTCGGCAATTTCGTTCTCGGTAACTGTATCGTGAAGCAGGGTATTTTCAGCTTTATTTTCGCTTAATTCCTCAGCTTCCTTAAGTTTTATTTCAAGCTTGGGAAGCTCGCTGTATTTAAGCTTTGCAGCTTTTTCGTAGTCAAGGTTTCTTTGTGCTGCTTCAATTTCGCCGTTTAATTTATCAATTTCAGCTTTAAGGTCCTTAACTGCGTTAACGCCCTGCTTTTCATTTTCCCAGCGAAGCTTAAGGGAATTAAACTCCTCGTTACTGTCAGCAAGCTCTTTTGTGATTTCATCAAGCCTTTCCTTTGAAAGCTGGTCCTCTTCCTTCTTAAGCGCCATCTCCTCAATCTGAAGCTGCATAATTCTTCTTCTTAAATCGTCAAGCTCACTTGGCATGGAGTCAATTTCCGTCCTTATCATAGCGCAGGCTTCATCCACAAGGTCAATTGCCTTATCGGGAAGGAATCTGTCGGAAATATAACGGTTTGAAAGTGTAGCAGCCGCTACAATTGCATTATCATGAATTCTTACACCGTGGAAAATTTCATACCTTTCTTTAAGACCGCGAAGAATAGAAATACTGTCCTCTACGGTAGGTTCATCAACCATAACGGGTTGGAATCTTCTTTCCAAAGCGGCATCTTTTTCAATGTATTCGCGGTATTCATCAAGGGTAGTGGCACCAATACAGTGCAGTTCACCTCTTGCCAGCATAGGCTTTAAAAGGTTACCTGCATCCATACTGCCTTCGGTTTTGCCTGCGCCAACAATGGTGTGAAGCTCATCTATAAACAGGATTATTTTACCTTCAGCTTTCTTTATCTGCTCCAAAACAGCTTTAAGTCTTTCTTCAAATTCACCTCTGTACTTGGCGCCTGCAATAAGTGCACCCATATCAAGAGAGAAAATAGTTCTGTCCTTTAAGCCTTCCGGTACGTCGCCCTTAACAATTCTTTGTGCAAGGCCTTCGGCTATAGCTGTTTTACCAACACCGGGCTCACCTATAAGCACAGGATTATTCTTTGTTTTTCTGGAAAGAATTCTTATTACGTTTCTTATCTCGCTGTCTCTGCCGATAACGGGGTCAAGTTCCTGCTTTCTTGCTCTTTCAACAAGGTCTGTGCCGTATTTATTAAGGGCATCATAAGTGCTTTCAGGATTATCACCGTTGACAGGGGAGGTCTTTACCTTGTTAAGCTCTTTTATAAAAGCATTTTTACTAATGTTTGAATCACTTAAAAGCTTCTTGACTTCGCTTGTGGCATTATCAAATATCAAAAGCATAATATGCTCAACCGAAACGAAGCTGTCACCGCTTTTACTCATCAGCTTTTCTGCGTCATTTAATATTTTGGTAGTCTCGCTTGAAGCGTAGGTCTGTACGTTGCTGCCGTTTACTTTAGGAAGCTTTTCAATAAGTGTGTTAAGCTTTGAAAGTAAGCTGTCAGGGTCAGCGCCCATATTCTTAAAAATGGAAGGAATAAGTCCGCCGTCCTGGTCAAGTAAAGCGTAAAGCAGGTGCTTATCGGTTATATATTGGTTACCGTTTTCCTCTGCCATTAATGATGCCGCCTTAATAGCTTCAATAGACTTCTGTGTATATTTTTCTAAATTCATATCTTTCGTTCCTTTCTCAGATTATTATATTTCTTTTATTTAAGCTTAATCTGTAGTTTTCATAAATACCATATTCATTTATTGCGCCGCTGAGGTAAGCTTTTAAGCAGCTGTCAAAAAGATTAATATATTCAGTAAGTTCAAAAGCAATATCCTCGCTTTTAGCTTTTCTTAAATCGGGCATAAGCAAAGGTCTTACAAACTTACCGTCATACAAGGCGCATTCCAGAATTTTTCCCGTAATAGGGGAAAGAAGCTTGTTTTCTATTCTGACCCAAATTCTTAAAAATTCAGTAAGTTCGTTTATAAGTGAAACAGACTGCGTCCTGAAAACTACTGTCAATGTACCCATACTGTCTTGTTTGGCCGGATCTAAGTCCACTTCATATCTTACCGTCGGCCTATATTTATAAGCAAGGCTTGATTTAACGGACATTGTTTTGGAGTTTGGGGCAAAAAAGGGGATAAGCTCTGTCTGCGGACTTAATATGCTTTCCATACTCCTTAAAATATTATTTATCATGCTTTCGGGAGTTTCAAGGGAAACATACTCGGCAAGTATTTTGTTAACTAAAGCTGAGCGTGTAAGTCCCGTCCTGTGGGCAAGTATGTCAACTGCGTTAACAACCTCTTCACTAAGCATTAAGCTGTATAAAGTTTTACCCATATTTATATCATCCTTTCAAAGGTTAATCTTAATTACAATTTCATTATATTCAAAAAACAAAACTTGTCAATAATTTTATATAAAAAATAGCGCAAGTTATATAAAAGTTTACGATTAATTAATAATTTACGCAAAAAAAGAGCGGCTAAAAATAGCCGCCCGAATTTATTAAATTAAAGACCTGCTTTAAGCATCTTTTCGAAGAGTACCTGCTTTTCTTCCTCTGTGTATCTTGTCTGGGGGAAGGACGCATTACCAACGGGAATACCCTGCTTTTCAAGGATAGCCTTACAAGCAGGAATAACCTTGTACTTTAAGAGCGCGTGGATAATTCTGTTAACGTCTGTCTGTGCAGCCATAGCAGCATCCTTGTTGCCTGAAGTAAACTCCTTATAAACCTTCTTGATCTTAGGAAGCATAAAGTTATAAGTGGAGCCTATACCGCCGTCGGCACCTGCGTTAAGACCCATTAAAAGCATCTCGTCAGGTCCGTTTATGATGTTCATCTCGCCATGGGTAAGCTGCTTTAAAACGTTCATACCGAAGTAGTTGGGACTTGTCCACTTAATACCGGAAACGTTATCAATTTCAAAAATTCTTGCAGCCATTTCAGGAGTAA